>DATKXF010000165.1:0-11678 GCA_035529155.1 Methanomassiliicoccales archaeon | reverse complement strand
CCTTTCTCCCTATCCACATCACGACATATATTCGATTGAGGATCTCCAGCAGCTCATTTCCGTACTGAAGGAAGCTACCGATTACATGACGCCCGTAGGCGTCAAGGTGGCCGCAGTGCATAATATCGGGGCAATAGCATCAGGAATTGTCAGAACCGGTGCGGACTTCATCACCATCGACGGATTCAGGGGTGGAACAGGTTCGGCTCCTCGGGTCATCAGGGACCACGCAGGTATTCCTATTGAGGTGGCAATAGCCACAGTTGACCAGAAGCTCACGGAAGAAAGGCTCAGGAACAAGGTGACCCTCTGTGCCAGCGGTTCGATAAGGTCTTCTGCAGACATGATCAAGATAATCGCGCTGGGTGCGGATGTGGCAAGCGTTTGCACAGCAACCATGATAGCCATGGGATGCATGGTATGCCAGCACTGCCACATGGGCATCTGCGCATGGGGAATTGCGACTCAGAGGGTAGAACTTTCATCGAGGCTTGATCCAAAGATCGCCGCCATGAACGTGGTGAACCTGTTCAGGGCCTGGAACGAGGAACTGAGGGAGGTACTGGGCGCGATGGGGATCGATTCCATTGAGAGTCTGGTCGGAAACAGAGACCGCCTGAGATATTTCGGTCCCAATCCTAAGATAGCGGAAGTGATGGGGATCAAGCATGTGGGCGAGGGATGGGGGTAATCTCATGAATCATGATCTCAAGAAAAATGGCAACAGCGGCCCCATGGTGGTGACCAAGGACGAGGTGACCATAAGAGCCGACGGAAGGGATGGCCTTGGTCATCCCCTTGATTATCACGTCCTCAACCAGATGATCAAGGACGAGATGGCGGCTGGAAGGAAGCTCATCCGTGTGGAGGGAGTCCTTGGACAGCGCTACATCGGTGCAACGGCCTCAAGAGAATATCTCAGAATAGAAGTCTACGGAACACCTGGAAACAACTTGGGGGCTCTTCTGAACGGAACCGATATCGAGGTATTTGGCAATGGTCAGGACCTTACAGGGAACACCATGAATTCCGGGAGAATTATCGTTCATGGTAGTGTGAGTGATGTCACCGGGCTCGCTGCCAGGGGAGGTGAGATCCTTATCAAAGACAGTGCGGGATATCGTACTGGAATTCACTTGAAGGAGTTCAAGGGCTCCGGCCCCTCAATCATAATTGGCGGGAGAGTAGGGGACTACCTGGGCGAATATATGGCTGGGGGCACCATACTGGTACTCGGTCTGGAAATTTCGGATAGACCCATAATCGGCCAGCATATCGGTGCTGGGATGCATGGCGGAAGAATGTATATCATGGGCGATGTGAGGCCTCAGCAACTTGCACCGGGCGCCTCCCTCAAGGATGTTAACCTCAGTGACAGGAAGGAGATCGAACGACTGATAGTCAACTTCGAAGACACATTCGGTGTGTCGGTGAAAGTAGATTGGCGCAAGTTCAATAAAATCGTCCCGGCCAGCAGCAGACCTTTCGGCGGCTACTACGATAAGACTATGATCTAATCGGCAAGGTCGACCTCGGGAAAACGCATTACTGATTCCAGAACCACTTTGAGGTCCATTTCCTTAAGGCCAATGGGGAGTATCTTCTCGGCAATGGTCTCCTCAAGTGTTCGGTTGTCCGGAGCCTGAATCCTGATCATGACATTCTTTTCCCCGGTCACAAAAAGCACTTCGAGGATGCCATTGACCTTCTTCAGCTCCAGGAGATCTTTGAACCGGACGTGGTCTTCCATGTTCGCCAGGATGACGGCCTCGGTGTGTATGCCCATTTGCTCAGCGTTGACAAGGGCAACGTAGCCCAGTATTACACCATCCATCTCCATGCGTCCGATCCTATCCCTGACGGTGGAAGGAGAGCGCTTGAGCTTCTGAGCTACCTCACGATAGGTCATCTTACCATCGGTCCTAAGTAACCGGAGTATCCTCCTATTCATCTCATCCATCGAGACCTTTTCCTCCCATCAGAAACCGTATTTATTATTAAGTAATGGAATATAAGTATTTCCTCGAATTTCGTCTTTTCAGCGGTATAACCGCGTAATTTCGAGGAAATTCCATATATTCGTAGGCGAAGAATGTACAGTTCTCTCCATAATTCAAATCATATGTTCTTGAAAAAGTATGAAGGTGCTTCTGGTTTTGGTTTGAAACACCTCTCACTGAGGTCGGAGATAATGAGGTCAAAGTCAGTACTGAGTGCTTCCACTGCATCTCTGAATACCTGACTCAATCTCTCGGGAGGCGAGATCACCCTGGCGTTCAGAACCAGCTCGGCTTCTTCAGTAAGATATCTGGAACCCTTGAGACCATCTACCTGCATGGAGTCTCCCACAAGGCTGACCTTCACAGCGATCTGGGAGGAGTGGATCACCACTTTGACATGCGCGATGTCCATGGAATCGAAGGCCGAGCTTGTATGCCTCATTATGGAGGTGACGATATCGTAGATGTCCGCCTTGCCTTGCGGTTTCACTTTAGAAACACTGCTGTACCATCCAAGACTTGCCTTCTCCCCCGCAAACTGACTGTTCTCCACCCCTGTAGGGAGCTTGATGCTCTTCCTCTCGGAGACGATGAGATCCGCTATTCGCTCAAGGTTCTGCCCCGTGATCGATGAATATGGGATCAGATCCACGCCGTCAAGGTGCTGTTCAAGCGATTCGAGCACGGATTTCTCCGCATCATCTGGAATCTTATCCATCTTTGAGATGATCACAACCTCTGCTTCCCTGATTTGGTGTGATGGGATCAATTTCACCTTCTCCTCTGATCCGCCATTCAAGAGATGCAGTGCCTGGTTCCCGTCCACCACCACCATGAGGGGGGCTACCTCGAATTCGTCTGGATAGAGGGTCCGGAGAGGAGCGACCACTGTGGCAAGAATATTTGTCGAGGTCCCGATAGGCTCGGCGATTATCACATCTGGACGGCTCATCTGGACGAGTGTTCTCGCGTTTTTCACAAACTCGTCGAAGTTGGCGCAAAAACAACCGCCTAGTACTTCCTTAACATCGAAGCCAGCGTCTTTGGTGAACTCGGTGTCAACCAGCACATCTCCTTGATCATTGGTGATTATGGCAACTGATCTATCGTACTTCTCTCTCAGATACCTTCCAAGGTTGACGGCAAGGGTGGTTTTCCCTGCTCCAAGGAATCCTCCCAAGATGATGAAACGAGTAGGCGAAGTCGGATGAGATGCTCCGGTGTCTCGGAAGCTCATGAGCACTGGAAGAAGAGAGGGACATATATGATTTACCCTGGAACCATCATGCAATGTGAAGACTACTCAATGCCCTCTATCTGAATTGTCCTTCGCAGGAAAGCACAGCTGGCGCACGGGATGCTCAAAAGAAACCGCTGGTCGGATGCTATGCCCCTCAATGCCGCAAGTATTGCCAGATCCAAAGGCCTAAAGGGAGGTCTTATGCCGTTCGCCTCCAGAAGTGCGCTATCGGCCTCCTCGACCTCGAAATCGAACTGTGGATTCTCTGCCAGGAATCTCAGGCAATTGTCCGCTTCATCCCTTGAACAGGAGTCGCACCTGATGCCCACTTCGCAAAGGGGACCGAAGAGATTGGCTATTGGATCCACCATATGGATGCCCTTCTCACGACCTAGGGTTATGTAGACAGCATGCCTATTGGCTGGCTTGATGAGCTCCTTTCTGGTGCCCCTTACCTTCTGCTCCTCTGCCACGCACCAGAAGTCAGCGAGATGGTTGTTTAGCTGGTAAACCAGCTGATGATATCCAAGTCCAATATTGTCCGCCAGCTGCTGCTTGGAGATAGGCCCATAGAACGTAAGACCATAAAGGGTCTTGAGAATCTGCTTGCGCAGATCGTGATTGACCAGGGAGGTGTAGGTTTCTGGGTCGATATATGAAATCTCGATACGACAGTCTAGCTTCACGGGGGAAATCATCACTTCTCCAATATTTAACCCTATAGTCAAATATGTGACCATTAGGAAACTGGACAAACGAAAAAATGCCCTCACCAGGGCAGAACCCGAAGGATGCTGAAACCTTTTACCTTCTTATTTTTCAATATTCTTTATGATTTTGGGAAATTGGGAAACAGCCTTTCTTGGGGATAGCCAGTCATTCCGATTATCTTCCCAAAATGTTTTTGGGCAGCTTTGGGAAGTTGGGAAGCAAATGGGCGATCTAAACACCTTCCTATATCCCTTGGGGTTGATGAAGGCGTCTCATACATCCGTCATATCTGTCAAACCGTCATGAGAGATACCGATGAGGTTAGTGAGTTCTTCCATGTTCCAACCCTGTGCTGAATTCAGCACGTCCTCAAGAAGACCGTTTAAATCGATTCTGAGGGATGAATGGCCTCACAGGCATCAACCTATCTCAAAGGGCCGTTGAAGAACACCCTCCCAAAGCGTCAACGCGCCGTTCCTTTGAATCGTGGACCTCATGATTCATTATAGAACTGGACGTTATCTGGAGTATAACTTTTAGTAATTTTACTAATAGTTATATTGAGTATATCGCCACCTAGGTGGAAGAATGAACCAGATCATCGATTTTGAGACGTTCGCCAGGGCTATCGCGCACGAGATGGATGTGAGCATGAGCGCGGCGGAGCAGACGGCGTTGACGGTCCTCAATTTCTTCGGGTATTCGAGCACGGCGTTAGATAATCATCTCTTGCAGAAGGAGAGGGACCTGTTCTACATACTCGAGGACGCGGGCTTCATGAGGGGGCATTCGGACACTTACTGCTTGTTCACTGGCGCAGACTGGAGGACCTTCACCTGGACACTCAACACGGAGAAGATCCTTGAGAGTGCGGTAGCGGGGTGCAAGGAGCACCATGCGTTGGAGAGAACGATCTACGACAAACTCCCGGAAGAAGCGTGGGCGAGGGGGTGAAAGGAAATGATCTTCGAGAACGACAAGGAGGTATGTGGTGACCACCACCTTGGTGGGAACATGACGAAAGGATTCACCCTCATCCCCACCCCAAAAACCCGCTCAAGAAGTCACAACGCACACAAAACTCCCTGAGTAACGATACAGAAAATGAAGAAAATAAGAAGGAAAGGGGAAAGGGTTTATTCGATCATTGGCAGTAGTTCGTTTGTAAGAAATTCCTGGGCCTTAGCCGCGATCTTATCCGAGAGCTCTAGAGGTATCGACCTGTGAACCTTTACCGTCACCATGATCGGCTTGAATGGCTCCCAAGGCTTCTTATCCATCATTCATCCCTCCTTATTTACCCAGTTTTCTCTCTGTGCGATCCCGCCGAACTTGTGTATGAGGTCCTCTTTCAACTGTGTAGAGGACCTGAAATCGATGTATTTCTCCTTGAGAAAATCCATGACGTCGCTGCGCCCGTAGTCTGTGTCTCTCAACAACTGACACAGGTAGTACCGCTCTGACTCCAATAGTTTGACCGTGCTCGGCCGGGGAGACAAAACCAACGATGCGTGTCTTTTTGTCATATCACTCCCCTTCATCCCTCCAAGTCTATCTTCGTTAGATCCTCCCACCATACATTTCTATATCTTCTGGTCTTTGGGTTATATTCATCCCACACCAATCGAATGAAAGCATAGATGGTCTTTCGTGGCATTTTTATCCCAACAATCCATAATTCGGCTTGATGAAATCTTCCTCGACCCATATTTCTTTTTTACCGTTCATTATTCATTCACCTTCCAGACCTTAATACCATCTTCCGGCGTTATCAGACATCGAGGACAATCGTAAGCACCTGTCTGGTTATCCCTTTCGTAAGGCATGCCGCAATGAAGAGACTCAGCCAGTATCAGAAGTCCTTGATATGCCCTGAAAAGGGCAATTTCGAGGTATAGCCAGCACTCTAAGAGGAACATAGTCAAATATGTGAGGAGTTGAATCCAGGTTTCCGAAGACGCTGCTCTGACCTCATTACTTTCTCTTGCTCTTGGGACTCAAGCCCCACATTCTCTTGAGTCCGATCCAGTGAATTTATGCCTTCAAGGATCCGAGGAATCAAAGGTCATTTCCTTGATGAAAATTCACTGGACTTGTATCATTGCAGGGTCTTGATCGCTTCCTTCGCCTCTTCAATAGCGGAGGGATCCTCGATGGTGGTATAATCCCCCAGCGGTTTGTCAGCCATAAGCGATTTGAGAATCCTCCTCATGATCTTGCCGCTCCGGGTCTTGGGAACCTTGGTCACGAAGTACAGGTGGCCAACGATGACTATGGGCCCCAGCATGTCCCTTACCAGCGTCCTCAATTCTTGGGCCAGTTCCTCACTGCCGCTCTCGCCTGGATTGAGTACCACGAATGCCGCTGCGACCTCTCCCCTCAGCTCATCCGGTTCGCCGACCACTGCGGTCTCGGCTACCTTTGGGTGGGCCAATAGAGCGCTCTCGATCTCTATGGTCCCTATCCTATGGGCAGAAATCTTGATCACCTCGTCGGCCCGTCCCTGGAACCATACATAGCCATCCTCATCGATGATGGCGGAATCGCCAGTGTAGTATACACCAGGGATGGTATTCCAGTAGAATGCCAGATATCTTTCGTGATCCCTCCACAGGGTCGGGGTAAGTCCTGGAAAGGGCTTGCGGACCACGAAGTTCCCCTTGCTCCCGGGTGGGAGAGACTTACCCTCTTCGTCCACTACATCAGCGTCGATGCCTGGAAGTGGTATAGTCGCCGCTCCCGATTTGATTGGGAGCATGCAAATTCCATAGGGGTTACCCACCATCGGGCCACTGCTTTCTGTCTGCCACATGTGGTCTATCACAGGTACTCGACCATCTAGAACGTCCTTGTGAAGCCACTCGTATGCGGGAGGGTTGAGGACTTCCCCCGCACACAGCACCAGTCGCAGGGAAGAAAGATCATGTTTTCTTGGGTATTCTATTCCCTCCTGCATTAGCGCCCTCACACCGGTTGGCGAGATCCACAACTGGGTCACACGATTCCTCTCAATAATATCCCACCAGATGTCAGGAGAGGGATGGGTGGGAACTCCCTCGTACATTATGGTGGAGCAACCGATGAGCAATGGCGCGTAGACAACATAAGAGTGACCAACGATCCAACCCACGTCCGAGGTTGACCACCAGACATCTTCAGGCTTCATATCGTAGACCCATTTGGCCATCGCTGTTATCCAGACCTGATAGGAGCCGTGCGGTTGAACTGTTCCCTTGGGTTTGGACATGGTTCCAGAGGTGTAGAGGATGAAGGCCAGATGGTTTGCGTCAACCGGTATCGCCTTGCCAGATTCCCCACGGCCGAGATCAAGTGCCTGATCCCACGTGATGTCCCTTCCCTCGACCATTTCGGCGCCACCTTCCCTCTCCAGGACCACGACCTTCTCGACGCACTTGGCAACGGCTAGAGCCTGATCCACTGTACGCTTCAGGGATACTGGCTTTCCCTTACGGTAACCCACGTCCGAGGTTATCACGATGCGGGATTCCGCGTCAATTATCCTGTCTGCCAGGGCACCGTACCCGTATCCACCAAATACCACGGAATGCACCGCTCCGATCCTCGTGGTCGCCAGCATTGCGATGGCGGCTTCCGGGATCATCGGCATGTAGATGGTCACCCTGTCGCCCTTGTTCACCCCCATTGCCCGGAGAGCAGCGGCGAATCGCTCCACCCGGTAGTGGAGCTGATTGTAGGTTATGACCTGGGTCTGTTCTCCCTCTCCACTCTCCCAGATGATCGCTGCCCGATTGCCCCTCCCTTTGGATAGATGATAATCCAGACAGTTGTAGGAAATGTTCGTCTCCGCTCCTGGAAACCAGCTGAATTCAGGATATTCCCATTTGAAAACCCTGTCCCATGGTTTGAACCAGTGTATATTCTCAGCAACCTTTCCCCAGAATTCTTCGGGATCCTCCAGCGCTCGCCTCCTCATCCAATTTAAGTGGGATGGGATCTCTAAACCTGTACCGGAAGTCATATGCCCCCCTGCGGATATGATTTGGAAGTATGTTCCTAATGATATTTTCCATTAGTTTTTTATATAATTCAAGTAGGATAAAGAAAAAATCCCTAATTCGTAGAAGTGGGCTCACCCGGATTCGAACCGGGGAGCTTCGCCGTTCCCAATCGCCTGGGCGATGTGTGAGGGCGACGTCATAACCACTAGACCATGAGCCCTTACCTGTAAGCCGAGAATGACTAGCGTATATTAATCTTTTCGGGAATCTGGTAGGTCAAAATCATCTGGGTCAGGGATCGTCAATATCTCGCACCTGGTAATCGTTATCAGACTCCTGTCATCATTGAGCAAAGCTAAAATCAAAGTTTTGTGGTAGGCTATCCCATTGCTTATCCTCTGCCATTTGTTCATTGGCCTGGCGATCGGCCTGTTGCTTTACGCATGGTTAAAGGACGAGTGGTTGGTCTTTGCGGTGGCTCTCGGGTCCATCCTTCCCGACATAATCGACAAGCCCATCGGTCATCTTCTGTTCAGTGATTCCATAGACAATGGAAGGATTTTCTTTCACGGGCTCTTTGTAGTCGGAGTTGTCCTCGTAGGCGCTCTTGCCCTGTACCGGAGCCGGTACGGAATTCTTTTCGCAGGACTGGCAACTGGCATATTATCACATCAGCTCCTTGATGCGATGTGGCTTGATCCAGTTTCCTGGTTCTTCCCGCTGATGGGTGCCTACATTCCAGATCACTATGAGAACTACTTCATATTCGGTTTGTGGGCGGAGCTCACCTCCCCCACTGAGTGGATATTCCTGTTCCTATCCGGGGCCTTGATCTTCATCTTCCAGGGGGGCAAGTGGAAATGGTTATCCAACTCCACAAGATCGTCCTTGAAAAGACTAACCAGGTTGATCTTGAGATCAGGTCCCTGGTTGCTTGCCATCGCTGGGTTGCTTATACTTATCACGACATCCTTTACCCCATACCCAGACATTGAAGAATTCACCGAGGTGATAGTGCTAGGAATAAGTTGTTTCCTTGGAACGATCTTTCTGTATGGCTGGTACCCAAACGGTGAATGGATCGGCCCTGAGTATTAGCTTTGATTGGTGCTCTCTATTGGCTTAACTTACTCGCTAATGACCTGGGTCGCGCTGAACTTACCGTCGTTGAACAGCAACGAGAAATACCCTGTCTTGTGGTTGGTGCTCCTAAGCTTGACCGCTCTTATCCTGCGCTGTATGTCGGTTTCGCCGATCTCCTGCAGCTTGAGGCTGATCACACCATCCGCGAGATAGCCCTCATCATACTTCTGCTCGAACATCCTATCGGGCTGATTCTCTGAAACAAGGAAGGAAGTCACACCTAGATTTCTCAGCCATTCAAAGAGATAAAAAAGCTCGGACCTCCGACTTTCGTTCATCTGGGCGGCCATCTCTAGGACGTCGAGTGAATCGACGACCAGGATCTCATACGCCAGGCTGTGTCTGAGGCTGTCGGCATACATCTTGAAAACCTGGAGCCATGTGCCCTTAGCACTCAGCTGGGTCAGACTCTTCCTGATGAGCCCCAGGTCCAGAACATGGACATACTCCTTTGCCCTCTCGTCATCCATCCCCATGGTTGCCATCTGCTGGAGCAGGTTCTCTCTTGACTGCTCAAGGGTCATGAAAACGCTGGGTACACGATTCTCTAGTGCATTATGATAGAGTATACTGTAGGCAAGGGATGACTTCATGGTGCCCGGGGTGCCTGTAAGCAGCACAACCTGCCCCTTTGGAATGCCTCCCTGCAGATTCTCATCAAAATTCTGGATGTAGGTTCGAAGCCTTTCAATCTGCAGATCTATCTCCTCCCAAGTGATAGTGTTGAGTGGCTGAGCTGTTAAGAGGCTTGTAGCTACTTAATTCTTTCTTAAAGGACTGGCCCCTGAGAAATGGACCCTATTCAAAGCTCAAGGCTAGTGGTGAATGCAGCTGGAAGGTCCTCCCATCAAACATGAAAGAGAAGTATCTTTGATCGACATCAACACCCCTCATCTTGGGTACCCTCAACCAACGCTGGATCCTGTCTCTGTACTCATGCATCATAAGCTCTATGGCTCCATCGGACAGGTAGAGCTCTCCCTGACTGCTATTCAGCAACTCGTTGGTAGCCTTGTCGGATACCAGAAAAGTGGTGAGTTCCATCTCACGGAACCAATCGAACAGTTCTGCAAGGTCTTCCCGGGAAAAAACGAACTCGGACATGGCTTTGAACGACTCGAGCGAATCAAGGACGAAAAGGTCGAAGTCTTTGGCCTTCTTGACATTCTGGACATACTTCATGAGAATGCTGCGCCAGTCGCCTTCTTCACCTGCCATTGCTTTTCGCAGATCCACCATATCCACCACAATCAGATTCTCTCTTGACTCCTGTCGGGAGAAGCCAAGACGCTCCATCTGCCTGAGGATCGAGGCCCTATTCTGCTCCAGTGAAAAGTACATTCCCCGAATTCCGTCAATAGCGGCACAGTGGTGCAGGATGTGATAGGCGAGTGACGATTTCATCGAGCCGACCGTTCCGTTCACGAGGATGATGTGTCCCCGTGGTATGCCTCCCTTAAGAATGCGATCGAGCCGCTCGATATGAGTGGGGATGAAACCCTCATTGACCTCTCCCTTGATCCCGATACCGATCTGGTTGTTGAGTTCGCTGAAAGTATTCTCCATCAGCTCATCAATATCCTTTCGATCGCTGAGACCTTTGTCCTGATCGCCCCCCAGGTCTCGATCTCTGAGCATGTTCCTGAGATCGATCGCCTTCTGCATTAGGGTGGATTCTGTCACCCGGAACTGCTCCTCTTTTAGGGTCAGAGTCTCCATTTCGTCAGAGAGCTCCTCCTTCAGCTCCGATCTTAGCCGCTCGCGCTCCCTATCCAGGACCTGCTGGAAGTTCTCCTGTATCTGGATGAGTTTTTCAATGTCCCCAGGGGTCAGATCATCCCCTTCCATCAGCTTGCCGAAACGATCCAAAACCTCTCTCCACTGTGAGAGGTTGTTGGAAATATGCTCCAGGTCGCTCTCACGCTCTCTGAACGCCTTCTCCTTCTCGGCCAACGATGTTTCCTCGCTCTCTAGCCGCTCCATGGTCCTTTCGAGGGCTAGTGTATCGTTCTCAATCTCCTCCAGGGACAAGAGGAGTTCGTTCTCTCGCTCGTTGAGTTCCTTCTCACGGCGGACGAGTTCCTGCTCCCTCCTTTCGAGAAGCTTTCGCATCCTTGAGACGGTTATATACTCAGAGTCGTTCAGGCGGACCGGGGTTTCTTTCTGGTCAAAGACGCTTTCCAGTGTGATCTTTGGAGCCTCTCCGAATTCACCCAGGACACGTGTTTCCTTTAGGGTCTCACCACATCTCCCGCATTGGATATCGTCAGGTCTGACACCGGCTCCGCACCTAGGACACTCGAATCGAGACATCTAAACACCGAGGTCACTCGCTTATAACCTTGGTCACCTGGAACTTTCCTCCGTTGAAGAGCAAAGAGAAGAAAGAGGGATCATGGTTTGTTTCCCTCATCTTCACGCAGCGGATCCTCCGCTGGGTCTCCACCTCTCTTACCTCCTGCATCTTCAGAGCGATCACCCCGTCTGAGAGATAACCCTCGTCGTAGGATCCTTCAAGGATCTTTTCTGTTGACGCTTCTGAAATGAGAATAGCCGTGGATTCTAGACCTCTCAGCCACTCGAAGAAGTAGAATAGTTCGGTCC
>DATKXF010000164.1:0-3420 GCA_035529155.1 Methanomassiliicoccales archaeon | reverse complement strand
GGGAAGCCAAGTCAATATGCCTACCAAAAGCAGGAAGCGAGTCACTCGTTCAGGAAAGGGAGCCTTTTCCCTCTATCTACCCAAGAAGTGGGTGGACAACTGGAACGAGGATCAGTTACAAGAGAGGAAGGTAGACCTTCTTGAACTGGATGATCACCTGATCATCTCACCAGTGAGGAAGAACAGCAGCAAGTCATTATCCCTTAACGGAGGAACGGATGATGAAATTCGTCAGTTCCTGCTCTGCACTTATGTGCGTGGATACGAATCGGCTGACCTGAAGAGCAAGGAGTTCTCGGATAAGCAGATGTCCGCAGCAAGGAGCTTCATGAGACTCCTGGACGAGAAGATGATACTTGATATTTCTGAGGACCGAATCGCCTATGGAAGAAGCTTCAAAGTGAGCCTGGAATCGCCAACGATATCTCAGATGCAGCGCCTTCTTTTGGAGAAAATCCAGGAATCTCTTAGGCTTGCCAAGGAACTTCTGGAACACTTTGACGAGAACCCAACGAGGGCGATTCACCTCCTCAAGATGATGCGAACGCTGGAAGAAGAGGACGTAGACAGAATGTCGATGCAGATATTCCGCCGCGCTTCGAGGATGGAGCTGCGGTTCAATTCATTTGCAGACCTTTTCTTCGTTGTGCTGACCACCGATCTGCTGGAGAAGCTAGGTGATGGGATCTATGGGATCGCTCGTAGTGTTTGCCGCTTCTACGGAATGGACGAGGAACAATTGCTTTTCCCAACGGATGTCATCGAGAAAGATATTCTCATGGAGAACTTCTCCGGAAGCCAGGCCTTCGAGGATATGAGAAGGGTGATCCTTTCCATGCTGGAAGAATGTGAGGTCAAGCTCAGAGATGTCATGGACCACATCCTCGAAAGAAAGGGGGCTGAGTCATACCAGATAATGCATGAACTATCGGAATTCAACAAATCCCTGGTAGAGAATTTGAATACGACCGCACAGGACGCCTTTATGTCATCAGAAAGGAGAGTGAGGATGGCACTTCTCAACATGATGGATGTCGGACAATGCATTATTGCTATTGGGGAGTCGATTGAGGAACTCGCTAAAGAGATCGCGATGTTCTACTTCTGTGAGAAGTCCTAGGGGGAATTGCATGGTAGAAGAGGATGGCATCAGGTCTGTGAAGAAAATCTCTCGAGCTGGTTCAGGAGGCTACTCTCTTTACCTCCCAAAGAGATGGATAAATAATTGGAGCGAGGCGCAACAGAAAGAAAAGGAGATCGAGATGTTCGAGGTGGGCGATCAGCTCATCATCAGTCCAAAACAAAGCAGAAAGGTTCTGACCAAGAATATAGAGGGTGCATCCCAGGAGGAGTTGATCTACCACATGCTCTCAGCCTACATTAGGGGTGCGGACAACTTCACCATAATCCAGGAGGGACTATCTGACATCAATATTGGAGAGATAAGAAACATCTTGAGATTTCTTGATGAGAATCTAATGGTTCGTGCTGAAAGAAATTCCATATCCTTCGAGAACAGGCCCGTCGCGGCCTACGATCCGGGACTATTTATACCTCTCCTTTTCGATAAGTTAATTGAAGCAGAGAATTTGGCCGCTGATCTGGTGAATGACTGCGACACGAACCCCATCCGATGCATACATCTGATGCGGATGTTGTATGCCATAGAAAAAGAGGATGTGAATAGACTTTCACTCCAGATCTTCCGCAACCTTTCTCGATGTAGATCTCCAGCCAAGGATTTCGTCGATATCAACTTCAAATGGAGCTCAGCTAACATGCTGGAGATTATCGGGGACGCGCTGTATGGCGTTGTGCAGATCGTATGCCGTTCCTATGGGATCAATCCGAATGATCTCCAATATCCAGCAGAATACCTTGAAAAGAAGATTGTAGACCGGAGCCCGGTACTGGGCGACGCTGAGAAGTTGAGAATGCAACTTGTGATCGATCTGAGAGAGGGAGCCATTATGCTTTCCAAGGCCAAAGAGGCCATTGTCTCCGGGGATGGGAAGGGAGCATTCGATTACAAGGATGAGCTAAGGGAACAGGTAAGGGCAATGGAAGCGGAGCTAGCTGATAGTATGGGCGAGTTCTCCACATCAAGCGATGTCACAGAGGAATCTTTTCTCTCGGTGGTCCAGATATCCATTAGGGTGAGGGAGATAATGTACCTCACAAAAAGCTTAACCAAGAGGGCTGCCCTCATCTATTTCTCAGATTGAAGATCGGGCCGACCGCCCCTTTCTGAGCATCTGAGCGGCTCTTTCTGGGGGTACCGGATTGATGCACATCCCAGTTCCCATCTCAAACCCTCCTTGCCCGATGAGCCGTGGGATTATGTGGATGTGCCATCGGAAGAAGTGATAATCGCCACCATCACAGGGTGCACTGTGTATGAAGATGTTGAAAGGGGGATCTTCCAGCAGATCGAACAGCCTTTCAAGTACCTCTTTCAGCACGATGGTCAGCTCGTGGATCGTTTCCCTGGAGGATGATTCGAATGATGGTGAACGCAGTTTCTGAAGTAGGTACATTTCGTATGGGGACCTTGATGCGAATGGGCAGACTACCACCATATTCTCCGAATCGATGACAATTCTGATCCCCTCATCGATCTCCCTCTCAAGAGCTCGATCGAACAGACTATCTCCAGTCTCTTCGAAGAAAACTCTTGCCAGGCGGATCTCTTCTTTCACCGCGGTGGGAATGATAGGGGTTGCCACAAGCTGGGAATGGGGGTGGTCTATCGATCGCCCGGCCTCTCGACCGTGGTTCCTGAATATCTGAACATAACTTATTCGATCCCGCTTCGAATTCTCCAAATATCTTTGCTGGTAGGAGAGAAGCATGAGCTCCAATTGCTCCTGGGACATGGTAGCTGGTTGAAGATCGTGTTCGGGGCAGTCAACGATCACCTCGTGGACACCACATCCCCTCATGAGGGTGTGGATGCAGTCACCTTTACTTCCATCACAACCTCCTCCTGAGAGTGCTGGATACATATTCGGAAATGATCTGACCTTCCACCCGGGTGTGTTGGGTTCACCACTGTCGCGGTTTGACCATACCTCAGGAGGCGTCATGTCTTCGTGACCCGGACAGAATGGACACATTTCGTCTGAATTCTGAGGAACGCTCGTCTCGACTATCCTGGGAAGCGGTCTCTTTGATCTCAGGGGGGAAATGATGACCCAATCGCCAGTCATCCAGTCTCTTCTCATTTCGGATCTTCTCATATTTCTATCACTCTATTTTGGTACTCATATTATTTGGATTCAACCTCGCCGGGACAAGGTCCACCATGGCAAGTCCAAACAATGTTATTTAACCCAATAAGCTTTCAGGTGATATCGTCTTCCCGTAAGTGAGTTCAATGCCGTAAACTACATATTTCACAATAATTTGTACGATTTACGC
>DATKXF010000163.1:0-4538 GCA_035529155.1 Methanomassiliicoccales archaeon | reverse complement strand
TTCCAGCATATTAGTTATGATCTAATATGTATGCCACAAACTTCAATCCTTATATTCACCAAAATAAGGAGAATAGCCAGAAACATAACGTTACTCTATTTTCATTAATTATTTTATTCCTGGATATGTTCCAGTTCATTGTTATTAACCTAGTATTTCTTGAACAAGTGGGTTTGAAAAAAATGAATGGAAAAATATTCTCTAGGGAAATTATGGGGTTCACTCTGCGGCGATCCCGCCCTCGAGATCCCAAAACTAGATCCTTATTGTCATCTTCTGCATGTGCTGGTATGCATTCTTTACATTGGTCTGCCACTGGTGCTACCATCGGCCATGGAAGAGTCCGCCGAAGCTTTCGGTTTGGATATTTGATACGAATAGATTCGACAAATATCGATTATCATTCTGAAAATAATTCAAGGATTATCGGCATTGTCCTGTTCGTTTGCCCCTATCAACTAAGAGACCAATTCGAGTCTCACCAAACCCCTTCGAAACTCAAAATCAAACTATGTATTATCAGGAATTCGCTTTCGATTATCGAATATGATATCCTGATAAAGGATTTCCCGACTTCGTTAAATGTTGATTATAGTAAAAATATATTTTAAGGGGGTTCGCATTAAGCATTGTGGGGAGTCCCCGTGGACCTTCTCCAACTTCCCCACCACTAGTTTTTCGGGGGCTCCTCACACTTATTACTTGACGAGATAAGGTCTTATTTGGGGACGATGCTTCGTTTCAATTTGTCTAAAAATAACTATTCTCTAATCTTCGAAAAAGGTATCTATTAGTTCTTCGTACAATTGTGAAGAATGGATCTAAATGATATGCCTAAGGTCAACTGCTTGACTGATCTTGCACAGAACATCATGATCCTTTTTGATGTCTCTTGAAATATCGGACCCCCCTTCAACTGAGAAGCACATCCTCTCCTTCGAATACTCTTCGATGGATTTTCCAGCCCAGGTTCCCTGGAACCTTATACCCAGTCCCTTCAAGGAGATTATCGCGAAATTGATTGATAGATCGTAGAGCAGCTCCACAAGCAGCCAGGGATCGAAATCCATGCTCTCAGGCAGAATATGTGGATAGGTTAGACCTCGAGAAGGGATCCTGAAAGCCCTGCAGTGCGCCCTCGCCTTATCGTCGGCAGTGACGAAGAGCACGTCATTGTCCTGGGCCCTGCAATACTCGGCTACGCTCATTACGATGTCCCTGTCCCGCTCTTCCTTATCCTCCTTGAATTTACCGCCAGACACGCTTATCGAGCCATATCTCTCCTCAATGATCTTGATCTCTGCCTGGGCGTTTGCTGCCCTGCGTCCCCTTTTTCCAAGGCAGTTGATCAGGTTGCCGGGCAGTTTCTTCCCAAGTGCCTTTTCGATGATGTCAATGTCCCTCGAACTGTACTTGGCTCCGATTGAGTTGGATATCTCCTCCTCCACCAGCGATGGTATCAGGATAGGTATTAGGGAGGAATCAAGTCCGCCCTTCCGGCACATCTCGTCCAGAAGCGTCATTCTTGAGAAGAGTCTATTGTAGGCGATGTTCGTGTCCATGGCAAGCAGCATCTGTCTCGGGAAGCGATACGGGTCCATTTTTCGTTCCTCGATGCCCTTCATCTCCTCGATGAGTTGCTTGAACTCAGATGGCCTGACCATGAGCGAGCTGTGGAAGGCGTCCTTTAGGTCATAGAAGCCTGGCAAATCATCCTCCAGCCAGTGATTCCCAAGCTTCATCTTGATATCCGAGACGACCGGATCGAAGTCCCTTGGTTCCGCGATCCAGGTGATCCTGCCCGCTTCCAGATCCAATTTCAGAATTTCCATGTCTAGGAGATCCGACCGTACCGTGATTCGAGTTCTACCGTGAATCACAGCTTCGTTCAGAACAGCCATTATGAAGTTCTTTGAAGCCTCAAGCAACGTCAGGCGACCCCCTGTTCTCCTTTGCGATATCGTGGCAGTGCTGAATGGAAATGGGGATCAGTATGAAAGGGCGGGATGCATTACGCAATGATTCGATGTAAAGGTAGAAGATATGGTCGAAGAGACCTAACTTTCCCTCCTCCCATCCCGCAAGCAGCGAGCCCAGTACCGCCGCTTTTCGACCTGGAGTCACATCCAGGGCGAGCTCGTTCCCCTTTCTCCTCTCCTCGCCCACCATCTTCTTGACCTTGTCGAAGACATCCTCTACACTCCCTCCCTCCACCACCTCATAGGACACGTCAGCCTTGGATCCGTACTCTTTGAGGAGGGGTATCATCATCTTCCTGACGGTCTCGAAGTCCCGCTTGTCCCGTTCCCTTCCTAAGATGTATATCGTATCAGGCACGAAACCGTGGAAGCGGATCATTCCCCAAAGAGAGTTGAACAGCCCCCAGTTGCTTGGACCCATGAGTGTAATCAGGACTTTCATTTTGAGTTCTCCACTTTATCCTCTATATCGATCATGGATGAGTTGACCTGTATACCAAACTTGCTAAACCAATCCATCTGGAGAGAATTCATTTCAGTGAAACTTAGAGAACAGCCTTCTTGAACTCCTCAAGCCCCAAGGTTTCTATGAACCGGCCAAGACGTTTCTTCTCTCCACTTCCCCTGTAGAAATCGGTGATCCGGTCCACGAGTTTCATGGCCTCCTCGTCCGAGAGATCTTCCGCGATCTGATCGCCTATTCTAGCTCTACCAGAAGCCGAGCCGCCAACGAAAACCTTCCAACCGTTCTTGGTCCCCATCAGGCCAATGTCACGGACCTTTGACTCGGCGCAGCAGTTGGGGCATCCAGATACCGCCATCTTGAGCTTCTGCGGCATCTCCATGCCGTGGTACTTCTCATCCAGTTTCAACCCGACACCCACTGAGTCCTGCATACCCCTCTTGCAGAAGGTCGTCCCTGGGCAGATCCTCACGCTACGGACGCATAGGCCAATGGCAGCTCCTGGATCCATGCAAAGATCACTCCAGGCACCGTCAATGTCATCAGGGTCTATGCCCACGATAGCAATCCTCTCTGCAGAGGTAATTTTCATAGCCTTGGCGTTGTACTTCTCGGCGACATCGGCGATCTTCCTGAGCTGCTCAGGGCTCACGATTCCCCCCGGTATATGCGGCGCAATTGCGAAGGTCTCCCTGTCCCTCTGGAGGATCGCTCCCTTTTCAAGAATGTCATCATCCATTCTATCTCCCCTCTTCTAATTCGAGACAATAGTAGAAATCTATGTCGATTTCTACTCCATCTTCAACGCTTCCCTCCTGATGGCCGACTGCGTCTCCTCAGGGCTGAGTACGGTGTTGACCATGTGGATGTCGCATTTCTCCAGCAGCCTACGGAAGAATCTCTTCCTTAGACCCTTCTTCCGCTTGTTCCTGACCAGCTGGTGTGGGTTGCAGAAATCGTGACTCTCCAGATAATCTAGAGCTTCCTCAGGGGTCATCTCAATTATCACCCTGCTGTCATTCTTGTCTCTCTTGAGAAGGATGATGTTGTAGATGGTGGTCATAGGAATAACGCTTCCTGGGCCGGTTACCCATCTTACGTTCACCACCGCCCTTTCCTGGGCATCGAACTGGGCCTTATCCACCAGACCCTGGAAGTCGCTCCATATCTTCCCTATGTCGGCATCGATGTAGCAGTTCTTCTCCGAACCAAAAGCCAGCGGTCTCCTGCTGGATAACCTGACAAAGTACCAGTCATCGGTTATGAGGCGGGCTTCCTCCTCGCGAAGCAAGCCCCAAGCGTGGGTAGTCTTCCCCGTCTTGGATGGAGCGATCAAAGAAACTCCCTTCCCTCCAATGTCCACCATGGCCCCGTGCACAGAATAGATGTGGTGGTTATCTTCCAGAATATCCCCGGCTATGGCCAGTGCGATGCTCTTTATCCATCCATAGTAGTCGAAGTTGAAAAGAAAAGCGGTGTTGGTCATGGGATCATATTTCACCTTGGATTCCTCTCCCTCGTTGTCCAGGACGATGATTCTACCGTGAGAACGGAGGTTCTCACTCATGGTGTAGAAGTTATCCTCCCATCTGTTCTTGATGTATTCCTTGTCTGTCAGAAGCTTGATGCAGGTGCCGTATATCTCCGACTTGGCCGTGTAGAGAAAGCGGTCTCCATAGAGGTCAAAGAGACAATCCTTTTCCTCCGTGGTAATGATCTCAACCGAGTAGGCCATTTGAACCCCCAGTATTCAATGACTCTATCGATAGATAAACGCTGCCCTGTCGAGACCCCCTACCGCCCACTTCTGAGGAGTATGTATTCGATACTGTCGATCAGGGCCATTAGGCTCGCCTCGATGATGTTGGTGGAAACGCCCACGGTCGTCCAGGAGTCACGGCCATCGGTGGAACGGATCAGCACCCGAACCTTTGCAGCCGTCGCGTCCTTGGCGTCGATGACTCTGACCTTGTAGTCCATGAGACGGACCTCTTTCAGCACCGGATAGAACCGCTCCAGGGCCTTCCTCAACGCCCTATCAAGGGCGTTCACTGGACCGTTTCCATCGGCCGCTGTGTGTTCGATGTCACCGTTTG
>DATKXF010000162.1:0-15833 GCA_035529155.1 Methanomassiliicoccales archaeon | reverse complement strand
AAGCTCATTCCGCAATCACGGCCAACGGGTACAACATCACTGTACCCGAAACCGCGAACCTGAACATCGACACAAGCAAGATCATGGTCAGGAGCGCCGAGGTGGACCTGATGTCCGCGCTGGAAGCAGGTGAGATCGACTACCTGTACATCTATCAGAGCGTGGCGTCCCAGCATGAGGGCGTGGACTTCCTCGGGCTTCCTGAGGCCATCGATCTGAGCAGCACGGACTATATAGATGACTATGGAAAGGTGAGCATAACCTTGGCCAGCGGCGATGTTCAGGTGGGAACACCGATCGTGTACGGGATCACTATTCCCGTCACCGTCAAGAACAGCGAGATGGCGATCGCGTTCATGGAGCTACTACTGACACAGGAAGGACAGGATGTGATGGAGGCCCTGGGTCAACCGCCCATAGTGCCTCCGCTGACGGACAACCTCTCTGGCATGCCCTCTGAACTCCAGGACCTGGTGGTAGAACAAACCTGATGGAGGATGATAGACTGGATCTGAAGGTCACCCCCACGACGGTCATACTGGTGCTCGCTCCAATGCTGATAGTGCTGTACTTCCTGGAAGCATGGTGGGCTCTTGTGATCGTTATAGCCCTGTCCATCGTGGCGGTGTTCCTCTTCTGGCACAGGGAGGAGAAGGGGCTGACCTTCATAATTTTCTCGATCATCGGTATGCTACTGATCGTCTTCGTGCTGCTGCCAATATCAGAGCTTCTTTACTCTGCGATCCCGGATCTGGACAGGGCGGTGAGCGATCCGCAGGCCATCTCCGCCATAGGCGTTAGCATAAGCGCGGCGCTGGTGGCGACCGCTATCGGACTATTGCTCGGAATCCCTCTATCGTATGTTCTGGCCAGAAGGACCTTCCCGGCCAAGCAGCTGGTGGAGGGAGTGGTCGACCTTCCTATGGTAGTTCCCCATACGGTCGCTGGAATAGCCCTCCTGGTGGTGTTCGGCAGGCACGGGAGCATCGGTGAGCCGCTGGGCCTTCTGGGCATCAATTTCGTCGATGCCTTCCCGGGCATCGTGGTTGCGATGATGTTCGTGAGCATCCCCTTCGTGGTAAACCAGGTCAGGGAGGGGTTCGAGGCGGTCGATCCGCGGCTTGAGAAGGTGGCCATGAGCCTCGGGGCTGGAAGGAGGACCGTCTTCACCACCATCTCGCTCCCCCTCGTCAAGAGGAACCTGATATCGGGCGGCCTGATGGCGTGGGCCAGGGCCATCAGCGAGTTCGGTGCCGTTGTCATCATCGCCTACTTCCCGCTCTCCGCCCCAGTCTACATATATGAGATGTTCACCTCCCACGGGCTGCTTGCCGCAAGACCCGTCGCCGCCCTGCTCCTGCTGGTGAGCCTCACCGCGTTCATAGTGATCAGAACACTGACCAGGAAGATCGGTATCTATGCTAAGGATTGATGGAATAGGCAAGAGCTGGACCGAGTTCAGCCTCAAGGATATCAGCCTCGAGATCCAGAAGGACGAGTACTTCGTCATTCTGGGCCCTACTGGTTCAGGAAAGACGCTGCTCCTCGAGGTGCTGGCGGGCTTCCATCAGCCGGACGCGGGAAGGGTGGAGTTCAATGGGCGGGATTTCACCGATCTGCCGCCCAACGAGAGGAACTTCGGCTTCGTTTACCAGGACTACGTGCTGTTCCCGCACATGAGGGTCAGGGAGAACATCGCCTACGGTCTGAGGGTGAGGAAGGTAGAGGGCATTAAGGAGAAGGTGGAGGAGATGGCAAGTGCAGTGGGCGTCGATCATCTATTGGACCGTCATCCCCTCACTCTCAGCGGGGGGGAGCAGCAGAGAGTGGCAATGGCCAGGGCCCTGGTGCTCAGACCGGACGTTCTCCTGCTTGACGAACCCTACGCAGGACTGGATCGCCAGACCTCAGCAGGTTTGAGGAACATTGTCAAGGATATTCACAACCAGTACGGTGGCATCGTGATCCACGTCACCCACGATCAGGAGGAGGCGGTCATTCTAGGGGACAAGGTCGCGGTGATGAGGGACGGTACCATCGAGCAGGTGGGCACCCCGGGAGACATCATGCGGAAACCCAGCTCCCGCTTTGTGGCCGATTTCGTTGGCACTGGCAACGTGTTCAAGGCGACGGCAAGGAGGGAGGGTGACGTATCCAGGGTCACGATAGATGGGGTGGACATACACTCCACCAGCCCGCTTGAAGGCGAAGTGACGGTGACCATCCGCCCGGAGGACATCATCCTGGCCAACATGGAGATCGAGAGCAGCGCCAGGAACAACTACCATGGCAGGGTGATCTCCATATTGGACAGGGGCATCTTCCACGAGGTCACGGTGGATATCGGGATACCGCTGGTGGTGTTCATCACCAGGCAATCGATAGAGAACCTCGGGCTCGAGCCGGGCAAGGAGGTCTACCTTCTGTTCAAGGCGTCCTCGGTCCACATGTTCATGGACGGAAGGTAAACTCGTCGGAATCTACCCTGATCCAGGAGAAAACGTTGGTCAGTATCTTCCTCTAAGCCTTTCTCAGGTGCTCGGAGAAGGTGGAACGGGATATGCCTATTGTCCTCGCAAGGTCGTCCGCGCTGATCTGTGATGGTTCCTCGAAGTACCCCATTTCCACCGCGGCCGAGATGGCCCTGATCTGCTTCTTTGTGAGGCCAGCGAGTATGCTGGATATAGGGAGTATCGGCTCCCATTGACCCTTGGTGACCAGAGGATGGATGGAGGAGACCCTGGCCTCGCCCCCCGCCGACTTGATGTCCTCGACCAGCTTCTGAAGGTTCTCCCTAGAGTTGGAGAATATGGTGTGGTGCTCCCATCCGCCCCTTATCTCATCGGGTACCAGGTACCAGCAGTCGTTTTCCTTGATCATCTGGGAGATGGTAGTTCCCACGAATCGAGAGTCGTTGACGAGGAAGCGGACAGATCCCTCGCTCTCCTGGACTATATTGGAATCAAAGGAGAATATGGGCTCGGTCCGTATGAACTTCATTTCCTCGGGTCCAAGGCCGTTGATCTCGACGATTACAGTACGGAAGTTGTCCCATACCCTGAAGGTGGCATTGGGATACCTGGAGGAGATTTCGCAGAAGGGACAATCGTGCCTCACGGCCATCCTCATCTCGTATCGGGACATGATAATCGAATAGGAATCAATGACATAATAATTGTACCGCCACAGGACGGTGTCCCTTCCTCTGGCCTCCTTGCATTTTTCCATACTGTTGCGTAAAGGATGCCGTCGCAGGGCGGTACAAACCTTAGGCTGGAGTATGTTTTTAGCCAAACTGTGATAGAATGATATCCAACGCAGATATTCAGAGAAGAACCATGGAATTGAAGATCGCGACCGTTACCTACAACCGAGTCCGAATGGCTGAGATCGAGGAGAAAGGGGCCTATACTCACCTGAGCGCAAGGAGTGAATTCTCAAGCGGGGGGCATACCCTTTCGAATAAGCCCAAACCGGAGGAACTCAGGGGAGGTGAGTGCTTACCCTGAGCGCCATGGTTTATTGTGATGTGGAGCAAGCCAGTTCCCGACGAAGTGTTAATCTTCGGTTAAAACCGGTGGGGGAATTTCAGGCCATTCGGTAGATGCTGTCCCCCTCTCTAACCCTTTCCAACACCTTGAGGCCGATGGCGTCACCTGGCTTGGCTTCCGTGATGGGATCATGCTCTATCTGCATGCTGTCCACCACCTGCTCTATGCGTGTGGTGCCTCCTTCGATGAGGATCCTCTCTCCAATGCGGAGATGGTCTGAAAGCTCTACAACCGCCACGCCGACCCTGTCAAAGTAGTGGGTCACCTTCCCTACAGCTTTCTTCCCTTCCATGAGGGATATATTGTCGGCGGACGGCATTATATGTTTTCGGGGGGGAGGGTTCAATCCCTCCCCCGGACCCAAGTCATTACCACAGCGATTCCGACAAAGGTTGCGATCACACCCAACAATGCAATGAACAAGTATTCGTTTTCGGCCTGTGACTCATGGAGAATGACCGTACCGATATCAGCCTGGTCTCCCCGAATATCGAGCTTCATGGTGTCCAGATCGTACCCCTGCTTGGTGATCCCGAAGGTCCTAGTCCCTTTCTCAACGATCAGCCTGAAGTGTCCCTGATCATCTGTCTCCGTGACCGCCCCGTTCTCGGTTGCCACCCTCGCTCCCTCTATCGGAACAAAAGACTCGTCCCTCACCACTCCAGTGACCAGGCAGTTGCGTTCGCTGGGCACGAAGACCTGGAGAGGCCAGTCCATGGCGGAGGTGCTGAACTTGTTGACCGCGAGGATGTAGTAGCTGTACTCGGTGAGGTTGTTCACGGTGGTGTCGTTGAAGGAGAAGGTCCCTGGGCTCAGCTTGGCGATGTACTTCGACCCTCCAGATCCCTCCTGTCGGTAGATTGCGTAGTGATCTAGGGGGAACCAGAGGCTGTAATTGGTCGGTTGCCAGGCCAGCTGTACGTAGGAATCTCCCGTGCCGGTTATCCTGGGATATGCTGGAGGGCCCACCATGCCGCTGAGCGGGGTAATGTCCTCGATTCCAGTGTTGTTGTCGATGATATAGGGCAGATCCACTATTCCATCGCCGTTCTGATCTGGGTAGGTCCAGTCGCTCCAGTGATTGCCGTAGCCCGAAATGCTCCAGATCCCGCTAGAATGAAGGACATGAGCCTGAACATGATCGCTGCTGTACTCCTCGGTGGCGCCGTTGTTCCCCCTGAAGGCGTTGGCCCAGAACAGATCCCCAGACGATCCATCAACATCGATGGCATACCCCTCATTCTGGACGAAGAGGTTGGCCACAATCGAGCTCTGGTTGCTCTGCTCCATTGCTATGCCCACGGCATTGCCGGAGATGTCGCAGTGGAATACACCGCATCCTTCGCAGCCCATCATGAATATCCCGAACTCGTTGAGGAAGAGTCCGGTGTCGAAGATCCAGGTATCGTTGCAGAATCCCATTACGATTCCCGCTGTCCCGTTCTGGATATACAATGGTCCAACTCTTAGACCAGTTACATTGGCGAGTATGAGCTCTCCTACCTCTGAGGTGAAGGTCTGTCCCTCCATGTCCTGGTTCGCTATGTATACCAGAGGAAGACCGTTGACCGTGTTGTTCACCGGCATGCTGTGGGTGTTGAAGTACTCCATAATCTCGCCGTCGATGACCATGGAACATCCAGACATGTCGTTCCCTCCGATCACATCGTTAGAGGAGCGTAGCAGGTGGATGCCTTCACGGACATTCCAGATGGTGTTGTTCATCACCTCTGCCCTGCTGGAAGAGTACAGGAATATTCCATACTCGCTTCCTGACATCTCATTGTCGCTGATTACCAGGTCATCAGCAGAGAGGGCGTAGAACGAGTATCCCTCATTGTCAAGGAGAAGATTCTTTACCACAACATTACCGTCAGAATAGGGCCAGCAGGAAATCCCATTCATTCGATTGAATTCGACTGTATTGTTCTCGACCAGATTGTTGGGCGATCCCCACATGTAGATGCCGTCTTCGGAGTTCCTTGAGCACAGATTGTCTGCGATATGATTGTCAGTAGCATTGTTCGTCAGGTAAATGCCGTACTTGTTCCTTGAGCATAAATTGTCATTGATATCGATCCCGCTGGACCCCTCGAGATAGATGCCGACGTTATTGTTCCTAGTGAAGTTGTTCTTGGTCACCACGCAGTCACGGGACCAGAAGAGATCCACGCCGTTGTTCAGGTCGTGGAACTCGCAGTCGTAGACCATGCTGTCCGACACATGGTCCATATCGATGCCGATAGAGGAATCGGAGAATGAGCTGTCGTGAATGTAGACCGATGAGGAGTAGGCGACGATCACCGCCACAGAGGTGTCAGTGATGTCGATGTCCGAGATGGATATATTGGTGACATTGGCCACGATGATCTGCCCCACGTCACTTGGGACGCTCGCATTCCCGAAATCAGTGTTCTTTATGAAAAGGACCGGGAGACCGTTCACCGTGCAGTCGTTGATCTCCTGCGTTATGTAGGACTCAACCATACGGTCTTCTGAGTTGCCGAGCAGACTTAGTGAGCAGTCGGTCATCACGTTGCCCCCCAGGGTGGCGTAGAGGCTGTTCTTCAAGTTGATGCCTACTTCCCCCCGTTCGATGGTGTTATTCCCGATCAGACAGTGGTCCGAGAAGAACAGTCCGAGATTCACCCCACTTCCGGCCAGATCATTCTCCACCACGACAACATTGTCGGAGTATTCGATCATGATGCCGACCCCCTCGTCATCATAGCAGTAATTGCGTTCGAGAGTGCAGTTGTCCGAATCGACCAGAAATATACCCATGTAGGTATCGTCACACTCAGATCCGAAAACGGTGCAGTCTGGCGAATCGGTCACCAATACACCGTACATAATGCTGCCAGAGCAGGAGCTGTTTGACACACCGATTCCCACTGAGGCGTTGATCCAAATACCTGCGAACTCACAGGCTTGGCATTCGATCCTGTCTATTGTTCCGTTTGTCACGTTCTGGAAAATGATACCGCAACCAGGATCATCTCTCAAGGGTCCAGCGTTGAGAAGAAGGCTGTCGCGGATCAGGAAGTGAACGGTCGTGTTGCTGATGGTGATGCAGCTGCCGATCTCCTGGGCGTCTATGCTGTAACCCTGGATGATGTATGGATTACCCTCAGTCCCGTTCCCGGGCCAGCCCTCCGAGGACGCCATCTGGGCGAATTCCTGGTCCCCATCGATCATTATATTATCCTCATCGATCAGATCCTCCGCCCATGTTGGATTGCTCGCAACCAGAAGACCTGAGATGATCAGCAATGCAACAAGAAATGCTGAGATTAACCTGCTTCTTGACAACTTTCGAACCCCCGAAATTGTAAAATTCCTTTCAAATCGAAGCTGGTTAGAATTCTTATGGGGACCTTATAATCCTTGTCTTTGGAACCCCGAAATGAACGGAGGGGTAATGTGATGCTCCTGAGGTCCGTCCTATGAATGTCCAATAAACTGGGATTGATCCAATCCCATTGAAGATGTACCCCCTAGGAAGAATGATCGCTCGGAAAGCCGAAAACGCCGCTGTAGCTCGATCTCCGCATTAGGCTGTTGATCTCGATCAACCCTGCCGATTGCATCAGTTCCGTGATCTCTGCGGCCGGCATCCCGTGAGAATCCTTGGTAGGTTCCATGATGACTATCCTCCCCTCAACTTCAAGGTTGCTTGCCAGAGCCTTGACCATCGATTCTCTCTGATTTCGCGGCACATCATGAAGAACGTAGTGAATTACGACGATATCGAACCCGGAAGGGAAGCTGATATCGGATATGTTGCCCAGCCTCAGATCGACATTTTCAAGTCCGTCCAGATTATTCCTAGCGACCTCGATCCAATTGTGGGAAGCGTCCACGCATGTGAGATGGCCATTCCTCAATCGGATGGCGATCATCCTCGACATTACACCGGGGCCAGAGCCGAAATCCATCACATACTCGTTTCCAGCGAGTCCTAAGTCTCTGACGAATCTGGAGTATGTCGGCCGCAAGAATGTCTTCAGGACAAAATTGGCGACGAGAATCTCGCCTCTCGAGGGTTCGTGGACCATGAGGAGATTATTGGATGTCCGCCTTTTGTTTTTTTCCGGAGATAGGATCGGCACAAGGCGTCGTCCTATGCAACTTATAAGACGATCAATGTAAGCCGCATGCTCCTTTTATCATGGGGCTATCTCGTGGTGCCCTGGAACTCCTCAAGGTCATCAGGGGGCCAACCCCGTGGGGTATTGCCACCATCCTTGAACCTGAAGTCACAGAGATCGGCACCATTTCCGATGGTCTTGGTTCTGCACAGACCCACATCGAACGCTCCGAACATGGCGTAATCGCCGAGGCAGATGTAGGGCATGAACCTCTCCGCTCCAAGCTTCTTGAAGAGCTTGAAGACCGCGCACTCCAGGTAATTGATACCGTAATCGAACTTCTGCTGGTCTCCATCCACCACTTCAAAGACCCAGCCATCTGGAAATTCCCTCATCTGAGATAACTGAGAGGTCTTCTTCCACTGATCCATGGTCTCCTCGGTGAAGAAGGTTGAACGGAAGCCCTCCTTGTAGGGCTCTGGCATGGCGTTGAACGAGCCTTCGAAGCACTCGTAGACGATCTTTCCGATCTTGCGCTCGTTCATCCCCTGTTCGTCCATGACACGAATGAGCGAGAGCATCTGCACACAGGCCAACATGTTCCCTTCATGGATGTCCTCCCCTCCGCCCAG
This sequence comes from Methanomassiliicoccales archaeon, assembly GCA_035529155.1. Lineage (GTDB taxonomy): Archaea > Thermoplasmatota > Thermoplasmata > Methanomassiliicoccales > JAAEEP01 > JAAEEP01. Next base: position 7,559 of record DATKXF010000162.1, on the reverse strand, counting down.
ATAGGGCATCTTGGGGATCAACGTCTCGAAATCTAATCTTGCACTCTCTCTGAAGGTTTCCAGTTCCGAACCCTCGAAGTATTGTGCAAGAGTCGGGCTCATTCCACCGAATACCTGGTCAAAGTACGATAGCAGCTCATGAGTTCTGTTAATGAAGTAATCCTCTTCGCTTTCGGGCATCCACCTACCTCCCAGTTAATTATGAAAATGCGTCCTCTCCCTAAGTGGAAGGAAGGAGGAAGATGGGGATATAGGATATAAAGAAGGCGGATTTCATTGTCATTCTTGAGGCGGAAATCTCAATTTCTGACAGGCCAGTTCAGATTCCCCTTTTTTAAATTAGTTGAATATTAATAAATTTCGATATATTGAATATCCCTGAGACCTTCACCCGTCTCATTATGGGAAGCAATGATGAGGAAATCGGTTTATCAAGAGTTGCCGTAGCTTTCATAGTAACGGCGCTCCTGCTCGGTACCATCATCACGGTACTCTACTACAATGATGTGGAGGACGAGCCACTTGAGATCATCTGGCTGGATCCATCAGACCAGGGGGGCTATGACAGGGTCATGGATTTGACTGAGGGACACGCGATGATCTTCGAAGCCGCAAAGGGAATGAGAAGCGGAGAGGAGACCTTCACGGTGAGAGCCCTCAGCGCAATATCCGGAGAAAGCTTGTGGAGCAGCCACCTTGATCTGGGGGCAGGGATCAATGCCGCATCCTCCGTCGCTGTGGAAGGCGAGATACTCGGGGCAACAGGCTTTGGAGAGACGGTGGGAGGAGAGAAGCTCATGCTGGTGACTGCCTTCAACGCCATTACCGGAGGGATGCTATGGAACGATGTCGTAGACCTTGGCGGAGGGTTCGCTGAGGGAAATTCAGTTGCTGTAAGCGACGGTATGGTTTTCGCTGCAGGACAAGGGCGGACAGAAACGGGGCAAGATCTCTTCCTGGTGGTCGCGTACGACGCCCAGACCGGAGAAATGGTTTGGTTTGACGCCTACGGCAATGGAGGAGGTGAGAACGCCGCGCTGGATATCAAAGCGACTTCGGGTGGTATCTACGCCGTCGGCTATGTCGAGAACGGCACGGGCATCAAGGAACTCTTCCTGCGTGCTTATAGCCCCTGCGATGGTGAAGTGCTCTGGGAGGACATCTACAACCGAGGCGGTTGGGACGCGAAGGCCAGTGAGATCGTCGTGGATGATGACTCCCTCTTCGTAGCCGGCATCGCCAACGATGATGCTGGCGACTTCAGAAGCATCCTTAGATCGTACGGGGCGAATGGCACTCTTTTGTGGAGTCACGAAAGCTCCAGGGACGATTCGATAAGCGATATCGGTATCTCCAAAGGGAGGCTGTACACCAGCGGAGTGACCGCTGACGAATTCTTCCTGGCTGCTTATGAGGCCCAGAACGGAACGCTGCTCTGGGAGGAAACGACGTCCAAGCGGGGGGAGTTCAACTTCTTCTCGACTCTGGATGCAGAGGGGGGGAGAGTGACCTTGGCCACCTTCAGCCAGAACGTTTCGGACGATGCAGAGTACCAGTGGCTGATGCAGGTCTGGCAGTACAACGCCTATGGAAAGCTTGTCCAGCACGAGGATCTCGCCGGTGAGGGCAGTACCGCGGAACGCGTCGATATCCTCATCCACGGGAAGAGAATCTTCGTCACGAACAGCGCCGGACGCTTGCTTCCTAAGATATTCTCTTCCATCATGTCCTCGACGATGCCAGATACCACGGCGGTCGAGATCGACGGCTACAAGATCAACGTGAACGGCGAGGAGTTCCTGGTGAAAGGGGTCAACTATGCTCCCGGACCCATAGGAAGCGACAATTCATACTGCCCTTACGGAGATTGGTTCCAGCCATACTGGCAGACGATCTACAAGAGGGATATACCCAGGCTCAAGGAGATGGGCGCCAACACGGTAAAGACATACGCCATCACTGCATGGCAGTGGGGCGATCCTCATAGAGCGCTGATCAAGCACACCGACTTCTACGACACCCTCCACGAGAACGGATTGTATGTCATTCCTTCGGTGTACACCACCAAGACAGATATCCAGAACTACGACCCCGCAACCTGGGACGCCCAGGAGGTCATGCAGCAGTGGAAGGCCATTCTCGCCGAGGGAAAGGACCACCCTGCCGTGCTGGGATGGTGCATTGGAAACGAGGTGAATGGGGGGGATGTCCTCAATGACGAGTATTTCTGGAAGAACTACAACGACATTGTTGGCCACATCAAGAACCTGAGTGCGGACAAGATGACTCTGATCGCGCTACAGGACGAGAGCGAATCGGGCGGTGGTATCGCGCCCATTCACCTGCACGACGGCATCATGACCAACTTGGATGTGTGGGGAGTGAACAGCTACAGGGGAACCATCAGCACAGGATTCGACTTCCTCTTTGAGAAGCACAAGACCTACAGCGAAAAGCCTCTGCTCATCACCGAGTTCGGTCCTCCCGCTTCCACGAGAGACGGGAGTGGGAATGCGGTGCTGCAGTCCAACAACGCCGAAAACACTTCGAAATACATCGAAGCACACTGGCAGGGTCATGATGACAGCATAATGAACAACACGGATGTGTGTCAAGGAGGGTTCGTGTTCGAGTGGATCGACGAGTGGTACAAGATCGGCCTGGTTTACGAGCACGATCCATCTGCTGCGAAGAATGACGCATTCCCAGGCGGCTGGTGGGACGAGGAGTGGTTCGGCATCTGCGGCGTCTCCGTGGACGGAAGGGATATAAAGAACCCAGATCCGGGAAAGCCTGACATCCTTTCGACCAGGGCGAGCTTTGACGCACTGAAGGAAATGTGGAATTCCGAGGGCGAGAGCAAGGTCGATATCTGACCTGATAAAAAATCCGAAATGAGAAAAAGGGGCGATCCTCTGAGCCCCTTTCCTTTTCTTTTTCCGCAATTCCTCCAGATGATGGGACTTCATCTGAGGACCGGATGCCAATAAGATGTTGCAGGATCCAATCTCACTTGGATGAACACAACCCAGACTGACAGTCGCAGACCGCCATGCGGATAACGGGATAGAGGTTCGCGAGAAGCTTCCGCTCCGCCTTTCTCAGGTGCTCTGAGAACGTCGAGCGAGAAACGCCCATCCTATTCGCGAGATTGTCTGCACTCACCTGGGATGGTTCCTCGAAGTACCCATGGCAGAATGCCTCGGCGAGCGTGGAGATCTGCCTGTCGGTGAGACCGGCCAGTATACTGGATGAGGGGAGGAATGGATCCGGCAGTCCATAGACAAGCTGCTTGAGGGAGAGCACCTTCACCTCACCACCTTCAGCCTGGATCTCATTTACGATGAGATTCAGGTTTTCCTTTCCGTAGGAGAAGACCCTATACTGCTCCCACCCCCCTTTGATGAGCGACGGCTCCAGATACCAGCATTCGTGCTCATCAATGATCTCGGAAACGCCAGGATAGCTACCGCAATCACACCCTCTTGACACTATTCTCAAAGACCTATCTGAGGGAAAGGCTATGTGATCCTCCCCCACCAATTTGGGTTCCCTCAGCATGGCCTCCAGTTCTTCATCCGAGCCGCCCCACAGCTCTATGATATGGGTCCTGGTGTTGCACCATACGCGGATGGTCACTTCAGGGAACTTGGCGGAGATGTTGGAGAACGGGCAGTCGTGACGGACCTCCATTCTCATCTCGAAGAATTCCATGATTGTTCCAATCCTTCTTACCGGTTAATAAATTGTCCCTCCCCAGGGCGGTACGGAGGAGATGGAGTCTCAGGAACGTGTATCGGTAGAACTCTTACATGACTTCGTCATCGCCAAACCAATATGAGCGACGAGCAGAGAAGCAGTCTTGAAAAGTATCTACGCCCTGTTCCTGACATTCCTCGATATGATCAGGTAGGCAAGGTTCAAGGCAACGGATATTCCCAGAAGTAAGCCTTCCAGGAAATTGAGGATCGGGTTCTCCCCCGTGACCAGTCCAATCAGGGCCGCTGAAAGCAGGCTGAACACCCCTATCACCAGAAGATGTTGAGGATTCCTGATAAGCATCATCATATCATTCTTCTAGAGCCACCATAAGGCTTTCTGTGGGGTTTCGAGCCGTAGACATTCCTCATTGTATGGGCTGATGCTGATCGCCATCGGCATCATCCTCCTATCATTGTTGAAAAGAATGAAGGAGGAAGAGGCGAAGGCGGAAACCGTGGACACGCGGGTAATCTCGGATTGAATAACCGCCTCACTTCCCGTAGACCTGCACCTGCTCAAAGTACATTACCACAACGCTGTCCGGGTCGAGCATCTTCAGGAAGTTCTGGGCTGCGTCTGCAGTCATGATGTTCTCCCCAACCCGCTTAGCGTCCTCCATGCTGCTCCAGTGAAATACGTCGGACCAGAGGCCGTCCTCCCTTTTCACCAGCTCCCTGTCGACGTAGCCCTTTTGCTTGACCAGGTAGTCCTTCTGAAGCTGATCGGATACTTTGAGGAAGTCCTTTTCCGAAACGCCAGCACGCAGTCTGAATTGGGCTATCTCTAAAACGATCTTCTTGACCAATGCAATCCCTGAGTATCAATTGGGAACCTATCCACGATAAATATTTCTGGTCCTTTGGACCGAACGGGAAGGATTGGATTCCGCTCGACCTTGATCAAAGGGAGGTTCATCGCTTCATATCTTGTACGCGACGTAGATGTCAGCCTCGATTATCCCTGTGGTCATGTCGAAATAGTGGTGGACGAAGTAGATGTTCCCCTCCGCGTCCAGGCTGGGCTCTCCTGCGAATTGCGAAATGATCTCATCCGGTTCGCCCCATCCCGTGCCGTTCCACTTGGATCGGAACACGGAAGGTCCAGGATACCCCAGCCTGCTCTGGCCGGTGAACCACATCTCATTGCCATCGGGCGTTATGAAGGGCTGATCCTCGTCTTGGTCGGAGTTCACTCCCTCCACGAGAACGGGTGAGCCCCAGCTCCCGTTCTCTTTCTCGAGATAATAGATGTCCTTGTCTCCGTACGGATCGCAGCAGATCCAGCCGAAGTAGATCCTGTTGCCGTCGGGCGAAAAGTGGAACTCGTCAATGTCGTAGTTCTCGTTGAGAAGCGTGCCGGCGTTCTCCACATTGGTCCACTCATCTCCGATGAGCTGGGCGGTGTAGATGTCGATCTCGCGATAATTGCCCACCCTCACCGAGGCGAACCACATCTCGTCGCCGCTGACCCACTCCGCCCCATCCAGGGATACATCTTCGCTCAGAATGATACGTTCGGGTTCCGTCCAACTACCGTTTATGAGCTGACACCACCAGATCCCTGTGACACCGTCGATCAGCTGCTCCTGTGGCTCCTTATCGATATCCGGGGTGAAGAAGAAAAAGAACATTTGACCATCTGGAGTGATGAAGGGTGAATCCTCCAGGCCGGCGGTGTTGATGGGCTCTTCCAGTGGAACTGGGCTCTTCCACGAGTCATTGTGAAGCACGGGAGGAAGCTCGTCCATGTCGGGGTAAATCTTCTGCTTGGTGGACGGGATGGAATCCAGACGGTCGCTGGTCTCGTTCTCGTCGTCTCCCTCGTCGGTCCCGGGAGGGATCATTGCCAGCACAACGATTATTACCACCAGGACGGCGGCAATTGCAGAGATGACTAGTTTCATAGCCATGACCATACCAAATGCCTCTGGTGATCACCAGTAGGTTGATGAATGACCTATGGCTACAAGATACACCATGTGGGTAACACCGTTACTTTCTTAAGGTAGAGTCGATATTAACGATAGTGAATCGACCTCTAGGCGGGTCGAATCGCGCATCTCTGAATCCAAGGTCCTGATGGATGATGGCTGCGTGCCCCATCCTCGTTTCGACCGTATCCCCCTAAGTGGTCTGTACGATGAGCGGTCTTGCAGCGTACTTTTCAGATTCCAGGGCCCTTGGGTCTTTTTTCTTCTCCTATAGTACGAAATGATGGATTGCATGTTGGAATCCTCGGTCACCTCTTTCTTTTCCTAGGTCTACCCATTCATGCCTTCGAGCGGGTCATGACTGCAAATATTCATCAAGAAATAATGTGGAAATTGTTTTAGAAAACGCTTTCAGGCGCCGTTTGCCGGACACGCCGTAGACTCCAGGGTAGGATTCTCCAGAACGATGATCCTAGGGGAAAATCCATGCCTCTCGTAGAATTGGATCACCGACTCGTTGCCGGTCGTCACTGCGATCTTCATATTGGAGACGCCCTGGTAATGGAACCAGTTGAGGGCACCTATCATCAGCCTGTCCCCCATTCCGCTGTTCCTGAACTCCTCCTCAACATAGATGGAGTCAAGCTCACCCTCATTCTCCTTGGTGACATGGGATATGCAGAACCCCACGAGCTGTCGATCCTTTCCGGCGTAGGCAAGGTCCACCCTGACCCCGCCTTTCCTAGATGACCTGATTATCTCTCCTTTTCTCTTTTTCCAGGTCTGTCCAGCATAGTATCCCTCGAAATTGGGTGAGGTGGTAGCGTGAAGTTGGTTCAGTTTCTCCCACAGTGCCTTGGCTTTGTCAAGAAGCTCTTCCCCGCCTGAGGAATATACAATGTTAGGCATGGTTTATCACCGAGGCTTGAAATTCTCAGTTATTTAATAATAATTGCCAACTACCAAGGTTCAATCGTACAGTTTCCGTCCATTAATGACGAATTTCGGAATCCAATGTACTGATCTTGCACGATGCTTCGGATGAACTGATATGATGAGATCTGCAAAGAGCGCTCTCAAAGTCCTTCGGCCATCGCATAACTATTAATGGCAATTTCACATAAGTCAAGACCATGAGCGAGGACAACATCGCCATTTACCTTGATTTCGAGAATCTCGCCATATCGGCGAGTGATTACTTTCCAAGCCTTTCCAAACCACTTAGAATAGATCACATCATGGATTTCTCCGCCAACAAGGGCAACCTCTGCATCAAGAAGGCGTACGCCGACTGGTCCAGGGAGCCAAATAGATCCTACGTGAACGAGCTTATGGAGTTCGGTTTTGAGCTGATCCACCTGCCAAACATGACGGCCAGGGGAAAGAACGCGGCTGACCTCAGGATGAGCATGGACGCCATGGAGGACATGCAGTACTTCTCCACGATCACGAAGTTCATCATAGGTTCCGGGGACACGGACTTCATTCATCTGATCCGCAGGATACAGCAGAGGGGGAAGCACGCCGTGGTCATAGGATTCGAGCAGACCGTTGGCAAGACGATCAAGGACAACTGCAACGAGTTCAAGTCCATCGAGGAGCTTATGGGCGACTTCGGCAAGAAGGTGGAAGAGGAAATCGACTACGAGTGGGACGAGGCGAAGGATATCCTCATCCGGTACATCAGAGGAAGGTCATCCGAAGAGCCGGTCCTCATGTCCACCCTTAAAGAAGACCTGCTTAGACTCCAGCCCTCATTCTCGGAGAAAAAGCTTGGATTCCGCTCCTTCAGAGAGTTTGTGGAAGCGCAGGACGTGTTGATCGAGAAGATCATCGGTGACCCTGCGAGCGGACAGTTATTTGTCAA
>DATKXF010000161.1:0-3540 GCA_035529155.1 Methanomassiliicoccales archaeon | reverse complement strand
GCGTAGTAGGTGGCGAAGAGCAGCATCAGTGCGATGATCACCACGGGTATAGTGAAAAGCTTCCAATCCTTTCTCATGATGATATCCCCCTCATTCCTTCAATTTGATCTTCACAAAGAATCATTGAAACACCCCTAGCCTCCCAGGGCCAGATACGGGAGCAGAAGTTGAAAGTTCCCGACGAGTATCACCACCAACAGCAGCACGGTGATGGTGTCCACGATCTCGATCTTGGTTTTCCTCCGCCCCTTGATGACGATGAACTCGAGCCCTCTACGTCTGGACTTGTTACTATATATTCGATAGATCTTGATCGCCTGGTGGGTAGCCAGGATCATTACGGGAAAGAAGATGAGAAGCAGGTATCCGAACCAGGTCTGCACGAAACCGGTCGGTATGTTCGTCTGGTACTTCCCGACAACCATCCCCTCATCCACGTAGATGGGGTCAGGACCATCATTGGCGTCGCCTTTCAGTTGGAACAGGAATGCATCATCAGAGACCCGTTTATCAACCACACGATGGGTGTACACCTTGCTGCCGTCATCCACGGTCACGATGTCCCCGATCTCGATGGCTTCGGGATCCACTTCCTTGACGAGGATCACATCACCAGGATTCAGGGTAGGGATCATGCTCCCTCCTATGACCACATAGGACGAGTCAGCACCGGCTATAGGGGGAAAGATGTTCACCAGGCAGGGGATCAAAAGGATAGTGCAGATTAGAATGAGCACGACCTTGATAGTGGCGTTCAGTACAAATTTTCGCCTCATTTTCAAACCCCTGCTGCTTCATGCGTTCGACGTTTCCGTTCTTTCTCGATCCATCATTTAAGCTTGAAGTAAAAAATGAGAAATGGTTTCGAACTGGAGATCCTCACTTCGCTTCAGGTCTGGAAGATGTTGAACTCGAGGTCCATCTCGATGGAGTCGCTCATGGCCGCGTTGTTGGGAACGCCGTCCAGTATCCAGGCATATGGAGCATTGGTATCATCGATCCAGTGGACTGCGATCCCGATGTCGAGGGTCTCGCCCGGCTCAAAGTCAGCATCCAGGACGATGGGTACATTAACGGGAATGCTGTAGTAGCTGCTCTCATCTGGGTAGAGTCCGATCTTCTTGTCCAACCACCCTACATAGTCGTTGTATACTCCGTCCCCGTTGTCAATGACAAAAAAGAACAGCACTTGGTCCCAAAGCTCTCCATATCCACCTTCCTGGCTGAACCCATCTGGATCCATCTGAGTATCAGCGGAATCGCCCGCAGCGATCTCAGGAGCCGTGAGAGTGTTCTCATAGCACATCAGATTCCTGATGGTAACGGTGAGATTCCCGTCTACGCTACCAACGTTCTTGACCCGTTTAAAGCCGGTGAAGTACTTGGTGCACGGTTCCATATTCGTTGTCGTCCAGTGGAAGGTCGGGTTGTCGCTTCCCCCCACCCTGATGTCCATAACAGCCGCCGACCAGGAATGAGTACCTGTTACAGCACTGTCCGAAAGCTGGGCTAGTGTTCCAACTCCAGCAATGGCGCCTGCCGCTATGATCAGGGATAGGCTCACGATAAGTGGTCCTAACTTATTCATAATTAGATCCCCCCAAAGTTAGATAAAAATCTATCGTGGGTAATATAAAAAAACTGCCGACTTTTCGATGCACTGACTGCCTCAAAGAGTGCATTATTTCTCTCTAGGTAATTTTATTTATAATGAATTTTTATGATTTATATTGGAATGAAGATTGGAGATGGATTCGAGAAACTCGTTGAGATATTCCACACTCTAGGCAGCCCAGCTGCCCTTAAGATCCTCAACGAATCAGATAGTGGCCTCAAGAGCGGGAAAGAGACCATTAATAGGTTGAGATTGACCCCTAGAGCGTACTATAGAAACCTGGAGAAGCTGAGATCACTGGATATGATACAGAATTCTGGATCTGCCACATACATCTTAACACCCACGGGGAGAACATTTCACAAGATTGCCTATGATGAAGCCCTTCCCCTGCTCACCGATAATGGGATCTTATCCGATAGTATGCTGGGCGGCCTACTGAAGGGAGAGATCACCATCATAGATTCCTGTGAATTGCTCTCCCAAATCCTGGGAAGTGCGATCGAAAAATCTCAAACTGAGACCCTGATGGCCATGAAATGCTTCGATGTGACCCTAGCGGACAGAATTGCAGCCGCTGGGGAGAAAGGAGTCAGGCTCAAGCTGATATTCGATAGGGAACTCGATCTTTCAGGCTTGTTCAGGGAAAGGAAGGGTGTTAGGGGGGTCGGTTCTGAGCTCATGAACGGTGCTCAGAAGAAGGATTATCGGTTGGGGGACATCCCTCTCTCATTCACCGTTATCGACCATAGCAAGGTCGTCTTTGAGGTTCCCACCGAGGAGTTCAACCTCGCTCTCAAGTCCTCCAACAGAAGGGTGGTCGAGTCTTTTACAGTGCTGTTCCAAAAACTCTGGGATGGTTCCAGATTATTCCAAGCCGAAACATGTTGAGAGGAATAATGGGAAAATGGGCCGTAGAAGGTCCGTAAAGCCTCAGTCTTCAAGAGAAATATTGCTAAATATTAGTTTTTGAATGAACTGCTTACCGTGTCTATTCGATGGAGTTACTCTCCTTCCGATGAAGGTACGGTACCCGGAGAGATTCAAATGACCGACACTAGGGAACCTATCGAGGAGAATGAACAGGATTCGATAGTAAAGGAAAGGCTGGAGAAGATCAGGAGGGTATACGGTTTTGTACCCCTGGTGTCCGATGTCCTCTCTGAACGAGGTGACATGTTCATCCCGTTCACAGACCTTACCGCGAGCGCCTTCTTCAGACCGAAGTACCTAGACCAGAAGACCGTCGAACTGGCCGCGATAAGCAGCGGCACGGCCCTGGCAAGCGAGCACTGCCTCGGGGTGCACATCGAGCAGGCAAAGAGCCTCGGAGTCTCCGAGGACGAGATATTCGAGGCCGTGATGATAGGGTCCATGATGGCGATGAACAAGAGCCAGTCTGTCGCCTTCAGGAAGTTCAAGGAATCTCGATCCCATGAAGAATGATACTTCCTTTGAGTCACTCGAAACCCATCAATCCGGTGGATCGATTCTTTCTTCGAAAAGCGAATATGATTGATCGATGATGGCTGAATTCAGCAAAAGAAGAATATCCTGTAATCGAATCTACTCACAGAATAGAGGGGCAGCCAATGAATCTTGACAGTCTGTTCAATCCCAAATCTATAGCGGTCATCGGTGCATCCAGTAAACCGGGAAGTGTTGGTTACATCTACCTCGACTCCATCGTGAGCAGCGGATACGACGGGAAGGTCTATCCCGTGAATCCGAGATATGATGAAATTCTAGGGCTCAAGTGCTACGACTCCATCGAATCCGTTGGGGAGGTGGACCTTGCGGTCATTGCCACCAACAAGATGGCGGCCATCGACCTTCTATTGGATTGCGCCAGGGCTGGAGTGAAAGCGGCTGTCATACCGACCGGTGGATTCGAGGAGGTTGGAGAGGAAGGGGCGGAGCTCGAG
>DATKXF010000160.1:0-3808 GCA_035529155.1 Methanomassiliicoccales archaeon | reverse complement strand
TAACGACAACGCGACCGGCGTGAAGGCCACCTTCTACCTGCTCAAGTCCGATGGCTCCAAGCAGAAGCTCGGTGAGTCCACCGATCTCACCATAAACGGTTCCGCCGCAAACCTCCTCCTGCCCGACCAGTCCGGTATCATCACCTGGTCCTGGACCCCTGGCAGCAAAGGCAACTTCACCATATACATCGAGGTTGAGGCACTCCGTGAGATCAACAAGCAGGACAACCACGACACCATCAGCATTGATGTCCAGGAGGCTGCCTGGAAGGCTGCCGCCATCTACGGAGGCGTCTTCGCGGTCATCGTGGTCATCATCGTCCTCTTCTACATGAGGAAACGCCTGCCGTGGGGAGCGAGCAAGGCTCCGGCCAAGACCCGCAAGTCCAAGAAGTAGGAATAAACCACTTACACAATCCTTTTATTTTCTTATTTCCCTCTTTTCATTCTATGTTCTGGCGCCTATTGGACACTGATCTAGCACCTCCATCATACACCGCCGCCTGCGACGAAGCGATCGTCAAGGCCAGGCAGAAGAAACTTGTACCGGATACACTCCATCTCTACCGGAGGGACCGACCCACCATCTCGTTGGGTTACTTCGAGCGGGTCGATGACACCGTGAACCTCGAAGCCGCGGAAAGGAGGGGGGTTCAACTGATCCGTCGCTTCTCCGGTGGCAGCGCAATATACACTGACCCAGACCAGATCATCTATGCTGCGGTGATGAGGCGTGAACTCCTGCCCGAGGACCCAAATGAGATCTACGAGATCATCTGCTCCGCGCTCATCAGGGCGATGGACAAGCTGGGTTTGGACGCCGAGTTCAAACCTGTGAACGATGTCCTGATCAACGGAAGGAAGGTGTCGGGAAGCGCGCAGAAGATAGAGAAGGACGTGGTGATCCAACACGGAACGGTGATCGTGGATTGCGATTTCGACATGATGTTCGACGTCCTCAGGACAGAGGGGAAGAAGGTTCGCTCCAGAGAAGGGATGACCTCCATCTCAAAGGAATTGGGAAGGAAAGTTCTCATGGATGAGGTGAAGACCGCGCTGGTCCAGGGCTTCGAGGAGACCCTTTGCGTGAGCATCAGAAAGGGGTCGCTGACCCACTACGAAGAAAGGTGCATAGAACAACTCGTTGAGAACAAGTACGGCACTGATAAATACACCCGGCTCAGGTAGCTAGAAATCCGCCGACTCCAGATCGAGCAGTGCGAACTTGCGGTCGTCCATAAGGAACCCAAGTCTGGCATGCAGCATGATAGACTCCCGATTATCCAGCGTGACCGAGCTGAGAACGGCATCGGCGCCCTTCTCCTTAGACTCCTGAACAAGCTTTCGAATGAGCAGAACGGCGATACCCTGTCTGCGGTAATCCGGGTGAACTCCCATGTTCTCTATCCATACCACCTTCTTGAGGCTCTGGACGTACCTCATTTGCTGGGCGAAGATGAACCCTACTATCATTCCATCTTCTCTGGCGACGAAGCTCAGACCGCCGTTCATGTAAAAATCGAAGGCGTCCTCGCCTGAGGCTCCAAGCTGGTCTATAAGATCCTGGGAGAGATCCTCCCAGCTTATGGCCTTCGATTTCTTCAGGTATTCCTTGAACAGACGAAGCTCCAGACGTCTCAACTCCGCCTTATCACCTTCCTGGATCTCGGATATCTCTACCATCACATCTCCTCAGGAGCAACTATTCCCAGGGTATTAAGGGTATTCTTGAGAACCCACATCGTCGCCTCTACGAGGGATAACCTCGCACCGCGATTCTCCCCGGACCTAAGAACTGGGACATAGGCATAGAATTGGTTGAACGCGGAAGCGACCTCCTGCCCGTAGAACGGGAGAAGGTGAATGCGTCTCTTCTCGGCCGCCTCCTCCATAACGCTTGGAAAGCGGGCTAAAACCCGGATGAGCCTCCCCTCGTAAGGATCAGTCAAAAGGGACGGATCCAACTCCGTTGGGTATTCCCCTGCCTTGCGAAGGATGCTGCAAGCACGGGCATGAGAGTACTGCAGGAAAGGAGCGCTGTTCCCTTCAAAGTTCAAGGCTTCCTCCCAGCGGAATATCATCTGCTTCTCGGACTGTACCCGCAGTATGTTGTAGCGGATGGCACCAGAGCCTATGGCCTTCGAGATCTCCTCCATCCGCTCCTCGCTGAGATCGGTCCTGCGTTTCTTCACTTCTTCCAGAGCGCGTTCCTCAGCTTCTCCGATGAGATCATCCAGGTTGACGACCGTCCCCCTTCGGGTGGACATCTTGCCCTCGGGAAGTGACACGAAGGAGTAGAACACATTCTCGGGCTTCCTCTCCTCTCCAAGTATGGTGAGGGCAGATGCCAGCTGCTGCATCCCCAGCTTCTGGTCCTCCCCTAAGACATTGATCAGGTGGTCCGCGCGGGAGAACTTGTTCAAATGATACGCAAGATCCCGAGTCGTGTAAAGGGTGGTACCGTCGTTGCGGGTGAAGAACCACCTGGTGTCGTGACCATGGACGCCGAAGCTCTCCAGATCCAGGTAGTAAGCACCATCCTCCTCCATGGCATATCCAGAGGATTTCAGCCGATCCACGACCTCTCTCGCCGTGCCATCAGCGATGAACTGGGATTCCCAGGCGAAGCTGTCGATCTCGACACCCACCTTCTCCAGGGAAATGATAATTCCTTTCAGCATCCTCTTCGCCGTCCTTCGAACGCGGTCGATTATTTCCTCGTCGCCCTCCTCGAAGCGGCGGAGCATTTCCTGTATCTCCTCGCCCACACGGGGATCGGATTCCATCAGCTGGTTGGCCTTCCTGTAGTATCCCACCAGCCTGTGATCCTCCTTTTCGCTATCTGGAATCTCCACCTGGTCCTCGGTAAGGTTCTCCAGGCCCCAGGTAAGCAGTACAACTTGTTTTCCCACGTCGTTGACGTAGTACTCGGTGATCACTTCATGCCCATAGAAGCGAAGGCATCTGGCGAGCGTGTCCCCGATCAGGGGATTCCTGGCCCGCCCAATATGGATGGGACCGGTTGGATTGACCGAGGTGTGCTCCAGGAGAATGCTCTCGTTACTGCCCTTACCTTTACCGTAGTCCTCCCTTGCCTGCAAAATCTGCTCGAGGGTGGTGCCGGTGAGTAGATCATCGTTCGCCTTGAAGTTCAGATATCCCCTCTCATTCCACACCCTGGTGAACAGTTTCATGTCCCCCAACTTTGAGGCGAGCTCATCCGCGATATCCATGGGAGACCGTTTCATTATCTTGGCCAGGGGGAAGCATGGGATGGCAAAGTCCGCAATATCCGCAGGCGGGGTCTCTATCTCGAACTGGACTTCAACGCCCATCGACTCCAAAGCCTCTTTCACCTTGGATTCGACCTCCTTCCTGAACGGCTCTATGGGGTCCATGATCAACCACCCAAATTGAATCTAAGGATGGCGGCTATTCCGCCAAAAGCCTTCATCAGCATCTCTCCCTCTTCCGAATCCTCGGAGATGAGCTCGACATGTGTGCCAACCTTGGATGCTTCCTCGAAGAAGTCGTCGATCAGGTCAACGCCTTCTAGTTCCTCAGCCTCTGCCCCACACTCCGGGCATTTGACGCCATTGCGATGCCTGTCCACGTTTACACGGCCCTTCCAACCGCAGTTGGGACAGTTCACGACCACCCTGTCTTTTCTCAGCCCCTCCGAGAGCAACAGGGTGTCGACCGCCCCTAGTTCCAGCGCGTGTCTCACCTGATCCTCCCCGTATGCTGAAAGACCACCGTCGGCCTTACGGATCTCTTGAAGAAGGCGCTGAATGAGCCTCTTCTCCCT
>DATKXF010000159.1:0-3828 GCA_035529155.1 Methanomassiliicoccales archaeon | reverse complement strand
GATCCTGCAGAAGGACTCATTCCTCTGCGCGGAAAACAGCGTGGATCTGGACATCGCATTCCAGAAGCGTTTGGGAGCGACTTTCTTCGGAGGAGAGGGCTTCATACTGCAGCGGACTCACGGAGAGGGAACCGTTTTCATTCACGCGGCGGGAGATCTGATCGAATTCGACCTGCAGCCCGGTCAGCTCACGAAGGTATCCACGGCCCATTGCGTCGGCTGGGAAGCCAGTGTTCAGTACGACATACAGGCGGCTGGAGGTATCAAAACAGCCCTCTTCGGTGGGGAAGGACTCTTCGTCACAACTCTGAGGGGACCGGGAAAGGTCGTGCTGCAGTCACTTACCTTGGCTCAGCTAGCAAATGCACTATCGCCATTCCTTCCCAAGCAGGGCAGTGGAGATGGCGGGTTGATCAAGATTGGGTGATTCCACGGAAACCAAGTATATCCTGGCGGTCTTGGGATTGATAGCAGCCATCATCCTGGTCATCATAGGAGCCTGGCTGCTCCTCATGGGATGGCCACTGTTGGTCGCCATTTTCATATTCATCGTCTTCGCAGCCATTATCATCTTCCTGATCCTGGTGGCATTGGTATTCATCCTTGCCATCCCGTTCTACTTCCTAAAGAAGGGACCCAAGGCCGAGGACGGCAGCTATCGCATTGAAGAAGTGCATCCCGTAAGGGAGGATGAGAAGAAGTAGCAACAACAGTTATCATCCCCAAGGACGTTCACAGTGCGTGGACCATATAGCCTTCGGCTGTAGCTCGCTGGATTCACTCCTTGAAGGCGGCTTGGAAAAGGAATGTGTCACCCTCCTTTACGGTGAGGGAGGTACCGGGAAGACGAACCTATCCCTGATCATGTCCAAGAATATCGCTCTCCAGGGAAAGAGGGTCATATACATAGACACCGAGGGACTCTCTATGGAGCGGATGAAGCAGATCTGCTGTGAGGACTTTGACACCGTGGTCAAGAACATGCTTATCAGCCAGGTCCACAGCTTCGGAGAGCAGGAGAAGATGGTGGAGAAGGCCGTCAAGTTAACTGAGGCCAACGACGACATAGGGCTCATCGTGGTGGATTCCATCAGCATGTACTACAGAGCAAACAGCCGGGGGGATTCGAGGAAGACGATGGTTGGGCAGTCGACCGCTCTTCTCCAGGTGGCTAGAAAGAGAGGGATCCCGATCATAATCACATCCCAGGTCTTCACAGATGTGGACACCGGGACGTACGAGGCCCTAGGAGGCCATACACTGCATCACTGCGCCAAGGCGATAATCCGACTGGACAGGCAAGGACTTGGAAAGAGAAGAGCGGTGATCATGAAACACCGATACATTGCCGAAGGAACGACAGCGGAGTTTAAGATCGTTCAGAATGGGATCGTCTGCTAGTTAGAGCTCCCTCTTCACTGAGTAGTCGACCAGATCTTTGAGCAGTTCCTTGCTTTCAGAATCCGGAAGGCTTTCTAGGCATTTCTTCGCCCGCCGAGCATAGTCCATAGCTTTGTTCTTGGCGAATTCGATGCTCCCTGTCCTTTCCAGTGCTTCGATGATGCCAGCCACTTCCTCATTGGTCGCGTTTTCGCGCCCCAGCGTGGAGAAGATGATCCTCTTGTCTTCCTCATCGGCATTCTCCAGGGCGTGTAGGATGACTAGCGTGCGCTTCCCGTTCCTTATGTCACTGCCAACAGGCTTTCCCAGCTTCTTCTCATCGGCGGTTATGCCCAGAACATCATCCCATATCTGGAATCCGAGGCCCAGAAGGCGTGCGTACTCGAACATGTCTTTTTCCTGTTCCTCGCTTCCCTCAGCGATCATGGCCGCACCCTGGGCAGCACATGCGAACAGGATGGCGGTCTTTTTCTCGAGCATCTCAAGATACTCATCAACGGTCACGGAGTCTGAGTTCTCGAAGTCGATGTCCATCTGCTGACCCTCTGCGATGATCCAGACGGTCTTCGCCACTAGGGAAAGGAGACGCCTCGTCTTCTCAGGGGCAACTTCCACCTCCGCGAGGACTTCGAAGCCCCTGGCAAACATCGCATCTCCCGCAATGATTGCCGTAGGCACATCGTACAGTACATGGACTGCAGGACGTCCTCTTCTCATAGGGTCCTCGTCCATCACGTCATCGTGTATTAAAGTGAAGTTATGGATGATCTCCAGGCAGCATCCGAATGGTATGGACTCCTTCTCCTTACCAGAGATCGCATCGGCCACCAACATGGCCAGTACGGGTCGGAGTCGCTTGCCTCCTGCTTCTGGATAATGTCTAACAGCCCTAATTAGCTTTTCAGGTTTGCCATCCTCGAGATATTTCATCAGATATTCATCAATAATAGTCGCTCGTTCGAGAATTTCCTTCATAAGATCCAATCAGAACACCTCATCTTCATCGAGAATCCAATCCCTGGTCACTCCTGTGATGATATAATCGGCTGTGGCCAACTCCTCCAGGTTCCTGCAGCCAGTCAAGAACATCGCTGCCTTTAGTTCAGCGATAATTATCCTCAGCTCTTCCTCGACCCTATCAGCAGATTCCAGGGCGGCCTCCATCACGGCTCTTGCCACACCGCCGCAGGAAGCTCCCAACGCTATTCCCCTTGCTACATCAAGGCCGTTGGTTATTCCACCACTTGCGATAAGCGGGAGTCCCACCTGGGCCCACAGCAATGAGATGGGCGCGGGGATACCCCACTCCCGGTATGTTCTGCCAAGCCTTGCACCAAATCGGTTGCCTGCGCTCTCGGCCCTATACGTCTCAATTGCGGAGAAGCTTGTTCCGCTGGTTCCAGATACGTCCAATGCCGCTACACCAGCCCCCTTGAGGCGAAGCGCGACCTCGGTGGATATGCCAGCTCCAGTCTCCTTGGCGATCACTTTGAATTCTCTAGCCACCGACCTTATCGCTTCCAGGCAACCTTTCGACTGGGTGTCTCCCTCAGGCTGTACGATCTCCTGAAGGAAGTTCATGTGGACAGCTATGCAATGGGAATCTATCATCTCCATTGCATCGCAAAACGCCTCTCTATCCAGGGCGTTCCTTCCTTTTTGACTTATCAGCTGGGGAACCCCAATGTTCGCTATCTTGAGCGGTATTTCGAATTCCTTGACAATACTGTAGCTGGAGTGGTCACCGCTTTCAATTGCAGCCCTTTGGCTTCCAACTCCCAACCCAATCTGGAGGTGCTCGCAGGCCTCTGCAAGGTTTCTATTGATTTCCAATGCCCGGGGGTAACCACCGGTTATGGCTGTGACAATGATGGGAAAATCAAGTTCACTACCTAGAAAGTTAACTCTCGTATCTACCTCTTCAAGATCAACCTCAGGAATCGCATTGTGTATCAACTTGACATCGTTCCAGTGGTTGTACTCATGCACAATGTCCTCCTTGAGAGTGAGGTCTATATGATCTGCCTTTCTTTGCTTTATCCCGCTCATCTCAATCACCGCAAATCGCTCTGGAGCCTATAACCTCTTCCCCCTTGAGGGCGGCCTCCAACCTGCCCTCCACCCTTCCGTTTATCACAATACATTCGCCTGCGTAGGATGCCAGATTAAGCATCGATTCGATCTTGCCGTAAATGCTTCCTGTGACATCCAGGTACCTTTCGGTTCTTGGTAACAATTCAAGTGTCTCCCTGGTCACAAGGGGTATGAGTTCGGATCCAGCATCCTCGTTGGGATCCGAGGTGAAGATGCCATCAACATCGGCACAGAAGATGACCTTCTCCGGTCTGAATTCCCTAGCCAACCACTCCATGAGCTGATCCCCAGAGCATATTCCGAAACCCTTGGATCGATCTAGACAGACATCTC
>DATKXF010000158.1:0-10861 GCA_035529155.1 Methanomassiliicoccales archaeon | reverse complement strand
CTATAGAGGATTTCCTGGATAAGGTCTACTACACCCGGCTTTTCGAGAGGATCAAGCCCACCAGCAAGCCTAAAAAGCTGTTCCTCAACTTCATGAAGAAAGAGATCGATGTAACAAATGTACGCACACTCCTCAAATTGAAGCGGGCCAAGATCCCCGCTGAGAGGATGAGCGGCCTTTTCATCGAAGGGGGCGTGGAGCTCAGCATTAATGAGCTGAATCGGCTGGCGGGAGTAGATACCTTCGAACAAATGGTTGACGAGTTCAACAAGTTCAGCTTCTTTGAAAACATCAGCGAGGGCCTGGAGGAAGCCAAAAAAGGCAACTCGCTGACGACGGTTATGCGGGAGTTGCAGAGGCATCTCATGAGACAATCGGAGAGGTTCTCTCACTTCTATCCGCTGTCCGTGCTTCCCGTTCTGGATTACTTGATCAGGAAGAAGATTGAGGTTGAGAATATCAGAATCATAGCCCGCGGAAAGGAAAGCGGTATGGATTCTGAGGTCATCAGGAGTCTATTGGTGATATAATGGAAATCGCGGTCTTAGGAAATGAGGAATTCGTGCTGGGTTTCAGGCTTGCAGGTCTGAAGCGCATCTATACCGCGGGTTCGGATGACTATGAGAATAAAATGCTGGAACTTCTCGATGATTCCAGCATAGGTGTATTGGCTATAGAATCATCGGATCTTGAATATCTTAGCTCCAGTGCCAGGCTAAAGGCGATGGAGAGCATCGCGCCCGTCGTGGTTCCGGTGGGCGTAGAAGAAGGAGACCTTCGGGAGAAGGTCAAGAGAGCCATTGGCGTTGATTTGTATAAAACCGAGAGGGATTGAAATGGCGAAATTGGGAAAGATTTATAGGATCGCCGGGCCGGTGGTGACCGCCCAGGGAATTTCACCCAGAATGTACGACGTGGTACATGTGGGTGGAGAGCGCCTGATGGGTGAGGTCATCAAGATCGTCGGTGACAAGACGGTCATCCAGGTCTACGAGGACACCTCCGGATTGAGACCGGGGGAGGAGGTCGTGGACACTGGGCAGCCTCTGGTTGCCGAGCTGGGGCCCGGACTCCTGGGTAGCGTGTATGACGGTATCCAGAGGCCTCTCCCAAACCTGCTGAAGGAAATGGGAGACTTCATCAAGAGGGGCGTGACCGCCCCAGGTCTGGATCGCCAGAAGAAATGGACCTTCGACCCAATCCTCAAGAAGAGTGAAAAGGCAGTTCCAGGCCAGGTCATAGGCATAGTGCCCGAGAGCAAGTTCGAGCACAGGATCATGGTCCCGCACGGAGTGACAGGGACCGTGGACGATATCAAGGAAGGGGACTTCACCGTCGATGATGTTGTGGCGACCGTTGGCGGCAAGGAGGTCAAGATGATGCAATACTGGCCCGTGAGGAGGGCCAGACCGTTCGCCAACAAACTTCTGCCTGACATCCCTCTCATCACAGGTCAAAGGATCCTCGACACCCTTTTCCCACTTACCAAGGGTGGTACCGGAGCCATCCCCGGTGGATTTGGAACCGGAAAGACGGTCATCCAGCAGCAACTGTCCAAGTGGAGTGACGCCGAGATCGTGGTCTACATCGGATGCGGTGAGAGGGGGAACGAGATGACAGAGGTTCTCACCACATTCCCGGATTTGGAGGACCCCAGGACCGGCGATCCCTTGATGGAGAGGACCATCCTGATCGCCAACACATCCAACATGCCTGTGGCGGCGAGAGAGGCCTCCGTGTACACCGGCATCACGATTGCAGAATACTACCGCGACATGGGATTCGACGTGTCGCTCATGGCCGACTCCACATCAAGATGGGCCGAGGCCATGAGGGAGATCTCCTCCCGTCTTGAGGAGATGCCTGGTGAGGAGGGTTATCCCGCTTACCTCGCGGCGAGGCTTTCCGAGTTTTACGAGCGTGCCGGGCGGGTAAAGACCCTTGCCGGCGACAACGGCTCGATCTCCGTGGTGGGCGCCGTTTCTCCTCCGGGAGGTGATCTTTCCGAGCCGGTCACTCAGAACACCCTCAGGATCGTAAAGGTCTTCTGGGCCCTGGACTCTAAGCTTCGCGAGAGAAGGCACTTCCCTGCCATCAACTGGCTGACATCATACTCACTGTATGTAGGGAACGTCAACAACTGGTTCCGTGAGAACGTGGCGGACGATTTCCCCGAGCTCAGGGGGTGGACGATGGAGGTCCTGCAGAGAGAGGCGGAGCTTCAGGAGATCGTTCAGCTCGTGGGTTCCGACGCCCTGCCCGATGAGCAGAAGCTCATTCTGGAGATCGCCAGGATGATCCGGGAGATCTTCCTGCAGCAGAACGCGTTCCATCCCGTTGACACATACACCCCGCTGTCCAGGCAGTACGAGATGCTGAAGATCATCAAGCGGTTCAACGATATGTCGATAAAGGCGCTGGAGGCAGATATGCCTGTGGACGCCATCATCGCTCTTCCTGTGAGGTACCGCCTTACCAAGTCAAAGTATGAAGAGAACGTGGACCAGGAGCTCAAGGAATCCATCAAGGACATGGACAAGCAATTCGAAGAGCTGGGGGGTAGCACATGATATCAAAAGAGTACAGGACGATCACAGAAATTTCCGGCCCTCTCGTCTTCGTGGAGAAGACGGAGCCGGTGGGATATCAAGAGCTAGCATCTGTCCAGCTCCCCGACGGAAGCATCAAGCGTGGCCAGGTTCTTGACACCTCTGACGATTTAGTCGTGGTCCAGATCTTCGAAGGTACCGCCGGAATTGACAGGCAATCCGCGGTCAAGTTCCTTGGAGAGACCATGAAGATGCCTGTGTCCAAGGACATGCTGGGAAGGATCCTATCAGGATCTGGAGAGCCCATGGATGGGGGGCCGCCCATCGTACCCGACGATCGACTCGACATCGTGGGATCGGCGATCAACCCCTTCGCCCGGGACAACCCGGAGGAGTTCATCCAAACCGGACTCAGTACCATTGATGGTATGAACACCCTTGTCCGCGGACAGAAGCTGCCCATATTCTCGGGAAGCGGTCTTCCCCACAACGACATCGCGCTCCAGATCGCCAGGCAGGCCAAGGTGCTAGGAGAGCAAGAGGAGTTCGCCGTGGTCTTTGCCGCCATGGGAATTACCAATGAGGAGGCGCAGCACTTCATGCAGGACTTCGAGAAGACGGGCGCTCTGCAGAGGGCCGTTGTCTTCCTCAATCTTGCTGACGACCCCGCCATCGAGAGGATGATCACTCCCAGGCTTGCACTGACCACCGCAGAGTACCTGGCATTCGAGCTGAACATGCAGGTGCTGGTCATATTCACCGACATCACCAACTATTGCGAGGCGCTCAGACAGATTGGGGCAGCCAGAGAGGAAGTTCCCGGAAGGCGAGGATATCCAGGCTACATGTACACCGATCTCGCATCCCTGTATGAGCGTGCTGGCAGGATCAAAGGCAAGGAGGGATCCATTACCCAGATCCCGATTCTTTCCATGCCCGGTGATGACATCACCCATCCGATTGCAGACCTGTCGGGATACATCACGGAGGGGCAGATCGTGGCCTCGAGAGAGTTACACCGCGCTGGTATCTACCCGCCAATCGATGTGGGAGCTTCGCTCTCCCGTCTCATGAACGCCGGTATCGGACCCGGTCACACCCGTGAGGACCACAAGGCCGTCTCGGACCAGTGCTATGCCGCTTACGCGGAGGGCCGTGATCTTAGGGGCCTGGTGGCCATCGTAGGAAAGGATTCCCTTTCCGAGAGGGACCAGAAGTTCCTGGAGTTCGCCGACCTGTTCGAGAGGAAGATCGTGAGGCAGGGACCGGATGAGGACAGGGACATCGAGACGACCCTGGATCTGATGTGGGAGATACTGGCGACGCTACCCGAGGAACAACTGGTCCGTATCGACAGGAAGTACATCGAGAAATTCCACCCCAAGTACAGAAAGAGTGAGTAGAATGGCCCAGAAGGAGGTCAAACCAACCAGGTCCGAGCTGCTTCAGATCAAGAAGAAGATCAAGCTCACCCAGGCAGGTCACAAGATCCTCAAGATGAAGAGGGACGGACTTGTCCTGGAGTTCTTCAAGATCCTTGAGCAGGCAAAGGAGATAAGGCAGAAGGTAGTCGACGACTACCAGATCGCGATGGACAAGATCGCTGTTGCCAAGGCAGTCGACGGCGTCATCACCGTCCAGTCTGCGGCCTTTGCCCTCAAGTCGCACCCCGAGATCAAGCTACGGAGCAAGAACGTGATGGGCTTGGTGGTTCCTGAGATCGAGACCACCTCCATCAGGAGCAAGGTGGACGAGCGTGGGTACGGCGTTATCGGTACCTCGAGCTTCATCGACGAAGCCGCTGACGCGTTCGAGAACCTTGTGGAGACCATCGTTCTTGCGGCCGAGGTGGAGACCACCATGAAGCGATTGCTCGACGAGATAGAGAAGACCAAGCGAAGGGTGAACGCTCTCGAGTACCGCGTCATCCCCGATCTCCAGGAGGCGGAAGCATTCATTGAGTTCCGCCTTGAGGAGATGGAGAGGGAAAACATCTTCCGCCTGAAGCGCATAAAGCAGAAGGCGGAGGCTTCGGTCGATTAATGTTCCGAGATATGGATCCCGAGAGGAAGAGGGGGCTGATCATTCGTGCAGTGCAGCTCGTAGCCTTCCTCATGCTCATAATGGGCTGGATATTCATACTCATCTTCTGGAATAACTGATCCTAAACCGCTTCCCCGTGATTGTTTTCCCATCAACATTAGGAATTGAAATCCATCATCGTGCTCCTGCCGGTCCCCAGGTGAATGATGGGGACCTTCGCCGGATCTGGGTTGAAGTTGTGCATTCTCTGGAATGAGGTTTGGGCCTGCCAGGTTGATGCGTTGATCAGTTTCACCCCCCTGTACTCGGACAAGCCAGCACCGTGAACGTGTCCGGTGACGAAGATGTCCGGAACCTGATCTATGACCAAATAATCCTCCTTTTCCGGTGCCACCGGGGTCTTGCCCCCATACAAGGGTGCGAGATGCCTGCGTTTCAGCATCTCCTTCATGGCCTCAATTGGTGTCTCGTAGCTCAGAGACGGGATGCTGTTGATGAGGTCGTCCATGCTTCTACCATGGTAGGTGAGGATGGACCGCCCCTCGATCTCCAGGAAGCATGGATTACCGACGAACATTATCGAGGAGTCGAAGAGTTCCGTGATCTTCGAGGAGAAGGTTGGTTGGGGTTCCGCCGGACGTACGGCATCGTGATTCCCAGGTTGTACGATTAGTTTAATCCCGTCAGGGATCTCTTTGAAAAATTCTGAGAGTCTTTCGTACTGCAGGAAGATGTCGTCGATCTCCAGTTCCTCCTCCTGATTGGGGAAGACACCGATGCCGTCCACAATGTCGCCCGGGATCACCATGTACTCGATCCCGTCCTCCTTCCAATTGCTCCTGAGCCACGAAATCATTCTCTCCCATTGCTTTTCGAGGAAGGTGTTGCTGCCCACGTGGATATCGGAGACGAAGGCCACTGAAGCGGGCGAGTCGATGGGTTGAAAGGTCTTTGTCAGAGGGATGTCAGGTCTGATCAGCTCCTCTACGATGACCATATCTCCTTTTGCCGAAGCTTTGCCAACGATCCCCACGACCTCGTCTGGAATGACGGACTCGTTGATGAGATCCGAGCCTTTAGTGATCAGAGCCAGGCATCTCCCTTCCTCGTCCTCGACCTCGAGCATCTTGTGGCCGTTCTTGGTGTTCCTCACCTCATTCACCATAGCTATCAAGCGTACTTCCCTGGACACCTTCATGGCCTTTTCAATAGGAACACAGCCCGCGAGTTCCCGCCTTCTTACCAGCATCTTCTTGATCCTGCGGAAGCGGTCAAGGAAGTATCTGGCAAAGTCGGTTATATCGCCTTCACAGCAGGAGAGCCCAGTGACATCACGGAGAATCTTGACTTCCGTTTCCTTCCTGGGGATTACTGGGGCTGGAGGAGCCGGAAAAGCCCCTAGGACTCCGTTTGGTATAAGGTCGTCAAGCGTCAGTATCAGGGGCTTCTGAGGCATCATCGAAAGCGCTGTCTTCGCACAAGCCAAAGGATCATTTTGCCCCATGAGATAATCAATGGCGTCGGGCTCCAGGAGTACGCCATCGCTTGCGAGTGCCTCCAAAACATGTCCCTTCATCTACCCTTATGGGTTAGGGCCGACTCCATAATTAATGTTGCGAAGAGGAACCTGGAGTTAGGTGCGGAACCATAAATAGAATCACGAAACGCTGGGATCGGACATTGGTAATAACCAATATCGACGATCAGTCCTTCCTCTGATAATGCATCAACATAGGCGACCGTTGCCCCGAAAGTTTCAAAAGACCCACCTCATTATCCCCGAACATGTCCCAGGTCACCGTGCGTGTCAGCTGCTTCCCTACCGAGGACCCCGAGAAAGTGAAGCAGGCGATCCTCAACATCTTTCCCGGAAGCGAGTTCGAAATTGGTGAAACAGGTTTCTTCGCCAAGACCACATCCTTGGAAAAGTTCAAAGAGGTTCTACTTGACCTCAGAATTTTGGATACCGCAAGGAGAAAGCTCCTCAAGGGGAGGGAAGGCAACCGGACATCCTTCTCTCTGAACAAGCAGGTGGCCTATGTAGGAAAGGTGAGCTTTGTCGAAGAGCGCCTGGCCTTGGGGAGCATCGACGTGGTGATCGATGATGTCGAACTGGACACGGTCATCGACGATATTGCTCCAAAGACAATCAACGGGGAGATACCATGATTTCTGTCTCATCACCCGTCTTCTCCCTGTTGGACTTCGAGATGGCACTGGGCTTCATCAATCAGTATTTTGACGCCTGGGAAGTAATGGGGGAGGGACAGCATTTCCTCCCTGAGGTGGAAAAGCGCTTCCTGGGCGTCACGTCCTCGTATGACATGAGCTTCTCCGCCCATGCACCCATGAGTGATGTGAACATCGGATCACTGAATCCTCATATCAGGGAGGCAGGCGTTGCTGAACTGATTAGAGGCTTGGAGGCCGCCGACCGGATGGGTATGGACACCTATACTTTTCACCCAGGCTTCTGGTCACCCATCGGTCTGCTGGCCAAGGAAAGGGTTTACGAGGCGATGCAGAGTTCCCTTGCTGAAATCGATAAGGCCGCAGATGATCTCGGTGTGAAGGCCGCTTTGGAGAACATGCCAGATTTTCCATTCTCCATGTGTAAGCGTCCCGATGAGCTATTCTACCTCTTGGAGGGAACGGGCATCGGGGTTTGCTTTGATGTGGGCCACGCAAACGTTTCCGGAATGCTCGACCGCTTCCTCCTCCATTCTCGAGAATTCGTGAACCTGCACATCCATGATAACACCGGGACAAGGGATGAGCATCTTCCTATAGGTGATGGGGGTATCGATTTCCAGGCAGTCCTACGGGGGCTACAAGGTTACGATGGAAAGATGGTGATCGAGTCGAGGTCGCTCAACGATGCCATACGGGGAAAGAGAACGCTGATGGATCTTGTGGATTCGGTCTCCTAGTTCTTCCTACCGCATCTCAGACAGTAAAAATCGCCTTCCTTGTATCGCGCCTCGGTGTTCCCGCAGTATTTGCATGAGAATCCAAAACTCTGGTCCCACGAGGTCCCGGGTGGACGGGCCATGTTTTGTCCATAAGTTCGCGATGAGGAATACTCAATGGGAGCATAGATCACTGGCTGGGGCCTTGGCCTAAGCAGTTTCGGGGGCCAGAGCTGCTTTCCCATGATGAACCCGATCACCTTGGTCGCATAATAGTAGAAGTAGCAGGAGCCCACCGCTATCCAGACCAGCATCGCTATTCCGATTATGACGCTCACCACCAGGCTCTGGCTGATTTCTATTGGTATCGACAGGTAATCGAATGCAAAATGGAGCATAATGGATGCGTACAAACCCACCCTCAGGAAAAGGTAGCCGAGAGCCAGACCCGCTAGGAAGGTCGGGGGAATCTTGAACGCGTCCCAGGATGTGAGATGGGCGAGGGCAAAGACGGATGAGGAAAAGACCACCAGTATTATTTCTGGGCGATCCATCTTGAAACCACCACCTAGGAAATATGATTTCCAGCGCATCCGATCTTTTCGAATTAGGTCCACGAGGATGAGGGGGATCCCAATGAAGAGTACCCGGGTTATCAGTTCTTCCCAGACCGAGGCGTTGGCAAACGCGAACAACGCCTTCCACAGGTCTCCCTCGAAACCCGGTGTTGTTGGAGTGATTCCAAAGGCCTCCAGGATAATGTAGTAGAAGAAGTTGAACGCGAGCAGGGTGAAGAAGAAGGTGCCCACCAGATACAGGGGACTATGTCCTTTCTTCAGTGGTCGTATTCTCAACTCCTCGATGAAGGTGAAGTGGCTCTTCCAAACGATCCATATGAAGGATGCCGTGATGATCAATACCAGCAATATGTGGTAGGCACCTAGCACGTTACCCCCGATCTCTATCAATTCAATTATCCACGGAGTCACTATGTAGAAGGCGAAGGTGGAGTCATCGATTCCTGGAAGCACCACGGAGATGCTCCATATCAGTATGAAAATGTTGACCG
Organism: Methanomassiliicoccales archaeon; assembly: GCA_035529155.1. Classification (GTDB taxonomy): domain Archaea; phylum Thermoplasmatota; class Thermoplasmata; order Methanomassiliicoccales; family JAAEEP01; genus JAAEEP01. The sequence continues at coordinate 2,291 of DATKXF010000158.1, read as the reverse complement.
TGAGCAGAATGAGCAGGATAAGGGTGGAGTAAGCAGCAACGCCCCTTCCCACATCAATGAGCGTTGGCGGACCGGGCGGGGGCTCGTATCGGGGTGGAGTGGGAGGTACAGGTTCCTCTTTCACCTTGGTACCACAGTGGGGGCAGAACACAGCATCGGCTGGTATTGTCATTCTACAGCTGGGGCAGATCTGGGCGGTGTCCCCATCGACCGGGCCCGTCGCCCCCAAGCTCATAGCGTTATCATGCCCAGGTATCTATTTCTAGATGTCGGTTATTCAATCATTCACGATCAATATTAGATCACAGTCGAATTTCGATAAATCTAGCCAATGCTGCGATTTATTGGATTGAATTGACATTTGATGCGTTTACTAATGACTATCGAACACATCGGGGATGTAAAAGATTAATAGGGATTTCACAATCCACCCACCAGTTTGCAAGGAGGCCCATGATGGAGGAGAACATTGGGACAAAAAAAGTCGATTTCGTGACAATCGCTGCAGATAAAATATCCTTTGGCCGTAACAACTTCATCGAGGTTGCGAGGAAAAGGGCCGTCACCGACGACGGTGAGAACGAGTTCATTTCCATATCGAGAGGGTACTACCTACCCGATGGTACTGAGCGATTCAAGAAATCCCTGACGATCCCGGATGAGAAGGATGTCAAGGAGTTCGTTATCAGCAGGATAACCGACCTCTGAGTGCCCTACAAGGGCCCAGTCTTTTCTATTTTTATGTTCAGAAGCAGTTCAAGGTAGGATCTTCTCTCGCTTCCCTCCAGTCCAAGCCGTTCCATGGCCTGGAAGATGCTCCTCCTCCCAATTTCCACCGATTCACCTTTATACTCAAGTTCCACGAAATCTCCCAAACCCTCAACCCTGTCCAAGGAGACTTCGATCTCCCCCAGCGTAAGTATCTTTCTCCTCTTGTGAATGGACATGACCTCTTCGAACCCCAACTTCTCCAGGATGGTCCTCACCTCGGGGTCGATAACGATCTCCAATTCCTCCCTGGTCTTGGTCTCCCTGTCAAGCTTGGGCCCCTTGTAGGTGAGTCTCCATTCTTCTCCGGATCTTCTGATCCTAAGAGCCTCGTCGCTTGTGCCGAAATCCCTACAGGGGTGGGCGAAATAGACATCTTCCTGAAGGGCCTCACCGACCACCATGGCACCTTGCTTCATCAACCTCTTCTCCAGCTCGTTTAAATCCTTGCAGGCGACCTTTACCTCTACCTCGGGACACATATGACATGGACCCTCGTTCCTGCGTTATTACCTTTTGCTCTTTTCTGGAGGGGCATCCCCGTCGATCAGAAACGGATATCTATTGAAATCTCAATCCAGGGAGAGAAAGGGGGAATCGCATTGGCAAATGAATCTCTCGGCCTCATGCACGTTTACACCGGAAATGGAAAGGGAAAATCCTCAGCAGCCTTTGGTCTGGCGCTCAGAGCATGGGGACAGGATCTTCGAGTCTGCATTATCCAGTGGATAAAATCGACGGAATACTCTGGTGAGTTCAAGGCGGTGAGTGCCCTCAAGGGAGTTGAGATCAGACAGTTCGGGGCCGGGCGTTTCTTCGGCAAGGAAGCCCCCTCTCCAGAGGACATCATGCTCGCTGAAGAGGGCCTCGAGTTTGCCGAGCGGGCCCTATCATCAGGTGATTTTGATCTGGTGGTGCTCGATGAGCTGAATGTCGCTGTCCACCTTAATCTGTTGGACCCGAACCGAGTCGCCAAGGTTCTAAAAGGCAGGGCCAATGGAGTGGAGGTCGTGGTCACTGGTAGGTACGCCCCATCTTCCTTCTACGATATTGCGGACTACGTCACCGAGTTCCATGCCGTGAAACATCCATTCAAGAAGGGGATACCAGCTAGAAGGGGCATCGAATACTGACGATGCCCGAAAAATCATTGGGGCGTCGCCTTCTTGGTTCGGAGATACATCATGAACCGCACTTCTTCATTGGGGTACATCGAGCGAAGCCCCTCGTCATCACCCCTTTTCAGTCTGTCAAGGGCCAGGGGCTGTCCGCGCGTCATCATATAGATGAGCTTCAACGCCTCTGGGTCCATATCTGAGCTGAACATATCCTCCACGCACTCATATCCCAGGCGCCCAAGGTAAACCTCCACCACCCTCCCCTCGTCAACGTCCTCCTTCTGATAGAATCTATTGTATGAGGGATTCTCCCTTCTCATGGCCACCATCAACTTGGTGCGTCCTACGGTCAACCTCCTCATCAGATCGATCATGGCGTCCACACCGTCCTCCGGTATCAGGTGG
>DATKXF010000157.1:0-5227 GCA_035529155.1 Methanomassiliicoccales archaeon | reverse complement strand
GTCCAGGATGTTATGGACACATCGGTGGATGTCTCCCGATACTTGAGCTTAAATAAAGATTGAACGGATGTGATCATATGGAGTACGATATCAAGAGAGGACATTTGAAGAACCTAGAGGGCGACGGCCTCAAGGATATGCTCACCGAGATCTTTGGTGGTTACAGCGAGGATGGGGATACCCTGATTGCTAGTTTCGGGGCGATGAAGGAGATGAGGGTGAAATTCCTTAGCAATTCCTCTTTATCCATTGAGACAACAGCCGACACCAGTGCGTCGGACGATGTCGCTATGGACACCATCAGGAGATTTAACAAGTTCCTGGAGAAGGTCACTGGATTCACCTCTAAACAGCGCAAGGACCGCTTGAACAAGAAGGCGAAGGAAGGCAAGCTGTAGGAGGCTTAGTCCCAACATTGAATCGACTTGATAGCACTCATCGATTCGTTATCGAAGACTCAATGGCTCCCCCGGGAGTGATGATGCCGGAATTCATCCCATATCCCTAAATGCCTCCGCGGGGGGGATGCGCGACGCCATCCTGGATGGCGTGACCGTGCAAAGTATGGCCGCCAAGTAGACGATACTGACGATTATGAGAAGGGTTTTCCAGGGGAACACGAATGGTACGTCCATATCAGCCATGGCAGTGTACCAGATGCCGTAGGCGCAGGTAAATCCCACGAAGATCCCAAGCATCACCCCGAGTGAGGTGATGAAAAGCACCTCCACGAGGAATGATTTCGATATCATTGACCTCTGATATCCTATCGATCGCGGCATCCCTATGATCCTCTTTCGTTCAAATACGGCCCTATATACAAGCACTCCAAGGGATGCCACTCCTATGAGAATGCCCAAAGAAAGGAAAATGGAGAACATCTGCATGAGGTCCTCCATCTGCTTCTTGGAGTCGATCAGAACCTTCTCGATTGACTGGGCCTCCATACCAATCGATTTGAAATCGGTGTTCAGCTGTTCCACGGATGATTCCAGTGGAGCACCGTCTTTCAGATTGATCAGGAACAGGTTGTTGTCAAAGAGATGGGAGAAGATTGTCACCAAGGTTGGAGTTCTGCTCTTCACCATTGGAACGATCATCACCATTTGGTACCCGATTGGCTCGATCCTTCAGCTTTCTGGGCTGATCATCTTTGGCCTGACCGCCATGGATCTCGTCAACCAGGAATCAATAGCCTACCGGATGAATAACGGCAATGGGTACATAGGTGGGTGGGCCGCCACATTCATGATCATCGGATCCACCCTTCCGTACTTGAGGAGATTCGCCTTGGATCAAAGAAGGGGGGTGGAGCCCGTCGGAAAGTTCACCGACCGATTGTCTGGTGATGTGTTCCGAATTCTCCTAATCGGCGGAATGAGACGCAGGAAATAGGCTCCCACCAGTGATTTGTTTGCCATCGGGGCTCTGGAGGGGTTGCGGGGGTTACCGCACATCTTATATACCATAATCATAATGCAAGGCTTAGTTGAACGCATGAGGACGTTCGACCAGACGCCTTGGGCAATGCATATGGCAACCCTCAATCGCTGCCCCACTGATTCTGGGCAGGGACAACAGCGTCACGGTCGAAGGTACTGACCTCGACACAGTTGAACGACTCGCGTTAGTGGAGAGAGGATTCTCTCCCAAACAGAGGGAGAATCATGTCGAACAGGAGACGTCCGCGAAGAGGATCAAGGGCTTATTCGCCTCGCAAGAGAGCCAAGAAGGAGACGCCGAGGTTGGATGCTTGGCCTGAGATCAGCGATGGACCCAAAGTCCAGGGATTCGCCGGCTACAAGGCTGGGATGACCCATGCGCTGATCGTAGACTACAGGCCCAAGAGCACCACCACTGGCCAGGAGGTTCAGATACCTGTCACCGTTCTTGAGGTGCCCCCTATGAGGGTGGCTGCCGTCCGGTTCTATGTGAACTCGACTTACGGCCTGCAGACCCTTGGGGAGGTCTGGGCAAAGAGCATCGATTCACTACTTTCCAAGCGGCTGCCCATACCCAAGAACTACGACCCAGGCAAGGCCTGGAAGAAGATAGAGGGAAGGGATCTGGAAGACATTAGGATCCTAGCTCACACCCAGCCCAAGCTGGTCAAGGGGGTGCCCAAGAAGGTCCCGGATCTCATGGAGCTTCGCGTTGGCGGAGGAACCATGGAGGAGAGGATCGAGTACTCTAAGGACCTCCTTGGTAAGCAACTGACATTCAACGACTTCGCAAAGGAGGGAGACATGATCGATGTCTCCGCCGTGACCAAGGGAAAGGGATTCCAGGGGGCAATCAAGAGGTGGGGCGTGAAACTGCTGTCCCATAAGAACAGCAAACACCGCCGCCTTTACGGTAACCTCGGACCCAAGCGGCCTGGATATGTCAGACCCACTGTCCCAATGGCTGGTCAGGTTGGATACCACCAGAGGACCGAGTTCAACAAGCGCGTCCTGCGCTTCGGGGAGAACGGAGAAGACGTGACCCCCAAGGGAGGATTCATCAGATACGGTCAGGTAGTGAATCAATACGTGCTCATCCACGGCTCTGTCCCCGGTCCCTCTAAGAGACTCATCAGGCTCAGAGATCCAGTCAGGAAGGGCGGAGTCGAGCTTGCAGAGGCGCCCAATTTCGCATACATATCAACTGAATCCAAACAGGGGGCCTAGAGATGGCTGGCAACAATTCATCTGTAAATGTTTACTCGCTCGGGGGCGATGTGGTGAAGACCATTTCGCTTCCCACGGCATTCGGAACGACCTTCCGACCAGACATAATCAGGAAGGCGGTCGTTGCCCAGGAGGCCAACAAGAGGCAGCCCTACGGCCCCTCCAAGATGGCCGGGATGAGACACGCGGTCTCCACCTGGGGCAAGGGAAGAGGCGTTGCGAGGGTCCAGAGGCTCACCCAGGGTAGAAAAGCGGCCGAGTCTCCCAACAACGTTGGAGGACGAAGGGCCCATCCCCCAGTGCCCGAGAAGGATCTCTCCAAGAAGGTCAACCGAAAGGAGAAGAGGCTGGCAAAGCTATCAGCGCTGGCCGCTACCGCAGATCCCGATATAGTCAAGAACCGAGGGCACTGGTTCGAGGAGGATGTGACCTTGCCCGTAGTGGTAGAGGATGACATCGAGGCTCTGGAAACTACCAAGGAGGTCCTAGAGGCGCTGGAGAACCTTGGTCTTGGAGATGATATCATCAGGGCCAAGGAAGGAAAGCACATCCGGGCTGGCCGTGGCAAGATGCGCGGTCGCAGGTACAGGAGACCACGCAGCATACTGATCGTGGTGTCTGAGGAGGACGCCCCCCTGGTAAAGAGCGCCGGCAACCTGCCTGGTGTCGAGATAGTCCCGCCCAGCAGGCTGAACGCTAGTGTTCTGGCGCCCGGTGGGGACGCGGGCAGGCTAGCCCTGTTCACCGAGTCCGCTCTGGGCAAGATAGGAGAGTGGTGAAATGGTCGAGAAGAGGAAGGTACTGCTTCATCCCTATGTTACAGAGAAGACCATGAACCAGATGACAGGGACTCCAACACAGGATTTCACTGACGGCAACAGGCTTGAGTTCATTGTTCACAAGAACGCGTCCAAGAAGGAAATCAAGGAGGTCTTCGAGGAGCGTTTCGAGGTCAAGGTGGATAAGGTCTACACCAAGATTTCCAAGCATGGCAAGCACGCCATCATAAAGCTCGCCGAGGGATACTCGGCCGAGGATGTCGGGATGAGGATCGGCGTATTCTGAGGTGGTGTGAATGGGTAAGAATCTTATACAGCAGAGGAGGGGTCGCGGAACTCCTACGTACCGCTCCCCCAGCCACAAGCATGTGGCAGAGATAAAGCACCCCGCCTTCGACCACGGTACAGGCAAGGTCCTCGACCTGATACACGCGCCGGGGAGGAACAGCCCCCTGGCCGAGGTTGACTTTAACGGTGAGGTAATACCGATGATCGCGGCCGAGGGGATGGAGGTCGGTCAGGAAGTGGAGATGGGGCCAGGAGCCTCAATATACTCCGGTAACACCATGCCTCTCTCGGGCATCCCTGAGGGTACTCCAATCTACAACGTTGAGGGGCGCCCGGGTGACGGAGGCAAGTTCATCCGAACTGCCGGGACCTCCGCGAGCATCGTCAGCAGGGGAAAGAAGGTGGTAATACTCATGCCGTCGGGCGAGTTCAAGACACTCGATCCAAGGTGCAAGGCTACCATCGGAGTTGTGGCTGGCGGTGGGCAGAAGGAGAAACCCTTCGGTAAGGCGGGTGCGAAGTACCATGCCTACAGGAGCAAGGCCAAAGCCAACTTCAAGGTGAGCGGCGTGGCCATGAACGCTGTGGACCACCCCCATGGTGGAGGATCGCACCAGCATGTAGGTAAGCCAAGCACGGTCAGCAGAAATGCTCCCCCTGGCAGAAAGGTTGGTCGCCTCTCACCAAAGAAGAGAAGCAAGAGGAAGTGATGTAGATGGCAGCAAAGATGGGTGGAACCAAGGCCTCCAGAAGGAGAACCAGGAAGAAGAAAGGGTTGATACAGGCCCGAAAGAAGAAGGAGTTCACGTATCGCGGGTTCACCATAGAAGAGCTGCTCGAAATGCCCTTTGATGAGATGGTGACCCTGATGCCGGCAAGGATCAGGCGCACGCTGATCCGCGGGTTCAACGATGAGCAGCGGACAACCTTCGAGAAGATAAGGGATTCCGATGGGAACACCATAAGAACCCACAGGAGGGACATTCCCATCATCCCGCAGTTCGTGGGAAAGAGCGTGTCGGTATACAATGGCAAAGAGTTCAGGGATTTCGAGATCAAGCCCGAGATGATAGGGCACTACTTGGGAGAATTCGCCCCCACCAGGGGAAATGTAAGACACTCAGGTCCTGGTGTAGGTGCGACAAGATCATCCAAGTTCCTGCCGCTGAAGTGAGGTGAGATAGCATGGTAGGATACACAATGAAGACCGACCCTGACAGCACCTCCCGAGCAATAGGCAAGGAGCTCCCAATATCCCCCAAGCACTCGAGGGAGATATGCAGCATGGTCCGGGGTATGGATGTCAGCGTCGCCGTCGATATTCTCAACGAGATCATCGAGTTGAAGCGAGCCGTTCCCTTCAAGCGATACAAGAAGTGCGTGTCCCACAAGAAGGGCACGGGTCCAGGGCGCTATCCCCAGAAGGCCGCCAAGGCCATATTGGGCGTCATAGAGAGCGCTCTGAGCAACGCCCAATATGGCCTTGGCGGC
>DATKXF010000156.1:0-20195 GCA_035529155.1 Methanomassiliicoccales archaeon | reverse complement strand
TCGAGATGAGAGAGTTCAAGGAGGCCAAGGAAGAGTTCGATTTACGCGGCTATAGAGTTGTCTGGATAAACACAGACTCGATACGCTCTCATAGAGGATGGAGGGCCAAAATGAATGTCCCATTCCGCATGCTCAGCGATGCCAGCGGCAAGGCGTCAAAGCTCTTCGGTGTCTTCATAGAGAACGAGACCGGACTTCTTAAGAGATTTTCGAATAGGGCGATATTTGTGATACAGGAGGATGGATGCATCACATACAAGTGGGTGGCGGACCAACCCGCAGTTAGCCCCGATCTAAAGCAGGTCATCGCATCCCTCGATCGAAAAATGGATGTAAATCGTTGATGTACGGTTAATGCCTGGACAATGCCGTTTTTCACATAAATTCGAATTATGTCGTATTCGTAATTCGACAAATTTAAATATACTTAGCATCTACCATCCAACATGCGTGAAGAGCTGAGGGAAAAGATCGCAGGAGAAATCACCCTCTCGGAAGACGCTGGAAAGACTATAAGGAAATGGAGGGAGGAGTTCGGGATTTCCCAGCAGCAGCTGTCGAAGAAGCTCATGGTTTCCCCCTCCGTAATCAGCGATTACGAGTCTGGAAGGAGAAAATCCCCCGGCATCGTGATAATAAGGCGCATCGTGAATGGAATTATCACACTGGACGAAGAGCACGGATCGCCAACGATCAAGAAGTACAACCTGGGGGAGAAGAGCGATTGCATCATCAGCATCAAGGAATTCAAGACAAGCATGTCAGCCGAGGAGTTCATGAGACTCGTGAACGGTGACAATCTCACCCACACCGTCTCTCTTAATCGCGACATCCACGGATTCACGGTAATCGACTCCATGAAGGCCATTACATCCCTCTCATCTCTGGACTACCTCAAGATCTATGGGTGGAGCAGTGAGAGGGCACTGATCTTCACCGGAGTCAAGTTCGGCAGATCGCCCATGATAGCAATCAGGGCCCATCCGCTCAAGCCTGCCCTGGTTGCCTACCACAAACCGGAACATGTGGATGATCTGGCTATTCGCCTTGCCACCCTTGAGGGAATTCCTTTGATAAGAATCGATATGCCAGTCAAAACACTCGTTGAGAAGCTCGAGAATATTGACTAGGAGGAGGATCCTAATGGATATAGGAATTGTAAGTTATGGAGCCTACATCCCGAGGTATCGGATCGCCCCCCAAGAGATCGGAAAGGTCTGGGGCACCGATGGGGAGGCTCTGAGCCGAGGTCTGCTCATTTTCAGCAAGTCTGTCCCATCTCCGGATGAGGACGTTATCACCATATCGGTGGAGGCCGCTCGGAACATGATGAAGAGAGTCAGCATCGACCCACAGGAGATCGGAGCGATCTACGTGGGGTCGGAATCGCACCCTTACGCGGTCAAGCCCAGTGGTACGATAGTGGCTGAGGCGATCGAGGCCTCTCCCAACCTGACCGTCGCCGACTTCGAGTTCGCCTGCAAGGCCGGAACGGCGGCCATACAGGCATGCATGGGCCTGGTTGGCTCTGGAATGGTGAAGTACGGTGTCGCCATAGGGGCGGACACCTCCCAGGGAGCTCCCGGAGATCCCCTGGAGTACTCCGCTTCAGCCGGTGGAGCGGCCTTCCTGATAGGGTCGCACAAGCTCATTGCGAAGATCAACCACACATGCTCTTACACAACTGACACCCCGGACTTCTGGAGGAGGGAGGGCCAGCCCTATCCATCCCACGAAGGGCGCTTCACAGGCGAACCCGCTTACTTCAAGCACATCATCGCCAACGCCAAGTCCCTGATGGAGATGGCGGGGTCCAAGCCGGACGATTACGATTATGCGATATTTCACCAGCCCAACGGCAAGTTCCCAATGAGGGTGGCCAAGCAGTTGGGATTCAGCGAGGAACAGATCGAGGTCGGCCTGCTCACGCCATTCATCGGCAACACCTATTCAGGGTGCGTCCCACTTGGACTGTCGGCAATTTTAGATGTTGCCAAGCCAAATGAGCGCATACTGGCCATAGCATATGGTTCCGGCGCGGGGACCGATGCCTTCGACATCACCGTCACGCCGGGGATCAAGCGCATCCGCAAGACCGCCGCTCCCACAGTGAGGGAGCTGGTGGAGAACAAGAAGTTCATTGATTACGCCACTTACGCAAAGTTCCGCGGCAAGATCCTAATGAAGGGAGTGGTCTGATGAGAGAGGTTGCGATCATTGGAATCGGCATTACAAAGTTCGGTGAGGTCTGGGATCGATCATTCCGTGATATAGGGATCGAGGCTGGCCTCGCCGCTGTCTACGACGCCAACCTGTCGGGAGAGGAAATCGACGCCCTCTATGTAGGCAACATGTCCGCTGGAAGATTCATCGATCAGGAACACATTAGCGCGCTGATAGCCGACTACTCTGGCATGTCCAGGGACCACATTCCTGCCACCAGGATCGAGGCGGCGGGAGCATCAGGCGGACTGGCCCTCAGGCAGGGTTACATGGCCGTCGCTTCCGGCATTCACGACATCGTGGTCGTGGGCGGCGCGGAGAAGATGACCGATGTGGGGGACGTAGCCTCCAATGCAATCCAGGCCTCGGCCACGGATCAGCAGTGGGAGTCCATCATGGGCGCTACCTTTGCCTCGCTTCATGCCATCATCGCCCGAAGGCACATGTACGAGTACGGGACCACCAGGGAGCAGATAGCCCAGGTGGCAGTGAAGAATCACAAGCACGGTTCTTTGAACCCCAAGGCCCAGTTCAGGCGGGAGATCAAGCCCGCGGTGATACTTCACGCGTCCCCGGTAGCCGAACCGCTGGGCATGTTCGATTGCGCCCCCAACTCCGACGGCGCGGCCGCCGTGGTCCTTTGCGCAATGGAGACGGCCAAGAAATACACCGAGAAGCCGGTCAGGATACTGTCATCAGCGCAGGCAAGCGACACCTTAGCTCTCCACCACCGCAAGGACATCTGCAGTTTTGAGGCCACTTCGGTGGCGGCCAGGAAGGCTTACGAGATGGCGGGAATCAAGGCAAGCGATGTAGATGTGGCGGAGGTCAACGACAACTTCACCATCTCGGAGATCCTGGCAATCGAGGACCTTGGATTCTTCAAGAAGGGCAAGGGCGGACAAGCGACCGAGAATGGTCATACCGAGCTCGGTGGCAAGATCCCGGTCAACACCTCTGGAGGATTGAAAGCTCGTGGAGATCCTATCGGCGCCACAGGTGTCGCCCAAGTGGTGGAGATCGTCACCCAGCTGAGGGGTGAGGCGGATAAGCGACAGGTCGACGGTGCGAAGATCGGTCTCACCCAGAACGTGGGAGGAACGGGTTCGACCGTCGTCATTCACATCTTGGGGGTGGAATAGATGACAGCACCTAGATACTGGAGGGACAACCCCAGCAGGTACAACCTGATAGCGTCGAGATGCGGCAGCTGCGGGAAGATGTACTTCCCACCCAGATCCGTATGTCCGGACTGTCGGCGAAAATCCATCGGTAAGATGGAGCAGGTCCACCTCAAGGGGGAGGGGGAGATCTACTCGTACTCGGTGGTACACGACACTCCGTCGCAGTTGGAGATCATGAAGCCTTACGTCCTGGCCATGATCAAGCTGGACGAGGGCATCATGATCACGGCCCAGGTCATCGACTGCGAACCACCGGACGTGGACATTGGAATGAGGGTCAGGTCCACGCTGCGCAAGCTGGGGGACGAGGGTCCCAGTGGTGTGATCCACTACGGTTACAAGTTCGTCCCTGTGAACACCCGTCACATTGAATGAAACCCGAAGGGGCTTACGCCCCCGATTGTTTTTTCTTCTCCTTCTCCCTAATCATTACGTGTTCCCATGGGCACTGTGGTGATCGACGGGGAGAACCTCACTCTGGAGGCGGTTATAGCGGTCTCCAGAAGAGAGGCGGCTGTCCAGGTCTCCGATGAGGCTAGAAAGAGGATCGAGGACAGCAGGAAGTGTCTTGAGAGAATTCTAGAAAGTGGAGAGATTGCCTACGGCGTGAATACCGGCGTAGGGGAGTTCGAGAATGTTGTGATCCCGAGAGACAGGATCGCCACGCTCCAGAGGAACATGGTACGTTCCACAGCCGCTGGAGTGGGCGAACCACTGCCTAGTGAGACCGCGAGGGCCATGATGCTCCTCAGGGCGAACGCCCTTGCTAAAGGCTACTCAGGAGTGAGGCCCGAACTGATTGACCTCATCGTGGAAATGATCAACAGGGATGTGATCCCCATCGTACCCCGAAAGGGATCGGTGGGATCATCGGGGGATCTGGTCCCCCTCGCTCACATCGCGCTAGTGATCATTGGGGAGGGTGAAGCCCTGGTAGATGAACAGAGGCTCGGCGGCAGAGAGGCGCTCGAGACGGTAGGGCTGGATCCCATCGAGCTTCAGGCGAAGGAGGGTTTGGCCCTCATCAACGGTACCCAGTTCATGTGTGCCATAGGATGCATCTGCCTGAACAGAGGTCTCCTGCTCCTGAAGGCCGCCCAAATAGCACTCGCCATGTCCCTGGAATCCCTCTCCGGGACTGACCAGGCCTTCGACGAACGCCTCTTCAAGGTGAGACCTCACCCCGGACCGTCAGCCGTGGCCCGAAATCTCCGCCTGCTTCTCAGGGAGAGCGAGATCATCGCCTCCCATAGGGGATGCTGCAAAGTACAGGACGCCTACACTCTGAGGTGCGGACCCCAGGTTCTAGGTGCCGTTATGGACTCCCTGAAGGGGGGGAAAGAGACACTGGAGATTGAGATGAACAGCGCCACGGACAACCCCTTGATCTTCGATGGAGAGGTCCTCTCGGGAGGTAACTTCCACGGCGAGCCTCTTGCCCTCAGGCTCGATGCGATGGGACTGGCAGTTCATGAGATCGCCTCATTTTCCGAGAGAAGGACCGCGCGTTTGCTGGACGGTAAGCTCAGCGGTCTACCCCGCTTCCTCACCTGCGACCAGGGTGTGAACTCGGGGCTGATGATCTCCCAGTATGTGGCGGCAGCTCTCACCAGCGAGAGCAAGCTTATGGCTCATAGCGCCACAGCGGATTCCATTCCCACCAGTGCCAATCAGGAAGATTTCAACAGCATGGGGTCCATCGCGGCCGAGAAGCTGGAGAGGATACTGGATAACGCGGAGTTGGTGGTCGCCATCGAACTCCTTTGCGCAGCCCAGGCACTGGAATTTCACAACATTAGGCCCGGGATCGGGTCCAGAGAAGCTCTCTTTCTCATCCGGGAGAAGGTTGCCAGGGTGATCGACGATCGTCCCTTGAGTAAGGATATCGAATCCATCAGGAACATGATCATGAACGGTCAGTTCATCCACAGGGTGGAAGAAAAGATCTCCATTTCCCTGGAGTAGTTACACGACTTCCAGCTCGAATGAGGACTCCAAACCAAATGTGTCCTCAGATAGTACTGGACGGCATGAAAGGCTGAAATTGACCTCGATATTGCCCTTCCTCAGAGGCATTATCTCGAACTCCATCTCACCGTTTTCATTTCCCCTCAACTTCTTGATGCCCTCCAGCCCTCTTACCTCTATCTCGCCGGAAAGCTCGATGCGCACGTCTCGGGCCATGGCCCTGCTCTCATTGGATATCGCCACTCTGACCCTCACCCACTGCCCTACCACAGCCGGGTCCAGGAAGTTGATGTCTATGGCCAGCTCTGGAAGGTATGACATAGCCTCTTCCTTAGCTTTCGACAGAGCATCTTTCATGGTTTCGATGGCAGCCTTGTAATCGCTCTTTCTCTCCTCTTCTGCCCTTGAGAACAGGTCAATGACAGGTTCCATCACCAACCCGTTACGGCGGGCATTTTCTATGAGGCTCTCGCAACGCATCTTCAACTCCATGAACTCGCGCCGCTCATCAATGGCGACACCAATGTTGTCCTCAGCCTCCTTGATCATCATGAAAGCCTCGTTGAGATTTCCAGATCTGAGCAGGTCCCTCCCTTGGGAAAGCAAGTATTCGCTGGTGGAAACATCTGCCCCGGAGTTGCTGGCCACCTGGATCCTTCCCGCGATCTCTCCCAGAGCCGATTCCATGCGGTTCTCGATGGAGCCTCTCAGCAGTTTCAGATTCTCGTTTAGGGTTATGAATTCATCCAGCTTCAGACGCTTCTTTTCCATCAGCTGGACAGCGCTCTCCAGAGGATCGTTTTCGTTCAATCCAAGGTCACAGTACAGCCTGTACAGGGCGCGTATCTCCTGCCGACGGGACTCCATCACATCTCCGATCTTCTTCCTCAATGCTGTGTCTCCACGGCTCAGGTTGAGGCTCGCTTCCTCGAAGTCCAGATCCCTGAGGGAGCGCTCGGCCAAGTCCAAATAACCAGATACGGCAGAGATGTCAACGCCTTCGTTCAAGGCCATCTCCATGCTCTTTCTCAGCTTCCCGATATCACTCATCCTGCGGTCATACAGATCCTCCAATGACCTAAGCTCGTCCCTGCACCGAATGGCCTCCGAGAAGGCGGCTGAGAATGCTCCCTCCTCAAGGCATGAAGTGGCGCTGTCAAGCAGTTCCTCCACCTTCTCCGATATCAGGCCGCGTTCCTTGGCACTCGCTATCTTGGACCTTGTCTCATCCAGCGTGCGTGTGGCAAGCTTCTTCTGTTTCTCCAGGCGCTCGAGCTCTTCTTCCAGATTATCAAGCAGGGTCAACGCGTGCGTAAATTTCCACTCCTCCAGCATCTTCCGGAAGTCCGCTTTCATCCTGCTAGTCTGGGTCAGATCCGAGCCCTCTATCTCCATTGCCCGCTGAGTTATCTCCTGGTTCTTGAACCTCTCCATCAGCTTGGTGCGGGCGGTCTCGGCCGCCTGGTCCGCAGCCTTCTTGGCAAGCTCCATGGCGATTCCGCCCCTTCCGGCCTGTGCCTGGTCCTTTGCCTGTCTAAGGATATCCACTGCACCAGCGGGTTCGATTCCCGCTTTGCGCACGTTCGCAATGACCGCCGAAGCCCTGGCTATCCCCTCAGAAGCCTTCCTCTCGATGATGAGCCCCTGATCCAGCTCCTTCTTTACCAGGTCCACAGCCCTGAGCGTGTCGTTAATCCTTTCTTCCCCCAGCAACTTCTCTGCCCTGTCGACTATGTTGCCAATAGCGGAGACGTCCGCTCCCAGTTCTCGGGCCCTGGTGATCATCTCGCGAGCCTTGGATATCTCCCCCTCCAAGCCCTTTACGATTCGATCCCTCATACCCCGCCTGATGCCTTTTGCGGATGCCAGTGCCTGGATGTGCTGTCCTAAGTCCAACAAGGACTGGGCCCTATCCAGCTCGATCTCCTCTCTGGCCACGTCCAGGTTCAGCCTCTTTCCCGTGGCGATTAGGTTACTGACCTCCTGAATCCGTCTTGGCGCCATGATTGTGGCTGTCTTGGACTCCGCCTCGCCCAAGGTCTTCTTGGCGAGCTCGATGGCCTTATCGTACTCACCCGCGTCGAACAGGACCCGGGTCTGCTGCAGGAATTGCTCTGAACTGCTCACATCGATTCCATTGGCCTTCGCTTCCTCGATCAGACCTTCGATGTCCTCGAGATGCTCGTTCATCTCCACGTGCTTGTTGAGCAGCTTCCTGAGCTCCTCGTCCGCCTCCTGGAGGGTATCATAGGCGTCCGCCACTTGGTCCTTCTCCAGGGAAGTGGATACGCGCTGGGCAAGTTTCTCCACCCTCAATATCTCCACGCCCTTCTTTCGGGCGGCGGATATCGATCTCGATAGTGAGTTCATTCCCTTTCCGATGTGCTCCCTGACCACTGACCCGGCCAGCGGTAGCACCTCGGTTGTGACCCGGATCCCCTCCTTTGTCCTGCCGTCAAGTCTCAGGGCCTCCGCTGCCGCCACCCTCTCATTTATGGTGGCGCTCTCAGCTCCCAGCCCCTTGTTTATCTCGATCAGTCTTCGAGCCTCATTAAGCTGGCTTTCCAGGACCGCTTTCTCCTGCCTTTCAAGCTCTTGCACGGCCTTGCCGGCCATCTTGAATGCCTTGTCGAAGTCCTTTCCTTCAAAGGCCGACTCGGCATCGTCCAGCATCAATCGCGATGAGGTGACGTTCGCCATCCCCTCATACTTGTCAAGCAGCTCTCTCGCATTCTCCATGGTCTTCTTGGAGTTGACCTCTAGGAATTCCCGAATGTGCATTTTGCAGGTCTCGAGGGGGCCGTCCACGTCGGTATAGTCACCGCTGCGGACCCGCGCCATGACATCATCGATCATCGCGCTCTCCCTGGATACATCGGATCCCATCCTCATGGCGGAGGCAAGCATCAATTCGGACCTCATTATCTCGCTTCCCAGGTACTGCTGGATCTCCTTATCCAGTTCCTTCTGAGCAGCCCTCAACTGTTCCAGGGACTCATCCAGCCTCGCCTTGAGGGCGAGAGCCCTTGCCGCTTTCATGGAGTCTTCAGCTCTGGAGCGGTCCACCCCGTACCGCTCGGCTCGGGTCATCAATTCCTCAGTCTTGCCCAGCTCTATATCCAATTCGCGGAATCCCTCGAGTTCTTTCTCAAGGACCATATCCACCTGATGTGCCAGGTCCAATGCCCCCGGGAAATCCCCCCCTCTGATGGTCTCCTTGGATTTCTCGATGAGTGTGATCGCCTTCTTGGTGTCGCTGCCGATTCTCCTGGATATCTGAAGCTTGGGTTTGAGGTTGAATATCTGCATTGCCAGGACGTTCAGCTCGCTTTCGTTCACCCTGGTGCTGACATCAAGACAGATATCCAGGGCGTCCCGGAGCTCGCCATCCCTGGTGAGTTCCCTCCCCTTGGGAATGGGGTACCTCACATCGGATGTATCCTCATTGTATCTAGAGAGGAGCTCCAACCTGCTCTCAAGAGAGTCGAATTCCTTCAACAAAGCCCTTGAGAACGATTTGCGGAACTCGCCCTCCGCGATAGTCAGGTCAGAAAAGGCCTCCTCCATGTCGGCCTGAGCGAGCTGCTCGCCTGCCTTCCCTATCTGATCGCAGGTCCTGGAGAGCTCGATTGAAATGACCTTTGCCTCCTCCATTCCCCTCTCGAGGTTCAGCCTTCTCTTATGGAAGAGATTGGTGAGGCTGTCGGTAACCGATTCTAAGCACGATGTGAGCTGATCAAGTGATCCCACGAAGTCTTCGTGCTCCAGTGATCTCCTCGCCTGCGAGAGCTGCTCCCTTTCGCTGTCAGTCTTGATGTTTTCGTTCTCGGCCAGGAGCAGCAGGGACTGGGCTCTCTCGAATTCGTCCGCCATCCTGACGTTGATGAATCTCTCGGTCACGTCCCACGCGGCGTTCGCCTCTACGAAGGCGTCGTCGAGATCACCCTTCTCAAGCAGCCCGACAGCCTCCTCCAGCGCGCCTTTGGGCTCCTTAGCATCGGCGGCCAGCTCTCCCATGTTGCTGAGCAGTTCCTTGGTGGTGTTGATGATGTTCTCGATCTCGTTGGCCTTCGCCTCGCCCGAGACCTCGATGGATTTGATGGCGAGGCTAAGCGCTCCCTTGTAATCCTTCCTAGAAAATGCCTCGCTGGCCTCGACGAGCAGCTTCTCCGCCCCGGCCGCGTTCGCCCCCATCCTCTTGACGGATGCTATGAGCTCCTCTGATTCCTCGATCTTCTTCTCCGCCGCCTCGCGGTTAGCCGTGGCCTTCTTGGCCTGCTTCTCGAGCTGCTTGGTCAGCTCAAGCTGCTTGATGTATCCACCCGTCACTTACTTACTCTCCAATCGCGCGATACCTGAATCCGGTGGGGGAGCATTCTATTCAGTGTTTTCCACATTAATCTTTTCACGTGATTATCCCTTTCGTGATGTTTGGTGACCTCATCTCTTGATTAACTCTACGAACGCTACCCTCTCCAGTACGAGGTCGATCGCCATGTCTGATGGAAGCGCATCCAGCTCTTCTTTGGGGATGCCATATTCCCTCAATTTAGAACGCGTGCAGTCAAGGATTCCATCATCCCTCTTCAAGCCCAGATCCTCTATGACCCTATCGGGATCGAGATCGAAAAGGACTAGCGCCACCGCCTGGGATCCAGGGCGAACGCCCATCTTGTCCAGCGCTTTTACTATCTGCCTCTCGCCCGAGGCGTAGAGCACGGTCTCCAGACCAAGGGATGAGGACGAGTTTGTCCCTCGTTCGAAGGCTCGCACAGCGTGCTCGGCGGCGGACAGGAGATGGTCAATTCCGCAGACCACCTCTGGATTCAGGGCTATAACCGACCCCTCCCCGATACTATTGAGTCGGCCATACAGCTCATCAGGATCAGGAATCTGTCCCCTGGCACCCGCTACCTCAATGCCGGACATGTGTACCCGTTATCGAGACGGATATTTATTCCATTATCGCAAGCCCGGGGCACGCCCATCCTTTTCGTGACTCAGCATGACGAAACATTTATGTCGGAGCATCATCGTTGCAGTCGAACACAGGTCTATACTGGATGCTGCTGTCCAAGCGGCGGCTCACACAGGAGATTTGATGAGATGGACTACGAAATGAGGTGTTGGGAGTGCGGACGCGAGATCGAGGACGAGTGGCTTTGCACATGCCCTACCTGCGGCGGTCTACTCACCATCGACCTGGACCTGGAGAAGCTGAAGGAGCTTCAGCCATTCGATATCCGTAACAAGCCCCTGGGCGTTTGGCGGTATGCCTCATTCCTGCCTGTGGAGGAGAAGAATGCGATTTCACTTCAGGAAGGCGGGACACCCCTCTATAGGTGTGATGCGCTGGCATCCAAGATCGGAGTCCAGGATCTAAGGGTGAAGTATGATGGCGCCAATCCAACGGGCTCCTTCAAGGATCGTGGAATGACGGTGGGGGTGAGCAAGGCCGTTGAGCTCGGGGCGAAGAGCGTAGGATGCGCCTCGACGGGAAATACCTCCGCTTCACTGTCCGCATACGCGGCCAAGGCCGGTCTGGATTGCGTGGTCCTTCTCCCTGAGGGAAAGGTGGCGGCTGGTAAGCTGGCCCAGGCGATGTTCTACGGTGCTCGCATCGTGAGCATAATGGGTAACTTCGACGAAGCCCTTAGAGTGGTGAGGGAGCTGAGCAACAGGGGTCATCTGTACCTTCTGAACTCCATCAATCCATTTCGTCCTGAGGGTCAGAAATCGGTGGCCTTCGAGATCATCGACCAACTTGGCTTCCAGCTGCCGGATCGCATAGTCCTGCCAGTCGGTAATGCCGCGAACATTTGGGCGGTCTACAAGGCCCTCTGGGAATGGGAGGCGATCGGCTGGATAGACCGCATTCCAATGCTGACCGGAGTGCAGGCATCTGGTTCGAAACCGATCACCAACGCCTTCAACGAGGGCAGGAAGGATTTCGATCCTGTCGAGCAGCCGGAAACGGTTGCGACCGCCATCCGGATCGGCAATCCCGTATCGGGCAAGAAGGCTCTCGCCGCCATCTACGAGAGCGGAGGCTGCGCGGTGGAGGTCTCGGACGAGGAGATACTCTCTGCCCAGAGGATGCTCGGTAGGACAGAGGGTGTGGGAGTGGAGCCTGCGAGCGCCGCCTCAGTGGCTGGAGTGCAGAAGATGGTGAGCGAGGGGCTCATCGACAGGGACGAGAGGGTCGTCTGCATCTGCACCGGGAATCTGCTCAAGGATCCTGACGTCATCATCTCGTCCTTCGGAGAGGTGGCCCAGATACCCGCCGATATTAATGCGGTGATAGAATTCCTAACCAACTCCAGCGGCAACTGATACAGGAGTGCAAACGATTTTATCCCAGCCTGACAATCTAGAGCGGGGCGTCTGGATGGAATCTGAACCGCTGAGGAGATACAAGACTTACGTGAGCGGCTTCGATGAGAACATCGGTGGAGGTATTCCGCATGGCCACATAGTTTTCATCGCAGGTGTCACTGGCTCAATGAAGTCATCCCTTGCATACTCCATTCTATTCAATAATGCCAAGATCGAAGGGGTGAACGGACTCTACATCTCCCTGGAGCAGAGCAAGACCACCCTGGTCCGGCAGATGGAGGGCATGGGATTCAACGGAGAGACCCTGGGCCGACTAGAGGTCCTGGACCTGGGGGAGATTCGACTCTCCTCGGAGAGCCCGGACTGGTTCGACACCTTCCGTTTCGCTGTGGCGGAGACCAAGCGCCGCCTGAACTACGAGATGCTGATCATCGACTCCCTGGGAGCCCTTCAGATCATGTCAAGGTTCCAGAGCCCTAGAGAGGACATCTTCCGATTCTTCGAATGGCTGCGCTCACTCAAGATCACGACATTCATCATTTCCGAGATGCCAGTCGGGCCGTATTCCTGCTACGGCAATATGGACACCGATTTCCTGTCGGACGGCATCATACACATGTCCCTGGCCCAGGTGGGGGACACCGAGGTCCACCGCCGCATCAGGTGCGTGAAGATGAGGGACACCGATCACGCCAACTCGTACTTCTCCTTCCTCAAGAGCAAGTCAGGATTCTCTGTCACGAGGGCTATTTCTGAATTCTAGAAGTCATCGAGCCTGAGCTGTCCGCCCTGGGAGGTGTCCTCTTCGGACTCTCTTTCTGAGTCTACATTGGTCTCGAGCACCCCGCCAACCTGCTCCTTGATGTGGATCGCCAGCGCTTCTCCTATGCCTGGTATCCGCGAGATGGTCCTGACGTCCACCTTCCTGAGGTCCGCCGCGCTCCTCAGGCCGCGGTCGAACAGCGACCGTGCACGCGCCCTTCCTATCCCCCTGAGAGAGGTGAGCTCCAGCAGCTCTTTCTTGACACCGTACTTGACCCTGGTGATGATCTCCGTGATCTCAGGGTATGCGTCCTTGTTGAAGATGTTGGCCATCTCCCTCATGGAGTACAGCAACCAGTCGGCCGTCTCCACCTTATTGCGGAGGTCTCCGGGACCGATGCCATACTGCTTGAGCATATCGTCCTCATCCATCTCCTCGATCCAGTCCTCCAGCAGCAGCGCTGTCTTCAGGTCTGATAGGTAGAATTCGTACTCGGTGAGATCATCCGGGATGGGCAGGAGCAGCTCCTCCCCTCTGGTGAGAAGGATCTCCTCCATCCGGTCGTAATCGTTGCGTCTCAGATACATGGAGAGCATGTCGGGTGTCGAGCATATTGCATGCAGAACGCCTAGGGAATGATTCGAACCCCTTATTTTGCGGAGCGCATCCCTGAGCTGCACCGCTGATAGCGGATCGATATAGAGGTCCGACACCCTCTTGCCAAAGAAGGTCGCCCTAAGCTCTCTTTTCCCGAATATCATCTCCTCTTTCTGAAGGAAGTCAAGCACATTCTCCATTGAGCTCTCCAGATGGTATAATTCCGTCTGATAGGCGAAGAAGGTGGTGCCCAGAAAATCCAGTAAGGATTCCCTGGAGCTAACCGTCCCCGTGGCAACCGTAGCTAGCACGTGACTCCTCATGACCGGCTCGCTACCCAGCTTGGAGAAGATCTCCTCCGTCTCATTCAGAAGGTAGTTCTCCATGAGGAACTTCTTCTCTCCCTCATCCTTCGCCAGGAGAACAGCCTCTCCCCAGGGATCGTACCTTGGCCTGCCGGCACGACCGCACATCTGCTTGATCTCGAGCACCGGTATCGAAGAGTAACCGTAGCCTCCCTCATACCTGTACACATCTCTGATCACCACCCTCCTGGCGGGCAGATTGATGCCCGCGGCGAGGGTGGGTGTGGCCACGATGCACTTGATGTCCCCCTTCTTGAATGCCCTTTCCACTCCTCTCCTCTGCTCGGTCGTCAGGCCTGCATTGTGGAAGGCAATCCCTTTTCGGACGCAGAATTTCAATTTCCTGGCCATGGTGGTCTCCTCGTCCAGGTCTTCGGCTTCGCCCATCCCACCTCCGATGAGCTTCTTCATCCGAGCAGCGTACTTAGAGGCAAGTGACTCCGTGGAACGGCGGGTGTTCACGAAGACCAGGCACTGACCTCCCTCCTGAACGACGTCCCTGATCAGGCTCCAGACCGGATCGTCGATGCACTCGATCTCCCGGAAGGTGTTGTCCGTGAAATGTATGGTACCCTCGAGGTACACCCCCTCCTTGAGGGTAACTGGCCTCCAGTCATCAGCGACAAGATCGGCCTGGAGCCATTCCGCCAGATCGGCCGCGTTCTTTATGGTGGCCGAGAGAGCGATGATCTGCAGCGAGGGGTTGAACTTCCTGAACTTGGCCAGGGTGACCTCCAGGGTTGGTCCCCTTCCCGGATCGTGGATGAGGTGAATCTCATCAGCCACCACCAGGGATATGGAGGAGAGCCATCCGCTCCTGTGACGAAGGAGCGAGTCAGCCTTCTCCGAGGTCGCCACGATTATATCGAAATCCTCGAGCCGGGGGTCAGGGGTGTCGTACTCGCCCACGGATATGGCGGTCCTCACTCCCAGGGGTCTGAACATCTCCAGGTCCTCGACCTTTTCCGAGGCAAGGGCCTTCAAGGGGACTATGTAGAGCACCTTGCCCCCTCGATCCAGGACATGCTTTAAGGCCGCGAGGTAGGCGATCAGGGATTTTCCAGATGCGGTCGGAACGGCCACGACCAGGTTGTTTCCGGAAAGGGCGAGGGGCACTGACCTCTCCTGGGGAGGATATAGCTCCTCGATGCCCTGTTCAGCGAGTATCTCCGAAACCCCATCAGGTATGTCCAGCTGGTCAAGCCTCATGAGGAATACCCCGCAAACGGCTTACCAGACGATACTGGGCGATCGCCACACCCAGGATCACGATCCCGCCGAGAAGGATGGTCTGTAGAGGGAGCAGCTCTTCTATGATGAGGTACGAAATGATGATGGCGAACACCGGAATCAGATATATGAAGAAAGCTAGCTGAGAGACCTCCTTGGTCCTGAGGACCCAGTTGTAAAGGATGAACGCGAGGCATCCCGGGAACACGGCAAGGAACAGGATAATGACCACGATCTTTTCATCGAAATGGTAGGTGGCTCCTGGTTCAAATGGGGCCATTAGGAGCAGTAGGAGGGATCCGATTATCAGCATCCAGCCCACGATCTCCACAGGGTTGTGCTTCTTCAGCGCCACCTTTGTCACCACTCCAGATAGAGAGTAGCAGATTGATGAGAGCACCACAACTAGGTTCCCAACGAAAGTGGAGTTCGAAAGATCTATCCCATCCTGAGCGATGAGAAGGAAGGTGCCGATGATGGCGACAATGCTGCCAAGGATCTTGTCGGGACCCAACCCCTCGCCTAGGAGGAGGACAGCGAAGATCAGGGTGAACACCGGTCCAGCTGCTTGGATGATCGAGGAGAGCGAGGCGGTAGTGAACTGCAGACCCACATTGAGAAGGGCGTTGGGGAAAGCGAGTCCCACGATTCCGATGAAGGTCAGGATCTTCCAGTCACTTCGGAACTCTTTCAATGACTCTCGAGGTGATTTGCGCAAGAACAGTACTGCCACCATGATGAGGCCCCCGATTCCAAATCTGATGGCGGCGAAACCTATGGGGGGGAGATAATCCAACCCAATCTTTATCAATGCGAACGACGAAGCCCACATCAACACCGCCAGGAGGACCGCTGTCACGGCAATTGGCGAGTACTGGTTTTCGGACACGCTCCCCAGAAAGAAGTCCGATGTAATTAATCTAAGTGCTGGCAAGAAGATTGGAATAAGAAAATCGAAGTGAGATTAACGGCCCTTCAGAACCAGATGTTTTTTCTCATCTGGCTGTATTGACTAAAAACATATCTATATGGGAAAGCTTAATTAGTGGTAGCTTTATGAGACGAATCAATATAGAACGGTGAAGGTGATTTATGAGCAACGAAGGCTCAGGAATCGAAGAATCTCTGGTGAACATGGAGGATTGGATTCCCACTCAAGATTTTGAGACCACCGCGGATATCAAGGTTCCTGAAAAGCTGGCTGACCAGGTAATCGGTCAGGACTCTGCCGTAGAGGTCATCAGGAAGGCGGCAGAGCAGAAACGTCATGTTATGCTTATCGGCGACCCGGGTACCGGGAAGTCAATGCTGGCAAATTCAATGACGGAGTTCCTTCCCCGGGAGGAGCTACAGGACGTCATAGCCTATCACAACGCAGAGGATCCCAACGAGCCCAAGGTCAGGGTCGTTCCCGCCGGAAAAGGCAGGGAGATCGTCAACGCCCAGAAGAAAGAGGCCATGCAGAGGAAGCAGCAGAAGGCCTCCATGATGACGGCCATACTGTTCATGATAGTGGCCCTCACCGTGGTACTGTATATCCAATCTGGGATGAACGATCCTACCATCATTCTCATGGGCATCGTCGCTGCGGCCATTATCTTCTTCGCTATGAGGTACTCAGGCAATAGGTCCGAGAACTACATGGTGCCGAAGCTTCTGGTGGCGCACGAGGATGGTGATATCCCTCCATTTATCGACGCGACCGGCGCTCATGCCGGAGCACTGCTGGGAGACGTGAAGCACGACCCCTTCCAAAGTGGAGGTCTGGAAACGCCAGCTCACGAGAGGCTGGAGGTCGGGTCCATCCACAAGGCTAACAAGGGAGTGCTGTTCATCGACGAGATCAACATGCTCCGCATGGAGAGCCAGCAGTCACTGCTTACCGCCCTTCAGGAGCACAAGTTCTCCATTACGGGGCAAAGTGAGCGTTCATCAGGAGCCATGGTCAAGAGCGAGGCCGTTCCGTGCGATTTCGTGCTGGTGTGCGCTGGAAACCTCGACGCTATCAGGGGAATGCACCCCGCCCTGCGTTCAAGGATTCGCGGATACGGCTACGAGGTGTACATGAAGTCCACCATGCCCGACACCCACGAGAACAGGATCAAGTTAGTGCGCTTCGTGGCACAGGAAGTTGTCAAGGACAAGAAGATCCCGCACTTCGACCGCACCGCGGTGGGCGAGATCCTCAAGGAGGCGCAGCGCCGCGCTGGTCGTAGGGGAACCCTCACCCTCAGGCTGAGGGAGCTCGGAGGTCTGGTTCGCGTAGCAGGAGACATCGCCAGGGAAGAGCATGTCTCGATTGTGACGGCCGAGCATGTGCTGAAGGGGAAGTTGATAGCCAAGTCCCTTGAGCAGCAGATCGCGGACCGCTACATTGAGATGCGCAAGCTCTACCGCACATTTGCCATCGAAGGAGAGGCAGTGGGCTCCGTGAACGGTCTGGCTGCGCTCAACGCGGACAGCAGCATGTCCGAGTATTCGGGCATTGTCCTGCCCATCGTCGCTGAGGTTACGCCCGCCCAGACAAAGAGCGGCGGCAGGATCATCGCCACGGGTCAGCTCGGGGAAATCGCCAAGGAGGCGGTTCAGAACGTCTCTGCTCTGATCAAGAAGTACACGGGCGAGGACATCAGCAACCACGATGTCCATATCCAGTTCGTGGGCACCTACGAAGGGGTAGAAGGAGATTCCGCTTCGATATCTGTAGCGACGGCTGTTATCTCTGCCCTCGAGGAGGTCCCGGTGGATCAGACGGTAGCCATGACCGGCTCGCTGAGCGTAAGGGGAATTGTACTTCCCGTGGGCGGAGTTACTGCCAAGATAGAGGCGGCGGCGGAGACCGGACTGAAGAAGGTTCTCATTCCCAAGGACAACATGAAGGATGTTGTGCTCGAGGATCGCTATCGGGACAAGATCGAGGTCATCCCGGTAGAGAATCTCAACGAAGTCCTGAAGCACGCGCTGGTGAGCGGCAAGAAGAAAGAAGGCCTCATGAACAAGCTCGCCAAGCTGGTAGAGCTGGGACCGGGTCCTGCATCGCGCATGCCAACCGCATAAAACCCTTTCCATCCTCAATTCTTTCTGGTTTCTCATGAATCTCTTAAAGTATTAGTACTGAGTTTCATTTAAGCCCAGGAGTATGGTCATGAATAGCGACGATTTCGTTGGTCTGATAATAGGCAGGTTCCAGCCCTTCCACAATGGTCACTTCGAGGTTATTAAGACCATTGCCAACGACTGCGACGCTATCGTAATAGGAATCGGAAGCGCGGAACTCTCCCATACTCTTGACAATCCCTTCACCGCTGGCGAGAGGCATCTCATGATCTCTCGAGCGCTCAAGGAGGAGGGATTGAACGCTTTCTATATCGTCCCTATAGTCGACATCCACCGCTACGCCGTTTGGGTATCGCATGTCGAAGCCCTGGTTCCCCCATTCAATACTATATACTCTAACAACCCCCTCACCCGACGACTGTTCCGGGAAGCGGGATACGAGGTACGTCACTCGCCGCTCTTCAACAGAGATCTGTACTCCGGCACAGAGATCCGCAGGAGGATCATCGATGGAGAAAACTGGAAAGACCTTGTCCCGAAAGGCGTGGCGGGGGTCATCGAGGAGATAGATGGCGTGAACAGGGTCAAGGACCTGAAGGATGGCCTGTTCTAGGTGCGTTCATGATCTCGGAGAAGCTTGGGAAACTGCTGAGGGCGAAGAACATCACCTTAGCGGTGGCTGAGTCATTCACCGGCGGGCTCGTCTCGAGCATGATCACTGATGCGCCGGGTTCCTCTGAGTACTTTCTTGTGGGATTGGTGACTTACAGCTACGAATCGAAGACGTCGCTACTGGGCGTGAAAGAATCGACACTGATCAAGCATGGGGCGGTGAGCGAGGAGGTGGCCAGGGAGATGGCCATAGGAGTGAAGGAGCTCTCGAGTGCAGATCTGGGGCTCTCCACCACGGGCATCGCGGGACCTTCCGGAGGCATGAAGGAAAAACCAGTGGGTCTGACATATATCGGATTGGCCTATCGGGATGAGATGTTCGTGGAGAAAATGATCCTTCCTGGAACCAGGGAGGAGATAAGGAGAGCAGCGGCAATCCATGCGCTGGACATGATCCTTCGAGTCATTGGCTCGGACAAGTGATCAGAAGTCGAAATGGAAATTCTCTCGGACGGAAACTATAATAATAATGATCTGAAGTTAAATCGTTCAGTGAAAGATATCTCGAGGGCAATGGACCGAGCGGAAGAGTTCCTGATTAACGCGCTGTACAGCAATGGCTCTTCCACATTCTTCGGGTTCGCCTATGCTATATTCTATTTTCTCAAGCAGCTTATAAGCTCGGAAACGTTGGTGGTCACCGAGATGACCTCCGAAATGAATAACTGAGATATCGCTCTTTTGTCCAGTGTTAGCAGCTTTTCATACAGAGGCCAGTTCATGAAAATCAAAGAAAAGGTCTTTAAATAGCGAGTAGAATACACCCCGAGTCAGGTGTTGGGATGGGTGCATTAATTCGGAGAATTCCCACTGGGGTAGCTGATTTTGATTCCATAATCAACGGAGGATTTCCTGCTGGTTCGGTAGTGCTCCTACTGGGAGAGCTGGGGGCCGGACAAGTCGAGTTCTCACTTACATCCGCTGCAAAGCTGGCTCTTGTGAAGGACCACCCGGAATCCCTGGAGTACTTCCTGGGTAGGAGTCTGAAAAACCGAAAGCTACCCGAGAAGCTCTGTTACGTGACCTTTGCGAGGTCCAAAGAGGACATTCTTCAGGAGATCTCGATCTCCTTCAACGACGAGTTCTACGAGGCGTTCAAGAACAACGTTGTCTTCAAGGACTTCTCCTCCAGCTATTTCAAGCACACCCTGGTGCCAAGCAGCTGGACCGGTGACAAGTCCCTCTTCGGTTCAAAGGCCGAGGACAATGTTCTCGAAGGGCTCGTGGAGTTCCTGGATGAGAATGCCCCGGAGAGCCTGATCATCATCGATTCAATCACTGACTTGGTAGTCAATGCCAAGATCGAGATCAATGATCTGATATCAGTTCTCCGGGGAATGCAGCGCATGGCAAAGAAATGGGGCGGGGTCATCTACCTGATTCTCGCTGAGGACATACTGGAGAAGAGGCTGCAGAAGATGATCATGGACTCGGTGGACGGTTCCCTCGTGTTTGAGTGGAGCAAGTTCCAGCATTCCTCGAAGAGGCAGCGCTACCTGTATGTGGAGAAGTTCATGAGTATACTGCCCCATCTCGATAAAGAAAGGATAGCCAGGTTCGCAACTGTGGTCACCTCGCAGAGCGGGCTGGTGGTCATCGACACAGAGAGGATAGGGTGATATCGTGGAGAGGGTTAAGACTGGAATATCTGGACTCGATGAGATGCTGGGGGGAGGTTTCCCCAGATCACATAATATCGTGGTGATGGGATCGTTCGGTACGGGAAAGACCACTTTCGGGTTGCAGTTCCTGTTCCAGGGAATCAAGGAGGGCGATAAGGGAATATTCATCACCCTCGAA
>DATKXF010000155.1:0-6200 GCA_035529155.1 Methanomassiliicoccales archaeon | reverse complement strand
TCCAAGAATCTCTCCGGGCTGCATACCCAGTGCCTTAGCGATCCTCGTCCTGTCGGTCCAGAGGTTGGCAATGGCCTCTTTGCCGTTGAGATTGAGAAAGTGCACGGGGCTCTTTGGGTGTTCGAGCATGATCCGGGTCGCTTCCAGGTCGACCGAGACCTCTTTTTCAATCGTGATCGTCTCCTCTGATCCGGTGATGGCAGCCCTGAGGGACATGATTCCCGAATCCCTCTCAGTGATATATTAATCATCCATTCAATTCCGAGGTCGTGGATTGAAAAATGATATTATGCCCCCCGTCCATTCATTGTTCAGGGGGGGGAGTCATGAGCATTGAAGAGATAATGCAGGCTCTTATAATTATAATGCTGATCCCATTGATCGCATACCTGTACATAGTAGGCACCCAGAATGCCAAACCGGGAAGGTTCCATGATCTCGACATTCTAGTGGCGGTATTTCTCGTATTCCTGATCCTGGTCTGGCTGACCGGTTTTAGACTTTGGACGGTTGTCGGTACCGCAATGGCGTGAATCGTTCTTCGACTGTTGGTGATTTATTGGTGACCATTATTTCAAGGACCTAACTGGCCATCGAAAGTTACAATAGGTTAATCGCGAATGGCCGTTTGATGGCCGAGGATGCCGAGCAGATCATAAGGAAGTACGCTCTCCAGAATGCGGTACTGTATAAGGGAAAGGCCAATCCCAAGGCCGTGGTGGGGAAGGTTTTAGCTGAAACCCCAGAGCTGAGATCAAGGGCCAAGGAGCTAATGTCACTAATACAGGATATTGTGGGTGAGATCAACTCAATGCCCCACGAGGATCAGATAAAGGCCCTGGAGAAGATAGACGCTTCTCTTCTCGTCAAGCAGAAGGGGGAAAGAGCATCCCGTCTTCCTGATCTGCCTGGCGCAGAGAAGGGAAAGGTGGTCATGAGGTTCGCTCCTGGGCCCTCCGGTCCTTTGCACATCGGCCATTCCAGGGTGGCCATCCTGAATGACGAGTACGTGAAGAGATACAATGGTAAATTCATCAACAGGATGGAGGATACCAACCCCGACAAGATCGATCCCGAAGCGTACCATATGATACCCGAGGACCTCGAATGGTTGGGTGTCGATGTCAACGAAACAGTCATCCAGAGCGATAGATTCGATCTCTATTACCAAGTAATGAAGGAATTGCTTGAGCTGGGGAATGCTTACGTTTGCTTCTGCCAGGCCGATGATTGGAGATCCCTTAAGGAGAAATCCAGGGCTTGCCCTCACCGGGACTTGCCTATTCAGGATCAGCTCGAATCGTACGATCGAATTCTGGCTGGAGATTACTCGGAGGGAGAGGCCGTGGTGGTCATCAAGACCGATCTCTTCCACCCCAACCCAGCAATCAGGGACTTCATAGCCTTGAGGATCGTGGACACACCTCATCCAAGAACAGGTGATAGATATCACGCATACCCAATGATGAACCTCAGCGTAGCGGTGGATGATCATACGCTGGGACTCACTCACGTACTCAGGGGTAAGGATCATCTCAACAATACCCTGAGGCAGGAGTATATTTTCAACTATTTGGGATGGAAGATGCCATGGTATCACCACTACGGATTCGTCTCCATACCTGAGGCCATTCTGAAGACTTCGGTCGTAAGGGAGGGGATCAAGAGTGGTGAGTTCACTGGATGGGACGACGTTCGTCTGGGTACATTCCGTTCACTTCGGCGAAGAGGGATCCAACCGGATGCAATAAGGGCATACTGGGTGGATGTGGGCATGAAGGACGTTGACATCCAGTTTTCCTGGGAGAACCTGTACGCCTTCAATAAGGAGATCGTGGATCCGGAAGCTAACAGATACTTTTTCGTCTGGGATCCGGTAAGGATCGAGATAGAGGGGGTCAGTGCCTTGTTGTCAAAGGCACCTTTGCATCCTGATTATCCCGAGAGAGGGGCAAGAATCACTGAGCTCTGTGGTGATCCCATCGAGGTGCTCCTTACACCTGAGGATCACGCCCTATTGGTGAAGAATGGCAAGGTAAGGCTGAAAGACCTCTGCAACCTGGAATACGTTAACGGAAAAGCCCGTTACATCGGCAATGACCTCTCAATAATCAAGGAGGGTGCCAGGATAGTCCACTGGAATATGGTTGACGGACCGATTGGCGAGGTGTTGATGCCAGACGGGACCATCAAGAATGGTGTTTCAGAGTCGATTCCTGATCGTGAAATTGGAAAGGTAGTCCAGTTCGAGCGATTCGGCTTCTGCATGATCGAGCAGACATCCCCGATCGTGAAGGCGGTCTACTCCCATCGCTGATTTATCCGAAAGCCAGGAAAAGGAAATTGAAGATCGTTCCCAGAGTGAAAGCTATGGTCAAAGAGGCGAGGGCGATCTTCACCGCGTCTTTTATGCCGAATTCAGATCTCAGGACGGCGAATGCCGCGATGCAAGGCATAAAGGTGGCCATCACCAACGCGAAGACGAACATCTGTTCCGGACTTAGCGCCAAGGCTAGGTTCGTCGTTCCGAAC
Organism: Methanomassiliicoccales archaeon; assembly: GCA_035529155.1. Classification (GTDB taxonomy): domain Archaea; phylum Thermoplasmatota; class Thermoplasmata; order Methanomassiliicoccales; family JAAEEP01; genus JAAEEP01. The sequence continues at coordinate 3,668 of DATKXF010000155.1, read as the reverse complement.
AGGACCACGAGCAGCTGAAGGGCCATCTCCTTTCTTAGTACTCCGAAAACGAGTGCGATAATAGTAACCGCGGGCAAGCCAAGAAGTCCAACCGTAAGCCAAGTGAAGGGCTCCACTAGGCTGTCAAGGATACCATAGACCATTAGGAACTCGAGTACGATACTTCCCGCTAGAAGAAGCGGGAATGCTATGAGAAAGAACTCTGAGACCCTGACTCCCGTCTTCCAGAGGACATTCTTTGCCCTTGGCATGGTTAACTCGGGAAGCTGGATTGCCAAGCTCGTAGGTTCGAATTTCATGTACTTGTTCATCAACCTTCCAAGCAAAAGGACTAGGACGAACAGGATCAGGTAGATCGTCAGGGCATAGCCCAGTCCCGCATAGTTCCCTACGGTGCCGATAATGATCACGGTCTGGGCAGAGCAGGGTATGGCCACTACTGTAATGACGGCGAGTATCAGCCTCTCTCTCTTGGATTCAATGACCCGAGTAGCCATAATTGCCGGTACATTGCATCCCAGGCCCACAATCATAGGAATGATCGCTCTGCCGTGTAAGCCAATTCTATGCATAAAGCCATCCAACATGACCACTACCCTGGGCAGATAGCCAGAGTCCTCCAAGGCTCCGAGGATGAGATAGAATACGAGGATGTACGGTATGACTATGGCCAATATGGCCTGGATGCTGAGATTGATGCCTTCGGCTATCGCTTCACCCGCTTTACCGCCAATGAAGTCCGCTATGTCTTGGAAGAAATTACCGACGACGGCGTGGTAGGCATCGAGGATCAGCTCCTCGAGAGCCCCTCCCACATAGACCACGGAAAGAAATATTCCAGCCAGTATCAGTATGAGAAGGGGAATTCCCGTGGCTGGTTGGAGCGTCAACCGGGATATCTTCTCCATCAAATCAGGAGGCCTTTCTATCTTCTTGACCACATCTGACTTGATCCTACCGGCTTCCCCATATCGATCTCGACCAATATGGACATCGATGGTCTCATCATGCTGCTTATGGAAGCTCTCTGTGAGAGTCTTGACCTTGGACCGGGTCTCCTCGGAGAACTGTTCGGTGAAAAAGAGGTTGCCTTCCAGTAGTTTAAGGAGGGCTCCCCGTGTGGGGAAATCCACCGAATCCTTCTCAGCTTCGGGAGTTAGCTGGGATAGGATTTGTTCGATGTGGTTATCATAGTGTACTTTGAAATTGGAAACTTGAATCTCCTTGAGGAACACCTTGTCGCAGAGGGAATCCACACCCTCTCCAGTGATGGCCACGGTTGGAATGAAGGGCACTCCCATTTCCTTGGACAGACGTTCGATGTCAATCTCGAATCTTTCTCGAGCCAGATCCATGAAGTTCAGGGCAACGACCAATCGGAATCCAAGCTCGATCAGCTGCAATATGAGGACCAGACTCTGCTCCAACCTTGTGGCATCTGCCACCGCGATGACGCAATCCGCTCCCTCATCGGCCAGAAATCGGAGTGCGATCTCCTCGTCCTTACTTGTCCCAGATAGAGAATATGTCCCAGGCAGATCGACAACCTCGATCGTCTCACCCTTGCAGGTGACCTTTCCCTCGAATATCTCGACTGTTGTCCCTGGATAGTTGGAGGAAATGACCCCTACGCCGGTGATGCGGTTGAAAAGCATCGACTTACCGACATTGGGGTTACCTACCAGGGCGATCCTCAACCCGATCACCTTCTCATATGGATGAGGTCTGCAAAATTCCTTGCCAGTGCGACCTTGCACTCGTCAAGTATGACGAGAAGGGGTCCTCCCATTGGAATCTCCTCCTCCATCTTCACCTTCCTACCTGGAACGAATCCCATTGAGATGAGCCTCCTCACCTTACCGGGATTATCACAGACGAGGTAGGCAATGGTGGCCTCTTCCCCCTCGCCCAGGTCACTCAGGGTCAGAACCGATTCACCGGTGCAGACCTCGCAGTCGTCGGTGCACTCCTCGAATGGTTTCTCAAACTTGCAGGTATCGGGTTCCTGCACCATCTGGCATATCTTCTTCATTGATTCGTCCGAAATTATGTGCTCGAGACGGCAGGCCTCCTCATAGCTCTTGTCCCTCTTTATGCCCAGGACATCTGTCAGGAACTTCTCAAGGAGACGATGTCTTCTCCTGATCCTCCTTCCTTCCCTCATACCCCTATCGGTCAAGGTGGCTCCCTTGTACTTCTCATAGTGAATGTAGCCCTGTTCCGAGAGCTTTCCCAGCATCTCGGACACGCTTGCCGGAGAGATCTTGAGCCTCTGCGCTATGTCCTTGGTCTTGGCCGCCTGCTGTCGCCTGGTCAGGACGTAGATGGCTTCGAGGTAATCTTCAATGCTCTCACTTACCATCGACGGAAAATAGGCAAACCTAATATTTAATATTTCGGCATACCTAAACTTTAGTACTGGCTGTGAAATCGAGATTCAAAGATCCTTGAATGGAACCAGATCGCAACAGGTGCATTCATGGCACATCGTCTTGAATTTCTTCGGGGAGATGTCATAGATGATGAAGGCATTCTCCGCTTCCTGAGCTAGCGTGACCATTCTCTCGGGGGTGACTGGTTCCAGCGGGCCAAGAGCTTCCTCAAGCGCGGACCTGTTCCTGTCGTCGATCTTCAAAGCCCTGAGTGTAGCGACGCATCCCATCCTAGCTAGGAACTCAACACCTTCGATCACGTTTTCATCCGTCTCTCCTAGTCCGTATATTATGTTCGAGCATACCTTCTCCCTTCCGAAAACGGATACAGCGAACTTGATAGCCTTGATTATATGCTCGAAGTCCATCTTTCCGCATACTCTCTTGAAGATTTCGCGGTCGAATGTCTCGATGTTTATCTTGATCTCGTCAGCCCCGGCCGCCTTCAATCGGTTGATATCCTGGAAGTCATCGATGTAGGGCTCGACCCCGATGGGTACCTCTGGGCCAAGCTTCTCCCTGACAACGCTGATGACGTAGGCCATTCTCATGACCGTTCTGTGAGGATCATCAGGAACTGCACTAGTGAGCGCGACTCCTTTGAAATCAGGTCTCGTCGAGGCGTCAAGGATCATTTCTATGATCTTATCGGGGTTGATATCCTTGGTAAAGTCCTTATCGAGCCTTGGCGAGTTGCAGAACTTGCAGTCGTAGATGCACTCTTGGCTCAGATTGAAGAACGCCTGCTGGGGTGCATGATATAGGACCGGCTGGATCTCCACTTTTTCCAAAAATGGTTCTCCATTCCTGAGGATCTTGTAAGGTGCCTTTTCACCTACCAGCTCGAACTCCCCCTCATCGGGAGAGATCGCCTTTTTCACCCGGGTTCCCTTGAAACCTATGACCAGGGAGGGGTGCCCGGCTCCCGGTCCTGCCGTCGACCTGCTCAGCCTGAAAGGTGGCTTGAAGTTCTTAGGGACCTTGATAGGCCCTCCAGTGATCAACACGGCCTTCTTGTAGGCAATACTATTCACGTCCACTTCCATTTCACTCCCTCTGCGGTATCCTCCAATTTCACCCCGCTCTCAGCGAGTTTGTCCCTGATTTCATCGGCCAGGTCAAAGACCTTCCTCTTCCTGAGCTCCTGCCTAATGTCTATCAGTATCTGGACGATAGCTTCTGCCTCGCCTGACCCAGTGGTTTCAGAGGGAAGTATTCCCAGCACCTCATCTATAT
>DATKXF010000154.1:0-6761 GCA_035529155.1 Methanomassiliicoccales archaeon | reverse complement strand
CCTGATATTGACGCTTGCGTTGTCGGCCTCACTGCATAAGAGTAGCTTCATCACTTGGGTAATTCCAATAATGATGTAAGAGGGTTGCCTTCAGGTGATGTTGAGCAAGTACCTGCGCCGATCTCACTTCCTCTTGGTTATTACATCTAGTGTAATTCTGCTCTCAATGTTTATAATGGCTCAATGAAGTCCCATGAAACATGTCAGGCCCCCTCACCGTTGGCGAGAGGATTTTGTTGCACCTTTCGCAATTCTCGAAGTACCAGGATGAATACGACGTACCGTTCGATGTTAGCCAAGACGGGATCGCATCCGCGCTAAGGATATCGAGGGCTCATGCAGCCATCGAACTCAAGAAGCTGAAGGAAAGTGACGATGTTGCTGAAAGGCTTGCCCACATCCGCAAGGGAAAGAACAGAAGGAAGGTGTATTTCCTTTCTCAGAGAGGAGAGGAGAAGGCAAGAAGAATCCGGGAGTTCGCCGAGAAGGAGGGCATCGATGTCAAACCCCTGCTGGATATCAGAAGATGCAACGGCGAGGAGCTGTGGAGATCACTGGATCCCGATCTGAGACCATTATTGGCCCGGGCATGCATATTTCGCAAACCTTTTCGAAGAGATGCGCTGCCCGAGACCAGCGTGACGATCCTCCCCGAGGATAGGTTCGGCCTCGTGGAAATGCCAGAAGAACTGAGTGAATCGGTCCTGCAACTTCTGGATGAAAGAGGGCTGAGGGATTGTCACAGTTTCGCCGCCGATTACTGGTTGAACGAAGGAGATTATGTGGAGCGGTTGCATCACCTGATCATGGCGGGGAGGATCATGGAAGCTGAGATGCTTATCTCCGTCCGGGGAAATGACCTTCTCAACAGGGCGGACGATGAACTCTACGCAACCTGTTCGCTGTTATCTGAACCCTCTAAGCGCCACCGATCAGAGGTGAAGAGGTTTATGGCCGAGCTTACCCTTAGAACGCAACATCATGAGGAATGCCTGGAGGTCATCAAATCACTGAGAACCGGCATTGAATCGGATGTCCTCTTCGCTTTCATAATGGAGGGGAAGTTACTGATTCAAATAGGACAGCCTGAGGACGCTCTCGAATCCCTGAAGGAAGCGAGAACTTTAGTGAGGGGGACCGACATTACACTGGAGTGCGAGGTCTCCAGGGCGCTGGTGGAATCTGGACAGTACGAAGAGGCCAGAGACCTGCTCGAACAACTGCTTCCCGAGACTGCAAGGAGCGGGGATGGTAGAAGACTTGCCGACATCCAGTATCTGCTGGGCATATCCAATCTCAGGCTGGGAGAGACCGTAGACGCCGTTAAGTACCTGAGCAAGGGAATGGGTGTGGCCAAGGATGAAGACCGGATAAGGTGGTACGCAGCGCTTTCAGAGGCGTACCTGGAGCTAGGTATGAAAGAGAAATCGGAGGAGTATCGCTCGATGATCCCAAAATCTACAAGATGGAGCTCTGCCTCAGCATGTCCAGGTCGCTGATGTATAGATCCCTCAGATCACTGAGGTTCCACTTGAGCATGGCCAACCGCTCGAAACCGAGCCCCCATGCCAGCACAGGATACTCGACCTTGAACGGCTTGGTGACCTCAGGTCGGAATATGCCCGCTCCTCCGAGCTCCATCCAAGAGCCGTTGTAATAAACATCGACCTCGAGCGATGGCTCCGTGTATGGGAAGTAGCCGGGACGAACACGGATGTTCTCGAACCCCATCATGCGGTAGAACTCCTTGAGCACGCCCACAAGCATGTCAAGGTTAGCCCCCTTCTCCACGATGATCCCTTCGATCTGCACGAACTCGGGCAGGTGAGTGGCGTCGATTGCCTCGTTTCTGAAAACACGTGAGAGGGAGAACACCTTTATCGGGGGCTCGGGATTCTTCCACAGGTACCGTATTGTGTTGACCGTGGTGTGAGTGCGAAGTAATGCCTTCTTGGCCATTCCAGGATCCCACTTGTAGCCCCATCCCAATGAGCCGGTCTCCCATCCATCCTCGTGCACCTTGGCGATGATGTCAACGATATCCTCATCCTCAAGCTCGATCTCCTTCGGATTCTTCAGATAGAAAGTATCCTGCAACTCCCTAGCAGGATGATCCTGTGGTATGAACAGTGCATCCATGTTCCAGAATGCCGGTTGAATGTACTCTTCGTCGATCTCCTCGAACCCCATCTCGATGAAAATCCGGCGCACTTCGTCCGCCATCCGGCTCAGGGGATGCTTCTTTCCCGGATACACAGAAGGGGCGAAGGTCCTGATGTCGTACTTCCTGAAGCTCACATCCCTCCACTTCCCGCTCTGCAGGAGCTCCGGAGTGAGCTGGGCGACCTCATCCTTCAACTCTATGCCCATCGACAGGACCTCCCTGCCGAGAGGAGTAAATGACAATGTTCTTATTACGATTAATTTCTCGGTAAAGAATTCCTTTCTTTTTCGTAATTTCTCTACAGGATTTGGATCACCAAGTTCATCCTCAAATTTCGGTCCTTCTCCAATGAGAGCCGTTAGTATTCTCTCTTCACCGGTCAATGAGGAGGGATTATCGAGTGAGTGAGATTTTATAAAAGATTCGCCACTAGCAGTGGTGGACACTATTGTTCCCTCATCACTCTTCCTGATATCTATCCAATTATTTCGGCGATTCCATCCTAATGCAATTGGGATATCTTCAGATAATAGACTATGTCTCCTGAGTGAATCAGTTCCAGCATAGATAGATGCTAGATTTGCAGATCCTTTAAAATCGGAATTCAACATGCTTAGGAAATTGATTTCGATCAATCTATCCAATACTTTCTCGTTTTTCACTGAGACAAGATTCCGAGTTGTTTCTTCAACTTCGACGAGCCCTTTGGACTGCAGCCAGGAGGCGGCGTTCATGACCTCGACCATCTGCTTAAAACCGCCAACCTCGAAGATATCGTCGACACTCGCTTTTCCGTTCAGCTGATCCAGCGCCAGGATGAGGCGCTTCTCCTGGGGGCTCAGTCCCTCAAGAATCTCCGAGGCTTCCATATAGCAGAGAAATTCGGTACTCCCTATTTCTCACTTTTGTCCAGTTGGTCCCAGCGAACTGCTGGTTTGATGTCAATAATGGGTGTTCCGTTAAGGGCGTCGAGTCCCTCGATGACCAGAACATTGGCTCTGCGCTCCAGCAGCCTGACCTTAGTTATTCCAAGAAAATTCGGTCTGGTCGGGCTTCTGGAGGCGAATACACCCACCTTTGGGATTGAGTGATCGTGCTTTGGGTGAACCCTCATCTTGATCTCCTCCGCCCGATCAAAGTAGAAGATCACCAAGATCTCGGGCATCTCCTCGATGCGATAGAGACCCTCCTCGTATTCCGGAAGAATCACCAGCTCTGATATTAGAGTCTCCCAGTCTGTCTTCTCTTCCGCTGAGTTCCTGACGAAGCCTATGGGATTTATCTCCATCACTCATCCCTCAGCCACAGGTCCTTGATATGGGCTCTCGCCTCCTCTCTCTTCGCCTGATGGTTTTCCAGGAAAGCGTTGATCTTCTGGGTAAGCCTCTTCTTGCACTCACCGCAGAGTATCCCCCCGCCCGTGCACTGGTTGTACAGATCGGTCAGGACCTCGTCCTCCTCCTCGAACACAAAGAATTGGTACTTAAAGACGGCACAGACATCTGGATTGCCGCCAAGCTTTCGTTGCTCCTCCGCAGATACTCGACCGCCGGTGAAGGCGTTGTCGATCTTCTTCTTGACCTGCTTGGCTGAATCTGTGGTATAGATGGTCGATTCGGGTATTGATGAAGACATCTTGTCATTACCCAAAAGGCCAGGGAACATCTTGTTGTGTATGAGAGAGGGCTTGTAGTAGCCAAGGCTGTTTGCAACGTCCCTCGCAACCCTGAAGTGTGGATCCTGGTCTATTCCACAGGGAATGAGACAGGGGACATTCCTTCCCGCAAGTTCCGAGCCAAGGAAAGCCGGTGCAGCTTGGATGCTTGTGTAGAATATGCTACCGATATTGGTGCTGTTATCGAACCCAAAGACGGCCTTCGCGGTGGAGAATGTCACCTTTTTGGCTACCTTGAGAGCCAGTGGATACAACCTCCTTATGTGGATCGTATCCTGAATGAACCTGGTCTTCTCTGGGTCGAACCCCAGAGCCATTACATCAAGGGCGTTCTCCAGAGCGTGAGTGTTTGTATCGTCAAAGGTAAGCGATTCGCTGAAAAGGAATTTCTCGTCATCGGTAAGCTGGAAGTACAGCTTCGCCCCGAACGTGTCCTGGAGGTATTTGGTGAACATCCAGGGCATGAGATGTCCGAGATGGGTGTGACCTGAAGGTCCTCGTCCGGTATAAAGATAGAATTCCTCCCCCTTGTCGTAGAGGTCTAGGATCCACTCCAGATCCCGATGGGAGTAAACTATGCTCCTCCTCAGCATGGGGTGAAGCTCGCCATAACTCGCCAGGCGATCAAGGAGCTCCTCGTCGATCCTCTTGGTACCGAATTTCTCGATCAAAAGGTCGTAGTCAATCTCGCCCGAGACTTCCCATGGCGTGACAACGAATTGGTTGGCCATCGTAGCACCGTGCCAGCGAGTAGAAGCTAGATGTCATATAAATCTTTTCTGAAGCTGGCCTGTGTGATGAAAGGGTTTGAGTGACGATTGTGATTCTCAGCCCGTCAAGCTCTTAAGGGCTCCGTCCTGTGCCCATGGGATGTCTGATGCCCTCGTACCAGGCAAGGAAGACTCGGACCGGTTTGACCGGACCAAGAGAATTGGTTGGATAGACCTGGATTCCGTTCACAGCATGAGATGTCTGGTTATCGGGGCCGGAGCCCTTGGAAACGAGGTGGTGAAGAACCTAGTACTTTCTGGATTCAGGGATCTGGTCCTCGTGGATATGGATCACATCGTTCTATCCAACCTGAATCGATGCCTGTTCTTCAGGGAAGGGAACTCCCAACGCAAAGAGATGAAGGCACTGGTAGTGGCTGAAAGAGCAATGGAACTCGATCCAGTGGTGAAAATCGAATCCAGAACCTGCAGGATAGAAGAACTGACCGAGGATAGTTGGGGAGAGTTCAACATTGTCCTGGGATGCCTGGACAATATTGCGGCGAGACTGCATGCAAATTCCCATTCTTATCAAATGGACATTCCCTACATAGACGGAGGAACAAGCGGAATGGCGGGAAAGGTTCAGGTCGTGCTCCCACCAAGAACGCCATGCTTCCAATGCGGCCTCAATCGATCACACTATCGTGTGCTGGAAAAGCGTTTTTCCTGTACCGGCAGGGAGGTCAGTTACTTCGAACCGAAGATGCCAGCAGAGATCACGACCACGAGCGTCATCGCAGCCATCCAGGTCAGAGAAGCTCTGAAGATCGCGAGTGGACTTGAGGATAGATGCATACGACACGCGTTCTTCTACAACGGCATGACCGGCATGTCCGAGGAGTTCGAAATGTCATTTGATCCAGATTGTCCCCTCCATCAGCTTTAACGAGCTGGTTCTCAGTATCAGTTATACTAACTGTGATAGAAACCTACATAATCACATCGGGCCTCCCAGATGGGTGATCAGATGCCTCTGAGGATACGGGTAAGGAACGCTGAGACAGGAGCGACGGTGGATATGGAACTTGAAGCGGAGAATACCGTCGAGGAGATCATCGAGGGCGCCGCTGGTTACTGGGAGAAGGACCCAGGTGCTTATGTGCTGCGATGCGGCAAGCGACTGCTCAGGGGACAGCAGACAGTGGCTGACGCGAAAATCATGGACGGAGACCAACTGGAACTGATACCCGATCCAGAGGGAGGATAGATGGGCCTCCCCCGGGAAGTGCTTAGATCCCGACTCAACAATGAGATAAAATCATGTTCCAGATATCTCAAGCATACGATGGAGATCTCAGACGAGGATCTTTCCGTATTTCCAATCGAGTTCAGGATCAATATAGTTGAAATCCCTTCGCTGGAGTTGGTGGTCAAAGATCTGGTTAAGAGAACGGAGCACACCTTCTCCATCATTATCAACGAGGAATATCCCTTCGAGAAACCCCTTGTTCTTTGGAGGACCCCGATCTTCCATCCCAATATCATGATGCCCGATGATGGAGGGCATGTATGTATCAAGCTTCTGCATGATTGGAGTTTCAATTCGACCCTCCTTTCTTTTGTGAAGGGGATCGAAACGCTCCTCCTGAACCCTAACCCCACAAGTCCATTTGGAACATCCAGTTGTACAGCGGCGGCGGAGTACTACAATTCAGGCAAGAAAACGGTACCGCCGGTGATCTGCAAGCCGCTTCCCAAGGTGGTGAGGGGCAGTTGAGACCCCCAACCGTTTTGAAGGGGAAGGAAAGGAACATCTCGGAGGTCCCCCCACCGCCCTCGAAAAGATGGGCTCTCCACAAATGGGTGAGAGGAGATTCACTTGAATCCTTCAATCAGAAGGACGGAAAGGGAATAGAACTGTTCATTTCAAAGATCGCGGAGGAGAAGATGAGGAACCATTCCATCGCTCATGCGGCGGAACGGCGAGAGGTGATGGGGCTAATGCTCGGGGCCTTCTACAAGCATGAAGGGACTGTCTATGCAATTGTCAGGGATGTGGTGACCACCGATCTGGAAGCGTCTTCGGTAAGAGTCCGATTCAACCGGGAAGGATTCGAACAGCTTTTCGAATCGCTCGACAGCTGCGGTTTCGATTACATTATAGTGGGGTGGTACCACTCCCACCCTGGACACGGTTGTTTCCTTTCAT
>DATKXF010000153.1:0-10042 GCA_035529155.1 Methanomassiliicoccales archaeon | reverse complement strand
AGTATACAACATTTCCCTCCTCCTCCTGAATGAGCCAAAACGCACCGGCAATTCCAACAATCACAATTACTGCGACTATCAGCGTTGCCAATATAGTCTTGAAATTCATATTAACACCAGCTAATCCAGAAGAAAATCTCCATATATATCCTTTTTCTCCAATAAGGCGTGAGGTATCCTATTTGTACAGGTAATAATACCATATTGTACTCCAGTGGGATAACTGCAACATTATTTGGAATATCAGGGCATTTTTCGTTCTCTTATGAGTAGCATGACCACCACTTGATTAGGTGAATCGAATACAATTAAATTTAATGACTTCATTATTCTTAACCTGGTGATATCATTTTCGAGTTGAATGTCGTTAGCAATACCCCACTGACACCCCTCAACAACATAGATGATTTGGCTCTCCAGTTTCTCAGGCAGATCGGTTATCTGCCCAAAGGGTATGACCCCAAGACTGGAGCCAGGACCGTCCAGGAGAGCGTTCCATACAGACTCTTCTTGGACTGTTTCTTGCGCAACATCAAGCGTGTCTGGCTGGTAGATGAGATGGCCGCTTATCTTGACACCACTCGCCCTACCATCTACCGACATCTGAACAAGCTAAAAGGGATGGACGTCATTGAGGAGTTGGAAACAGAGCGGGATGGGCAGATGAAGAAGGGCTACCGGATAAGATATGGTGACCTTCGCAAGGCGTGGAGCTTCACCGAGGCGAATGTGGAGATGGCCATGGAGAGCTACCGAAAGACGATAGACCATTTCCAGGAGCTTGTGGAGAAGGAGGCGAGGGCATGAAGGAGATAGAACCGACCTTCACCAAGGGATCCAAATACAGGGTCATGAGCAAGGGTCCAGGCGACGAATTCCTTATCAGCGTGGGCGAGTTCAAGAACTACACCTCTTTCGGCAACGGGACAGCGATATGCATCGAGCTCGATCCAGCGGAAGGGAAGGGCGGGATTAGGATCATTCCGCTTATGGCAATATACGCCATCGACGTCATCGAGTCCAAGGAGCCAGAGGAAGAGGACACCGAAGCCACAAGGGTATATTTCGGATAAGCTGGACCGAGAAAATATGGTCGATGTCGAGTACCATCAGAAGCTAGTCTCTCTCATCTTGGAAGGGCGGGTGAGGGACAAGATGGAACTGCAGAGGTGCAAGATAGAGCTATGTCGAGAGCTGGGGCTGTCCAGTGTTCCTCCCAACTCGGCAACTCTGAAGTGGGCCGACGAGGATGTTCTTCCCTTGTTAATTCCCCTGCTGCAGCGTAAGCCAGTACGCACTCTCAGCGGGGTGGCGGTCGTGGCCGTGATGACCTCGCCCGCGGACTGCCCCCATGGCCGTTGCATCTACTGTCCTGGAGGGGTTACGAACGGTTCTCCACAGTCCTACACTGGGAAGGAGCCCGCGGCCAGGCGAGCTCTCAGGAACGATTTCGATCCCTACAGGCAGACTATCGATCGCATCAAGCAGCTGGAGACTATCGGTCACAGGACCGACAAGATCGATCTCATCGTTATGGGAGGCACTTTCACTAGGCGCGAACTCGACTACCAGATATCCTTTGTGAAGGGGTGCTTCGATGCCATGAACGGGGTCGTTTCCAATGATCTGGAAGACGCCCATGCCTTCAATGAAACGGCGAGACACCGCTGCATCGGTATGACCGTGGAAACGAGGCCTGATTCCTTTGGAAATGAGATCGCTGATCTGTCAATGCGCATGGGCACCACCCGGGTGGAATTCGGCGTTCAGATACTGGATGATGAAGTACTTTCTGGGGTGGAACGAGGCCACGGCGTCGAGGAAATCGCTCAAGCGACCAGAGTGGCGAAGAAAAGAGGCCTAAAGGTGTGCTACCACATCATGCCGGGTCTTCCAGGTTCATCTCCTGAAAATGATCTGGAGCGCTTCCGGACGATCTTCTCCGACGGCAGGTTCAGACCGGATATGCTGAAGATATATCCCACATTGGTCGTCAAGGGCACCAAGCTATACGAGATGTGGACACGTGGTGAATACCTACCTTACTCTACCGCCCAGGCTGCGGAGGTGATCGCCCAGATGAAGGCTGTTGTACCTCCCTATGTGCGGATCCAGAGAATTCAGAGAGATATACCGGTTCCCCTGATAGAGGCCGGCGTCGACAAGGGACACCTAAGACAGTTGGTGGCCGAACGTCTTGCCCAGTTTGGGGGAAGATGCAAGTGCATACGGTGCCGTGAGGTCGGTCTGCTGGGACTGGATCCATCCGAGGAGGAGGTCAAGGCGGAGATCATCAGCTACGATGCCTCTGATGGTACGGAGTACTTCATATCATTCGTGCTCGAAGACAACGGTCCTCTGGTTGGATATGCCCGCTTGCGGATCGAGTCCGAGGGAGATAATCCAGCCCGCCTGAGGGAATTAAAGGTCTTTGGGAGGATGGCCCCTCTTGAGCTTAGCAGTGAGGAATGGCAGCACAAGGGTTTCGGCAAGAGGCTCCTCAAGATCGCGGAATCAATCGCCCGCGAGGAAGGGTGCCGGGAGATCCTAGTCACGAGCGGGGTGGGTGTTCGAAGATACTATGCCTCCCTTGGATACTCCAGAACGGGAGTGTATATGGGCAAGCGGCTCTAGCCCTTTCCGGAACGAATTAAATAATGTTTTAAAATAATCTCGACATACATCAAAGAGAGGGATTACACTGCACTGCCTTGGCTGCGGTTCTGGAATATCGGAAGGAATGTTACTCTGCGCTAGCTGCTTCGAGAGCATCAAGGATCCTTTTATCTTCCTGCCCAGAGCCTTTGATCCGTGCTCAGACCGCAGGTTCATGCAGGTGTGCTCACCATCCCTGATGATAGGTCCCTCTCCTTCAAAGGGAGTGGTCCTCTATAAGGGCCCTGAAGCTGCCTTGAGGTTCAGATCGTCGATGGAGAGCGATCAGAGAGAGATCCCCAGCATTATTGACCGCTACCTCTCTTTCATGGGGGTGGGAATAAATCTGAGGGGCGACGAGCGTGTCCCGAGAAGAGGCATAATCTCCGATTTCCTGGAGGCGATCCTTACCCTGGACTACGATCTGCTTCCTTGGGCCAGAGCGTCCATCCGCATGGGCAATTTGATATCCCTTGTGGTACGCCGTGTTGCATCCCTTCCAGTTGTGGAAGAGGCGAAGTTTGCGTTTATCGAACGATGGTCAGGGATGGTTAAGGGCATGTACGAGAGGGGGGATGCCTTCCCCCAGCTTAGGTGGGCGGCCATTTCCAACCAGGCTCTACTTGAGCACTGGTGTGGGGATCACGATCAGGCATTTTCTCTTCTAGAGTATGTGATGAAGAAGAAGCTCAGCGACCAGGATCGTTTGGAGGCCATGATCAAGAAGGCATCCATACTCGTGGATATTGACCGCACTCAGGAAGCTGGGGAGTTGGTCGCACAGATTTCTGAGGATGTTGTCGATCCTAGATTGAGCTTCATCAAGCAGACCCTGGGTGGTGGAGAATGAGGAGTCTCGACGAGATCCTGGACGAGAGGCTGAGGGAAAGGGTCATCTCTGGGCTCAACAAGCTTGATGAGGATCGGTTCAAATCCTTTGTGATCGCCTTGCTGGAGAACCTCGGACTTGAGGTCAGCGCTGCGGTGATATCGGAGGACACGGTGCGAATAGAGGCTCTGGGAAAAGATGGCCGTTACCTGGTCACTGCGTCTCAGAGCAAGGAGAAGACATCGATCAACTCCCTGAGGAAGCTGAGGGAGAAAGCGGATTTCGTGGAAAGGCTTCCTGTTATGATATCGACCCATGAGATGAGTGAGGAGACCAAGTTCTTCGCTGATGAGAACGACATTGCCTATGCCGATCTCTCCAAGCTCATCAATCTTCTGAGTAAGTTCGGAATGGAGGACAGGGTGCTCAGCGATGTAGACAGGCACATCTTGGAGGAGGAGGGAGGGCGCTTCCTTCCCAGCAGGGGCAGGTACGATTCATTGATAAAGGCTGCAGAGAATGATTTGAGAGAGGGCAGGTACAGCGAATCTCTCAGCAAGCTAGAGAAGGCCATCGAGCTCAAGCCAAATCAGGATTCGGTATGGAGGATGAAGGCCAGGGTCCTGCACGCCAAGGGGGATATCGAAGGAGCTGTAGGATCGTGCAGGTGGGCTTCCCAGCTTGATTCATCGAATCCAGGCAACTGGTATCTCCTGGCATTATTGTTGCACGAGTCCGGCGATTTTGAGGAGGAATTGGCCGCCTACGATTCTACGCTCAAACTGAATCCCAGGATGGCGGCGGCATTGATCAACAAGGGGGCTACCCTGTTCGAGCTGGAACGTTTGGATGAAGCCCTGAAGATATTCGATCAGCTGGTCCAATTGTTTCCTAGAGATCCCATGGGATACAACAACAGGGCGCTGGTCCGAAAGGCGATGGGACAGCATCAGAAGGCCCTCACCGATCTCGATATGGCCCTCTCCTTCGACCCCGACAATTTGGACGCACTGCAGAACAGGGCCTCCATCTTCACGGAGAGGGGGGAAGAGGAAAAGGCCATCCAAGCCTGGAGGGATATACTCGCCCTAGACAGATCAAGACCCAAGATATGGATGGAGCTTGGAAGCGTACAGATGGACGCAGGCCTCTTCGAGGATGCCGCCAGGTCTTTTGCGGTCGCCGCATCACTCGACCCTGATCTCGAGGACGCATCAATTGAACGAGACAGGGCGCTGGAAGCCGCGGGCATCATCGAAGGGGGGGAGACCGGGGAGGACACCATATGCCGTAGATACATGGACGCCTCGCTCCTGCTGGATGCAATGGGGGATCTTGAAGGGTCGCTCAGCGAGGTGGATAAGTGCCTCGAGCTGGAACCCAGCAATCCCCACGCGCTTCTGAGAAGATCTCACATCCTGATGGAGCTCGGGAATTTCGAGGAGGCATTGGCCTCCGTGGGAGACAGCGGGAGGCGTTCTTCATCAACAGAATCCCTACTGGATCTCGAAGCCCTGATGCACAGGATGAGTCGTTTCACGGAGTCTATGGGTATCCTAGAGAAGGTAGGGGATTCGCCCGAGGCTCTGAGGAGGAAGTGCCTTGTTCTTCTGGAGCAGCGGGACCCAAGACGAGCCATGGAGTGTTCCAAGCAATTGAGGGAGGGGGAGCTCGAGGAAGCGATCGGCGCCATCGCTATGATTGGGAACGGAAAGGCAGACTATGCCCTGCTGAACCTCGATCGACTGCTAAAGACCTATCCGCGAAGCCCGTGGCTACTGAGTGCTCAGGGGGTCGCATCGAGGATGAAGGGAGACCTGGACAGGGCGGAGGATATCTTTAGGGAGGTCGTGGACATCGAACCGGGATATGCGGATGCCTGGAACAACCTCGGTTGCGCTCTATATCTGAAGGATGAGAACGAGGATGCCGAAAAGTGTTTCAGACAGGCTTTGCTGACTAAGAAGATGCCCCTGTATCTTTCCAACCTTGGATTCTGCCAGCTGGCGTTAGAAGACATCGAGGGAGCCAAGGAATCATTTCTCTCAGCCTTGAGGATGGAACAGACACCCGAGGCGATCAACGGAATGGGCATCGTTTCTGAGAGAAAAAAGGAATTCATCAGAGCGATGGAGTTCTACGAGGTGGCGCTGCAGAGAGCCCCAGAATTCAGCGATGCTAGGATGAACAAGGAAAGGGTAGCCAAGCTCCTTGAAGAATGAGATTGCTAATCCAGAATACTACTATTCTAAGATAGAATATCGATCAGGCGACGTTCATGACCACGACGTCCCTGACCGCCCTCATCTCGCTAAAGGGTAGTACTAGTCTTCCTTGGGAGTCATTCCTAAACAGCCTGGCCTCGATCTCCTCGGCCGGAACTACCAGGACGTGCTGGATATCACCGGAGTCGGTGTCCACAACGAAGTTATCGATCATTCCTAGAATCTGACCGTCATTGGTCATCACGGTCTTGCCCCTTAGCTCGGTAATAAATTTCCTCATCCCAGCACCTGCCAGATAGTCAGGAAGACTGGATAAAGAATGAGAGTGTCTGTATATAATTCTGTCGATTTCGTACCCTGGCCCTGGACTGAGAACTTTTCCCTAATTTGTAAGCTGGCCTTTAAAAGCCCACTCATCTGTAGAGACCAAGACCATCGAAGTCCAGCTGTACCTTCTCAAGTTTCTTTGACATCTCATTATAGCGTCGCATGACGTCCTTATCCACCGATGGACAAGCTTTCTCCAGCGCGGCCTCAAAATGTCTCATCTCGACCTTGTCAGCATCATCATTTTCCCGCAGAGCGTTGAGACCTGATTCCCTGCACAGTGATTCTAGGTCCGCTCCGACGAAGCCCTCCGTCCTTCTCACGATGGAATCCAAATCCACATCATCGGTCAAAGGCATCTCGCGTGTGTGTATCTCCAGTATGCTCTTCCTCGCAACTGCATCAGGGATGGGGATCAGCACCAGCAGGTCGAATCTTCCCGGTCTCAGTAAGGCCGGATCAACGATGTCTGGCCTGTTTGTCGCCGCCATGACCGTCACCTTCTCCAACGCCTCCAATCCATCCAAGGAGGTCAGGAGCTGGTTCACGACTCTCTCGGTCACGTTGCTGTCGCCATCACTACCTCTTCTGGGCGCGATCGAATCCACTTCGTCCAGGAAGACGATAGCCGGTGAAACCTGCTTGGCCTTCTTGAAGACCCGGCGTACTGCCTTCTCGCTCTCCCCCACCCACTTGCTCATGATCTCCGGCCCCTTTATGGAGATGAAGTTTGCGTTGGACTCATTGGCCAGGGCCTTGGCTATCAGCGTTTTCCCGGTCCCTGGTGGTCCATAGAGGAATATGCCCTTGGCCGGCTTGATTCCCAGTCTCTTGAATGATTCGGGCTTTTCCATGGGCAGCTCCACCATCTCCTTCAGCTGCCTCTTCACATCATCCAAGCCTCCCACATCCTCCCACGTGACCCGTGGTATTTCCACAAGGACCTCACGCATGGCGCTGGGCTCGATCTCCCTTAGCGCCCCGTTGAAGTCTTCCAGGGTCACCCTCATCTTCTCCAGGACTTCTGTCGGTATCGGGTTTCCCAAATCCAGTTCTGGAACGAGCCGTGCCAGGCAATTCATGGCAGCCTCGCGGGCAAGGGCCGCCAGATCAGCCCCCACGAAACCATGGGTGGTCCTGGCGAACTCCTCTAGGTCCACATCATCCTCCATGGGCATTCCGCGGGTGTGGATCTCCAGGATCTCCATTCTGCCCTCACTGGAAGGAACCCCGATCTCGATTTCCCTATCAAATCTACCCGGTCTTCTTAGAGCGGGATCGATGGCATCCTCCCGGTTGGTAGCCCCGATCACGATCACCTGGCCTCTCCCGCTAAGGCCGTCCATCAAGGTGAGAAGCTGCGCCACCACCCTCCTTTCCACCTCTCCATGGACATCCTCCCTTCTAGGGGCGATGGAGTCGATCTCATCAATGAATATTATCGATGGAGCGTTCTTCTCCGCCTCTTCGAATCGCTCCCTCAGCTTCTCCTCGCTCTGCCCGTAGTACTTTGATATGATCTCGGGGCCCTGGATCGAGTAGAAGTTTGCCCCTGCCTCGTTGGCGACCGCCTTTGCTATGAGGGTCTTCCCAGTTCCCGGTGGGCCGTAAAGGAGGACGCCCTTTGGGGGGCCTATGCCAAGTCGATCGAATAGCTCAGGGTTCTTGAGCGGAAGCTCGATCATCTCCCTTACCCTCTGGAGCTCTCCCTCGAGTCCCCCAACGTCGTCGTATGTAACGGAAACAGTGGGTGCTCCAACCATCTCCATGGGCTCGGTCTTCACGACCAGTTCTGTGTGATCGCCCACCACGACCACACCAATGGGTGTGGTTGCTGTGACCATGAAAGGCAGGTAACCGCCCATAAGCGCGATATTTGGAATAATAATCTCGTCGCCTTTCACCAGGGGACGGTTCAGGAGCCCCTTTTTGAAGAGATTCTCCACCCCCTGACCAAAGCGTACTCTCTTTCCCTGGGGTATCTTAGGAGCCACCACGATCCGGGATGCAGGCTGCGAGTCCGCTTTGATCACCGACACCTTCTCTCCTATCGAAACGCTCGCGTTCGATCTGATCATGCCGTCGATCCTGATTATGCCCTTTCCCTCATCGTCCTGGGCCGCCCGGAAGATCTTGGCCGCCGTGGTCCTCTTCCCGACGATTTCGATGAAGTCACCAACTTCCACCCCCAGCTGCTTCCTGGTCTTGGAATCGATCCTCGCTCTCCCCAGGCCCACCTCGGACTGATGGTGGGCACGGGCAACCCTTAGAGTCAAAGAATCCGTCATCTTGGTCCCCTCTGGCAAATCGCCAGTGCTCCTCATAAAGGTATTGCGACCATTTCCTGGTCGTTCTCGATATCGTTAGGAGAGTTCTTCACCAATTAGGTACCTCCAGGGAGCATGAAGATGGACCCCGAGTGCATTCCTTGCCTATTGAGGCGGGTGCTCTTCGAGACCGAACTTGTGGCACCTGATAGGACCCCCGAGGTCATGAGAGAGAGTCTGGAGATCCTTAGCAATGGATTCCATGAGGGGGTGAATTCAGCAAAGCTTGCTACCGAGGTACATAGAAAAGCGTACCGAAGAATGGGATCCGAGGATCCCTACCTGGAACTCAAGGTCAGGGCGGATGAGGTGGCGCTATCTCTCCTTCCCCGGGCTGAAGGATATATAGAATCCTCGAAGGACAGGTTGATGGCCGCCACACTCTGTGCCATTGCCGGAAATGTCATGGACTTCGGTATTGGGAAAGGGTTCGACGATCCGGATGATCTGGTGGAGGCGTTCGATTACATTATAGCTCAGCCTCTTGGCACAAATGACCTTCCCAGGATAAAGAGGATACTGGAGTCATCAGGGAAGGCGCTGTACTTCCTGGACAACTGTGGTGAGCAGGTTTTCGACAAGCTCTTGGTCAGAGAGATCCAGTCAATTGGAGTGGAGGTGACCGGTGTGGTAAAGGGAAGACCTGTGCTCACTGACGTCACCTTGGATGATGCTAGACGGTCTTCTATCTTGGACCAGTTTGACAGGGTCCTGGACACGGGAACATTCGCCATCGGTGTCAGCGTGGAGGGAATGGGAGACGACCTCCTGGAAGAAATGAAGACAACCGATCTCATCATTGCCAAGGGAATGGCAAATTTCGAAGCACTGTCTGATCACTGCTTCCGTCCCATTGCTTACATTATGAGGGCCAAATGCCGGCCTGTAGCAAACGCCATCGGAGCTAAGAAGGATGACAACGTTGTGAAGCTTTATGAGTGAGGTTCGCATCGACGAAGTGGAATACTCAATCATCAGGATGATGAGGGAGCGTCCATTCGTCATCGCCACCCACCGTTCTCAGGAGGTGGTCAATATTCTATTGAGGGTGAGGTCTAGTGACGGTGAGGGCATAGGCGTCATCGCACCCAATATCGTCACCGGCGACACTCTCCAGTCATCAATCCATTTTCTTCAGGACCTAATGGATGTTCTGCCGGCCGAGAAGTTGAACATCTCCCAGCTGCATGAGATAATGGCATCTATCTCTGATGAGGACAACGCCGCTAAGTGCGGAGTGGACATGGCATTTCATGACCTCCTCGCTCGAATGCAAGGGAAGCCACTCTGCGACCTGATGGGAAGAATATGGGATCGGATCGAGACCTCAATAACAATAGGCATCATGGATCTTCAGGAATCCCTAGCCGAGGTCCATCAGCGTTCGATGGCCGGATTCGGAATTTTGAAACTGAAGATCGGCCTTGATCTGGATCGTGACTTCTCCCTGATAAGAGAGGTAAGACGACGCTATCCCAATATGGTGGTAAGGATCGACTGCAACCAGGGGTTCGAGGTGAAAGAAGCCATTTCTTTCCTTGATGAGATCTACCCATTCAGAGTCCAGTTCGTTGAACAGCCTGTCGATGCTGGAGACCTCGAGAATCTTTGTGAAGTGGGGCGTTCTTCCAAGATACCGGTTATGGCCGATGAGTCTGTTAGATCAGTGGAGGACATCG
>DATKXF010000152.1:0-4045 GCA_035529155.1 Methanomassiliicoccales archaeon | reverse complement strand
CTACATGCCCCCGGGCAATTACACCACCAACATCGTGGGAAATGAGGAGGGAAGGTACAACTGCACCGTGTTCAGCGGCGCGCGGGCGGTCTACGCCATAGAGAACGCCGAGGGGTGGGAGGACAGCCGGGACACCCTGGGCTTCAGGCAGTTGGAGGGCAATCCCTTCATGGGGATCATGACCTACGAGACCTCGGACCAAAGGAAGGAGTACTCCGCCACCCAGATCAAGCGATTTGGGAAGGGAGAGCGGGTTTACAAGATCGTCAACGCCACCATATTCGAGGACACGAGGGCGGTAATCAACACCACTGCTGACTACAACAAGCTGGTGTTCTTCAACGACGGTCCGCACAGCTTCAAGTTCGATGTGGAGTTCCAGGGGAACGTGATCTGTCACTTGACCTGGGATGAGCTGAACGGCACCCTTGAGGGCCTGCCGACCTGCCGCAAGACCGGTATCGAGATAGGTCCCTACGAGACGCTGATCATCTATCCCAGCAACTGGACGGACCTCATCCACGCGGAGGTCATAGTGGAAGGTGGGAGCGAGGATGGGGATCTGACATTGCCGCTTATCGGGATCGCTGGTGTTGTGGTTGTGGCTGCCGTGGTGCTGTGGTTCTTCTGGAGGAGAAAGAAGGAGCCTCTCTGACCATCTGGTTTGTAGGAAGTGATATCTTATACCATCTGTAGCGCCTAGTCCACAACCTGCATCAGTGAAGCAGAGATGAAATGAGAGGTAAGTGAATGTCCAGGCAGCAAAGGGAGTACCATGATGACCTGAACGATCTGACGATCATCGTGCAAGATCATCTGGATAATGTGAACTCAGGCGATGCAACGGAAATCGATGAGGACCTGTCCGAGGAATGGATAGTCGAGCGCGTTTCCGATGGGTACGCCCTTCACCGTTCCGTCAACGATATCAAGAAGGTTTTCCTGGAGGTGACAACCCGCTGCAATCTGAGCTGCGAGAACTGCGTTCGCAACGCTTGGAATGAACCTCTTGGCGACATGAAGCCGGAAACCTTTGATCGCATCATGGAGGACCTCAGCGCACTTCCAGAGCTGCGTGAGGTGTACTTCGGAGGATATGGTGAGCCGCTGTTGCATCCCGATTTTGAAAAGATGTTGGAGCGGATCAAGTCGCTTGGAGTTCGGGTCACATTATCCACGAACGGCACCCTGATCACCGAAGAGAAGGCAAAAGCGCTGATCGATCTAAGAATCGATCGAATTTATGTTTCAATGGACAGTCCTAAAGCCGATCTCTTCCGTGAGATTCGCGGTGGCGCAGACCTGGATCTAGTCATGGAGAATCTGAAGAGAGTGAGGGTTTTGCGGGATGAAAGAAGATCAAGGTTTCCCACAATAGGCCTCGAGTTCGTGATAACCAATAAGAATTTCGATGACATTCAAAAGCTTCCAGCGCTGGCAAGGGAGGTGGGCTCGTCGATCGTTCTTCTCACACATCTCCTGCCTCACAATGAGGAGATGGTGGATCAGATAGCGTACGGCAGGGAAGCCATCGACATACCCAATCCTGAAGGGTGGTCCATCCTCGCTGGCCATTTTGTGATGTGGGGAATAATATCCACCCCAAGAAGCAGGTGGGGAGCGAACAGAAGGTGCCGCTTCGTGAGCGATAAAGGGTTGGTCATCGGATGGGACGGCGGGGTCAGTCCCTGCTACGCGTTATTGCACTCTTACCCATACTATATTCTTGGGGATAAGAAACAGGTCTCGCGCTATGTGCTCGGAAATCTGAAAGACAGCTCGCTCGCTGAGATCTGGAAGAGCAGGGAGTATACGCTGTTCAGGTCGACTGTGACCAACTTCAGGTTCCCATCATGCGTGGACTGTGGGTTGAACTGCGATCTGAGACAACAGAACGCGGACTGCTACGCCAACGAACACTCTTGCGCGGACTGCCTTTGGGCGCAGGATTTCATACGCTGTCCTTGAGGTTTGCTAAGAGAAATCGAGGTATCATTCTGACACTCGAGAAGATGTCCTGGGAATGTAATGGCGCATCGACGCATTGTCGGGTGATCTGGACTGCCATCATCCCCGACCGAGGGCTTCCTTGATCTCCTTGATTGCCTTCTTACCCCCAGGGGTGTCCTCCAGTATGTAGAGGACAGACCCAGACATGAGGACGATAGAGCCCAGGAGTATGATGGTCGGGGGCAGCAAGATTATCATCAATAAACAGGAGGCGGTCCCCAATACGGGAAACAACACTCCGAATGGGATCCTGAAGTAAGACTTCTCATCCGGGACCTTCTCCTTCCTGCGGATCATGATAAAGGCACTGATGTTCACCAGCATCATGGTGGCCAGGATGGAGACATTTGTCACATCGATGATGAAGTCCAATGATCCCCAGATTATGAAGACGGCGGATATGCCAGCGCCTAGGATGATCGAGTTCACCGGCTGTCCGTTCCTCAGCCTGGCGAACCTTCCTGGCAGCTGCTCCTCGCTCGCCATCTCCATGGTGATCCTGGACGAACCCACTATGTTGGCATTGGCGGATGACAGGGTGGAGATTGTGGCCGCGAGAGCCACCACCGTACCCCCCAGCGGACCCAAGAAGACCA
The DNA here is from genome assembly GCA_035529155.1 of Methanomassiliicoccales archaeon. Taxonomy (GTDB): domain Archaea; phylum Thermoplasmatota; class Thermoplasmata; order Methanomassiliicoccales; family JAAEEP01; genus JAAEEP01. Next base: position 1,439 of record DATKXF010000152.1, on the reverse strand, counting down.
CGGCGGCATCGAAGACGCTCTCGCTACCGTAGTTCGGGAGATTGGCCGCCAGCAAGGCCACGATCACCCCGATATAAATGACCATGACCAGGGCGATGGAGATGAGAATTGCCATGGGAACCTTTCTGCTGGACTCCTTCACCTCACCCGACATCATGGCCGCTACCTGGAAGCCTGTGTAGGCGAAGAAGACCATCGTGACCCCGGTAATCACGCTTCCCGCTCCGTTGGGGGCGAAGGGCACGTAATCTGAGCCTGATATCTGTGTCAGTCCGACGATCACCAAGATCAGTAGGATGGCCACCTTGGTAGCTACCATTGCGATCTCCGCCTTCCCCACCTCGGAGATTCCCCTCAGATTGATCAGGGTTAGTGCCACTAACCCCACAAGGGCAAAGACCCTGGGGTCAAGGTGCATTCCCAAGAGCAGATTGAGGTAGATGCCGAAACCGATCATTACGAAGGCGCAGGCAATCATCAGGAAGACATACATTCCCCATCCGGCCATGAATCCTGTAAACCCCCCGATCATCCTCTTGACGTAGAGATATCCTCCTCCGTCCTCGGGAAAGATGCTTGCCAGGGTAGCATAGGACAATCCAGAGAAGATGATGATGATCCCTCCGATCGTGTACGATAGTATTGCAGATGGGCCCGCAATATCGATGACCAGTCCACTGAGTACGAAGACACCTGCTCCGATCATGGTGCCCACGGCGAAGGCCACCGCCGAGAGCATGCTCAGACCCTCAGTCCGCTTTGTTCCGTCCATTCTACCACTCATATGGGATTCTTCAGCCCATATTAGCTATCCGACCGATATGATTCCAACCAAGTGATGACCTGAGACCCCTTCAGTCGGGAAACTCTCTAGGACTATCTAGCTTGCAGGAACTCATAGCATTGAGAAAATGATAAGAGTTTGATTCGATTATAAGTTCAAGGAAGGTTGATTTCATGTCAATGGTGCTTCACCTTGACGAATTGTGGGGAAGGTTCTAGGGACATCCCAGGATCTTGTTCCTGGTGTCGTCAATCGAGGGCATAGGTAAGACCTCCGTGCAGGCCGATGTCCACTCACAGTGGATCACATTCCTGGAGGAAATGCAGGCTGGTATTCGAATCTAAAAAATCAGGACAACTGGAAAGTGGCTCAATCGGATAAGCCTAATCGGGGGATGGGACTTGGACTTCAGAACTCTGCCGCTTTCCATGTTGTCTATGGAATTCATATACCCTCTGGTTGATATTGTTGATTCAAATACGATTCTAGAACGATTCAATTTCAATTAATCATCTTATCAACGGCGAATCGACACCTCCTCGACAAGATGATTTCGAGAAGCACCTTGAAGAAATCCTCATGATCCTTCGATAAACTCACCAACATGTCATATGTTGACTGGCGGACGTTGTTCTCCAAGGGAATTCCCTTGCTA
>DATKXF010000151.1:0-8024 GCA_035529155.1 Methanomassiliicoccales archaeon | reverse complement strand
TTTCGACTCCGATTACGAGAGGATGAAAGGAATGGGAGTAAAGGTCCTGGAGGAACCTCACGTGCTCAACAAGGAGCACTTGACAACAACACTCTCAAGAATTGACGTCAACATGAAAAAGGGGTTGAAAAGGGCGGTGTTCGCCGATCCTGATGGTCTGCCGCTCGAGATAATGCAATGGCTGTGAGAGAGTAGCCCCGGGCAGATTCGAACTGCCGTCGCCGGCTCCAAAGGCCGGCATGATTGACCTCTACACTACGGGGCTATAATAAAACCGGATAATTGTACTGATATATAACAATCCTACCAGTAAATTCAGGACAGACCCATATCACCGAACAGATGCGTGGCAGCAGCTTCCGTGATCTCCACCATTATATATTCACCAAGGGGTAACTCCTCCTTCATCACGACTGGTTTGTAGGAGTCAGTCCTACCGATCACGGTACCTTCCTTCCCTTCCTCGGTGACAAGAATGAGCTCCTTTTTCCCGATCAGTGATTTGTTGATCTCCTCAGCGATCTCAAACCTGAGCTTGGTCAACTCCCTCGAGCGCTCCTTCGCCTTCCAGCCCGGTACCTTGTGATCCATAGAGAATGCCTTAGTACCTGGCCGTGGAGAGAATCTGGTTATGTTGACGATGTCGGGTTTCACGCTCTCAAGGAGTTCCCTCGTCATGAGGTGATCATCATCGCTCTCGCCTGGAAACCCCACGATAACATCCGTGGATAGGGTCATCTTTGGGCATGATCTCCTGAAGGAATCGACAAGGTCAATGAAATCCTGAACAGCGTATCTCCGCCCCATGCTCCCAAGAAGCGCGTCGCTTCCGCTTTGCACGGGAAGGTGGAGGAACTTGAAGACCTTGGGGCCATTCCAGACAGGTACGTATTGATCGATGATTCCTCCCAAGGTATCCGGGTTCATCATCCCCACTCTAATCCTGAAGTCACCAGGTATGGCGGTAAGAGAGTAGACAAGAGTGGAAAGGTCGGTTCCGATGTCCCTCCCATAGGCCGCGGTGTCCTGACCGGTGACCTGGAGCTCCTTGATGCCTTTCTGAAGCATCATCTCGGTTTGCTCTCTCAACTCAGCGGGGTGAAGGCTGCGAAGGTGCCCCCTTGCTATCCTTGTGATGCAGTAGTTGCATCCTCCCAGGCACCCTTGTGCTATGGGCAGTATTCCAATGACTCCTTCCTCCACTGGTGTGAGATATCCATCGCCTCTGCCGAAGTTCTTCTCTATGATGGTCTTGAAGTCAGCATAATCGGAGAATGGTAGAATCACGGCTTCTGGTGCAACCTCACCGATCCTCTGGGCTTGAACGGCGGCCAGGCATCCACCCACAACCAGCTTCTTTCCCGAATTGGATAGAGTCCTTATCCTTGAGACCATCCGGTTCTCCGTGGCCTGAATGACGGTGCATGTGTTCAGAACAGCGAGATCGGCGTCATCCGCTCGGTCAACTACCTCGTGACTCAGGGAAGCCAGCTCGCGCTTGAAGCGCTCACCTTCACCCATGCTCATGGTGCATCCATAGGCCTCGACGACGACCTTCACGAGCCTTCAAGAGAGTTCCCGTATAAAGAGACTACCCAAATACGGCATCAATCGAATCTTGAGGCTCCGTTGACTAACTTCATTCGACGAAGTAAAATCTTGATCAAGTATCCTGACATTCGTTTGCTAGCACTCTTGGGGACCAATTTCCTTACAATCATTAGATTTATTTACCTCAGATGGATTACCCCGAAACATGACCCGTATATCGGAGAACGGTGCTAGCTATCGAATGACCAGCTACGACTCTGATTGCAGGTTCGGTTTTAGTCTGCTCTAGGAGCATTCGCCCCTTCCCGTGCCGAAAGGCGTTTCACTGTTCACCAGAGAAGCGCAGCTATAGGCTTCATCAATCGCGATGATCTGCTGGCACGGGTTCTTTCACTCTGATTTCATTTGATTTTGAACCGGAGGTAAAGAGATGTTAGGAATAGAGGATCCACAGATCATAACAGGTTACGGACTATCAATCGCGTTTGCGATCATATGCGCCATATATGGCGTTCTGAAATGGAACAAGGAAGGTGTGGAGAATGGTTGACGCCGTTCTCTTTGGGACCATCACCCTGGTGTACTTAGCCATCACCTTCTATCTCGGCTACCTGGGATACAAGAAGACCAGGAAGGCCGAGGACTACATGGTATGCGGTCGAAAGATACACCCCTTAGTGCTCGCCCTCTCCTACGGAGCGACGTTCATCAGCACCTCGGCAATAGTGGGATTCGGCGGTGTTGCGGGACAGCTGGGCATGGGCCTGATATGGCTGACGGTGCTCTGCATAGGAGTAGGAATACTGATCGCCTTCATCATCTACGGGAAGAAGACCAGGGAGGTCGGGAGCCGGGTGAATGCGGTCACCTTCCCGGATCTGCTTGGAAAGAAGTACAGATCTAAGTTCATCCAGTCAGCGACCGCCACCATGATCCTGGCGGGAATGCCCCTGTACACCGCCGCAATTCTTATCGGAGGAGCGAGGTTCATAGAGACCACGCTCGCAATTCAGTACGACCTTGCACTGGTGGGTTTCGCCATCATTGTCGCCGCCTACGTGGTGTTGGGAGGACTCATCGCGGTCATGTACACTGACGCGCTTCAAGGAGGGATAATGCTGGTGGGAATGACCGCCCTCATCATCCTCACCTATGTCCTGCTGGGAGGGGTGGGACCGGCGAACCAAGAGCTGACCTCCATGGCGGACCTCGTACCAGAGGCGTTGGCGGCGGCCGGGATGACGGGATGGACCTCCATGCCCGAGCTGGGTTCGTCCATCTGGTTCACCCTGATCACCACCCTAGTACTGGGTGTGGGCATTGGAGTACTCGCGCAGCCGCAGCTGGTGGTGCGCTTCATGACCGTGAAGGACAACCGGTCGCTGAACAGGGCGATCATGGTGGGGGGACCATTCGTTCTCATCATGACAGGAGTGGCTTTCACGGCCGGGGCGCTCAGCAACGTCTACTTCTACCAGACCAGCGGGATCACCGCGCTGGAGGCGGCGGGAGGGAACGTCGACTCGATCATACCGTTGTTCATCAACGAAGCCCTTCCCGAGTGGTTCGTGGTGATATTCATGCTCGCACTTCTGGCGGCGGCCATGTCCACGCTCAGCTCGCTCTTCCACACGATGAGGACCTCTATGGGATATGATCTCTGGGGGAACCTGAGGACGAAGTTCAAGGGGGCTGATGTCAGGGAAACGGAGCGTATGAGGCTGTCGTTCAAGCCCAGCCAGATCGGGACAATGGTCATGATAGTGGTGAGCGTGGCCTTGGCGTACATATTGCCCATCAGCATCATAGCCCGCGCCACGGTGATGTTCATGGGATTATGTGTTTCAGCTTTCCTGCCAGCACTGACCCACGCCCTGTACTCCAAGAACCCATCCACGAAGGCGGCGATCACTAGCCTCCTGTTCGGAACGAGTGCCTGGTTCCTTTGGACAGTCTTCGTTCACGTGAAGGAGTCAGCGGCCCTGGGCATATGCCGGGCGCTATTCGGGGTGGACGCTCTACTCCCGATGCCCTTGTCCGTGATCGATCCCCTGATCATAGCGCTTCCAATATCCATGACCACCCTTACCGTTGTCTGGTACTTGGACAAGAAAATGTGTCTGCTGGGCAAGGAGGCCGGAGTCCCCAACAATGAGGGCTGATCAGAAACCACTTCCCTTTTTCTTTTATCTCAGCCAGAGATTGATCTCCTGAACATCAGTGTGGTAGCGGATAGTGTGATCACTCCAACTATCAATATTACTAAGAATCCCTCTCCAAGAACCGTCCACTCCCATCCGTTTATGATCAGGGATCGAGTCGCATCGGCCACGTAGCTGATGGGATTGATCTCGGAGAAGCTCTGAACCCAGGATGGGAGCAGGGCTTTCGGCATGACCGCGGTGGATAGGAAAAGTAGCGGGAATGTTGTGATCAGACCGATGGTGAGGGTCGTTTCTGAGTTCTTCGTGGTAAGGGCAACGAATGTGGAAAGGCCAGACCAGGCTATACCGAATGCCGCGGCGATGATGAGGATCATGATCGCACCGGGAACGCTGGTGACAATTGAAACCCCTACCGACACAGCCAGGAGAAGAATGATGAATGTCTGGATCATGATGCGGACCGCGTCGCTCAGCACCTTCCCGATGAGGATAGACGACCTTGATATGGGTGCTACCTTCATCTTGTCTAGATAACCGCTCTCCATGTCGTCTACCATTCCAATCCCGGACTGGAGGGCGGACGCCATCACCGTCTGGATGACGATAGCCGCGGTGAAGAAGGTCTTGTAGTTATCCGTTCCCGTGATCTGCTCGAAGTTGGGTATCTGACCGATGGCCGCGAACGCCTCCGTGAAAAGGAAGAACCATATTATTGGCTGGACCAGTGAGAAGAAAATAGCTAAAGGTTGACGCTTGGTCTTGATCATCCATCTGTTGAAGACGCTGATGATCTCCCCCGGCAAGTACATCATTCTCATCTTCTTCCCCTCCTTCTCATCCTCCTGGTGGGCGGTTTCACCTCTTCAACCTTCAGCTTCCTTCCGGTGAATTTCAAAAAGACATCGTCCAATGAAGGAGGCGAGAGCGTGAGATGGTCGATGTTGAGATTCAAGCTATCAAGTGCCCTCACTATCTGTGGTACCAGAATCCCACCGTTATCTCCAAAGATAATCAGGACCTTGTTGCAGTCGATCATCTCTATCTCACATTCCTGGACCTCCTTGACTCCAGGAATTTTTTCGATGACCTCGATCGCCCCGTCCCTGATCTCTTCGGTCATCTCATCCTTCAACTTGACCTCGATGAGATCCGCACCGACCTGAGCCTTGAGATCTGACGGTGTTCCTTCGGCGACGATCTTCCCCTGGTCGATTATGGACAGACGATCGGCGAGATGATCGGCCTCCTCCATGTATTGGGTTGTCAGGAATATAGTCATTCCACCCCTGTTCAACTTCTCGATATAGTCCCAGATGGCCTTTCTGTTCTGAGGGTCCAGGCCGGTCGTTGGTTCGTCGAGAAAGAGCAGTTTTGGCATTGAAACTAGAGAAGTTGCAAGATCAAGCCGTTTCTTCATCCCCCCAGAGTAGGTGCCTGCCTTTCTGTCGGCGGCCTCCATCAGCCCAACCGTTTCCATGATCTCATTCACTCGCCCATCGATCTCCTGCTTGGGAACATGATAGAACCTGCACTGGAGTTTCAAATTCTCCCGAGCGGTAAGATCGTCGTCTACGCCGATATCCTGGGAGGCATATCCTATGATATTTCGAATATCCCCCTCCCTGCCGTCAAGATCTAAATTATCTATTAGCACTTTCCCAGATGTCTTCTTGAGAAGCGTGGTTAAAATCTTGATCGTGGTACTCTTCCCAGCTCCATTTGGTCCTAGAAAACCGAATATCTCCCCTCTGAACACGTGAAACGAAATGTCATCGACGGCTGTAAGATCAGGTTCGAATCTCTTGACCAGGCCATCTACCGAAATGATCTTGTCCAATATCAACCGCCTCATTGCTCCATTTATGAGTAGAATTTCTATTGGAATCCGTAGTTTATAAAGAGTGATGATAAGAGAGATTCCCTTGACGTAAGGATGATGGCCTCAGTTTAAACATGACTTCAGAGGGCGTATGAAATTGATTCGGCTAGGTCCTTGATTTTATCCTCCCAGCCGTCCTCGAGCGGACCCTTTATACCTTTGACCTCCAAGGAAAGGCATTCAGAGGCCGGGGTCAACCCTGCCGTTTGAAGAGCCTCGTTCATTATCCCCTCCGTCTTTTTCCATCGGGGCGTCTTGGCCTTCGGCTCGGGAAGATGGGTCACGACCAAAGCATACTTCCCACCTTCTCTAGATAATTTTCCAACGAATTTCCTCATCTTGCCTGGGGGCTTCCCTGCGTGCACCGAGGTGGAGAAGACGTATATATCTGACTTTGGAATCTGATCGGGCGTGATATCGGTGACGGAGGAAATCGACACATCGTGTCCATATTCCGAAAGGAGATCACTGAGTTTCTCCATTGCCATCTTGCCATTCCCGTATTTGGAGAGATATGAGATAGAGATCTTTGCCATGGAAGAATAATATGAATCTATCATTTCATAATCATTACTATCATTAGCTTTCCTGAGAATGACCGACGATCAGCTTGAAATGGGATCAACATGAACTCAGAAATGATTGAAAGAAAATGAAAATGATAGCAATGGGAAGGGTTTGCTGAATCCAGTGTACTAGCTCAGGCAACACCCGTCGACCGATCCTTCATGATCTTGAGGTAATCACTTTCGGAAGCTTTGTAGACGGCAAGACCTCTTTGGCTCAACACGGTCTGGAACTCCTCCCAGGCAATGTCTTCGAATTTATCACTGGTATTCTTTCTTATGTTCACCACGCTTGTACCTCTGATCCTGCATGGTTTGAGCCCGTGTATCTCGGCTATCCGCTTCATCTCGTCCACTGAGATCTTTACCATGGTCATCGCTCATCCCTCCTGCTCGTTAGACTCGCATTAAAATGAGTGTCAGGTATAGTGGAGCATTCCACCTATTTGCCTATTCCCATGATTTCAAGAATTGGAAAGCCTTGGGAGAACCGGGACAATGAATGTCCCGGTGTTGAATGGTATAGAAGGATGAGCGCGGAGAGGGGGATTTGAACCCTCGCTCATCCAGACATTTATATTTTGATTTCAATCAAAAAGATAATGCATCGAGGGCATCCAAACTCTTTTTCTTTTTTTTGCCTTTGTCCTAGGTTACTTTACTTCTATCAGAAATATCGGAAACGGTCCAATGGGGTTTCGAACCAAGAGAATGACCGGTTGAGGGTCGAAGATTTCCTTGAACGGAAATATACTTACCAGGGACATAAAAGATGAGACCTATCAAACGCCTTACCCCCTTTTTTACTCATTCCTTATGAAGTAAGTACTATTCCTTGCCCATTAAAGTATGATACTGGTCTTCCTTCTACCTGAACCCCAATCGGGCTTAGACAACTAGGAATGCTTCGTACACCCACTCTAATGTGGGAATAAGAATTAAATTCCAACAGAGTAATTGATGCGTGGCAATTTAACGCCCTTAACAACATGGAGGAATGAAAAATGGTAGAAGTCGAAGTCACTTTTGGGGTACCAGACGAGATTATCCCAGAGGTTAAGAAAGAATTCAAGAGCGAGAAAGATAACAACCTGAGGGTCACCATTTCAAACCCATCATATCCGCCCTACTACGCCGCCGGCGATCCCCGTTCCAAACATGAGGTAATGAAATTCAAGGGCACAGAATATTGGGTGTGGCGCGTTACCCCTGGTCGAAAGAAGTAAGATGAAGGAATCAAACTCCTTCCTTTTTCTTTCTACAGTCTCTATAATCTGTCCAATCTATCAAAAATGTCGGAGAAGTGGACTGGACGAGATTTTCCTTCCGATTCCGGAACGGCATCGCAAACTGAAGCCGAACAGGCGTTGGATCATGTTAAATACCGTCTCCGCGTCCTCATCGAGCGGCCGCGGAAAAACGAGGTAAACGCAACGATCGTCCTCTTCAACCTATTGCAGCTGGTTATGAGGAAGGATTATTGGATTCGATAAGTTTAGCAACAAAGCCCCTGAAGATGGAGAATGGCATGAATTCCAATTTGACTGGGAATTCGAGTTCGTTTGCGCCCGCCTTTTCAAATCTAAGAAAGAGTCAAAGTGTCGAGAGTGAATTGTGACCGAGTTAGCTTCTAACGATAAGACTTTTCACATAACTATTTCGTTGTACTACTAATATGCATTCTGGCGTAACTGATGAATGCAATCGAAACCAAACCACGAGTAGAGAATATTGTGGCTTCGACGCAATTCGCGAAAGAACTTGATTTACTAAAAGTCGCCGAGAAACTCACAGGATCAGAATACGAGCCCGAGAGGTTCCCCGGCCTTATTTATCGGCTCAGCGACCCGAAGATTGCAATTC
>DATKXF010000150.1:0-4219 GCA_035529155.1 Methanomassiliicoccales archaeon | reverse complement strand
GGAGAATGGCGTGGCGGTCAAGGTCATTGCTGGATCATTGGGTGGGGCTGAGGGGCCAGTCCGTGATGTGGTCACCGAACCAGAGCTGCTTGACATTTCAATCCCAGAGAACAGCGAGTTCAGGCATGATATTCCTTCCGGGCACGCGGTGTTCGCCTACTTGATCGAGGGCGAGGCATCATTTGATGAGGACTTCGTCGGAGCGGAGACCACGGTGATATTCGGGGAAGGTGACGAAATAATCGCAAGAACCGGAGAGAGAAGGGCCAGATTCCTGCTGGTGTCTGGTAAGCCCATAGGCGAGCCAGTCGCGTGGCACGGTCCCATCGTGATGAACACCCAGGAAGAGCTGGAGAAGGCCTTCGACGAACTGAATAAGGGGACTTTCATCAAGGGATGAGAGTTGGATCGATCAGAAGCCCCGGGCCAACACCCACCCGACTGACATCGCTATCATCAGGACCGCCATCATGCCCGAGCTGAATATGGGAGATTTGATCTTGCCAAGTGACAGACCGGCCAGAATTCCAACAGGGATTGTCAGCATGGACGCCAATACCACCTCTTGCGGGAGCATGGGGCTGATCGCCAGTACCGAGACATAGGTCATTATTATGATGATCCAGTGGGCTGTGATCACTTTATCTCCAAGAGTGACCACCAATGATCTCTTCCCTCCGGCCTCGTCCGCTCTTCTATCTGGCCAATGAACCCCTCTGAGATTGGCCAAGACCGCGAGGAACACGGGGACCATTATTATGATGGATTCGAGGGTGAGATAACCGGTCTGACACGCGTACGCAATCAGGGGCATGGGAAACCCGCCGATGAGCGAGTTGTCGATCTCCCCGAACCAGGTCCTCTCGAGGCGAAGGGGCGGCATGGAGTAGAACCATCCTCCTACGACGCCAATTACGACTATCAGACCGACCACCGATGCCAGCACGCCGTATGCGATCGATGTTGCGGTCAACAAAAGAGAGACGATCATACACCCCACCGCGGCGTACAGAGCCCACGCTCGGGGAACGATTCTGGCCGGTAGCACCCCGCTCCCTCCCGAGAACATGGTCCTTCTGGTGATGCTGTCGGTATCCACATCCGCGTACTCGTTGGCGTAGTGGCCCATAAGGGTGGCGATCAGCAAGATGGCCAGACCGAGAAGGGCAAGGTCCCATTTGATGAAACCCAGATCATAGTAAGCCAGGGAGAGACCGACTGCGTAGGCGAACAGGGCGGCCACGAGGACGAGCGGTCTGCCCAGTTTCACCATCGCCCTGACCCTCTCCATCAATACCCCTCCCAGAGCCTTCAAGCGGTCTATCTTTATAGATAGCCTCTTTAATGAAGAGAATTGCAGCAGCTATCCCTTTAGTATTCCTTCCATGCTGTTCACGAAGTCTACGGCCGCTTCCAGCGATACGATCGCGTCTTCCTCGTAGGCCTCCGCATCCAGACCGAAAAGGGCGACATGACTGAAGCGCCTCAAGACATCGAGGACATTGGCCTTGGCCATGAGCTGTGGATACCTCGACCTGAGGTAGATGGGAATGTATTCTTGTCTGTTCTCATCGACGCCGTCCCTGTAAAGCACCGCTTTCGCCGCGTGGAACATGGCTGCATAACAGGAAAGTACGACCACCCTGTGCCTCATGATGTATAGATTCTCCTCGGCATCGGCCAGGTGTCTCCTGGACTGTTCGAGGGACTTGAGGCTGCTTATTGGGTCTGGAACCGTGTACTTCACAATGGACCTATCCAGACAATCTTCGATATCCATGCTTTCGCTCCTTTACCGATCGTATCATTACGAGTTGTCTAGTTCAAGTCCTGATTTTGAGAGGTAGGTGTACATGCAGACTAAGTGATCGCAGTCCTTGGATTCGTCCAGACAGCGCAGTTCCGGGCTTCTGACTGTTGGGAAAGGAGCGTCGAAGCTGGAAGTACAATCACTCCTTTAGAGGGATTACCTTTTTGTAGGTTCACGATTCTTCTCATATGATGCTCCTAGATTTCCTATCCGGGCAGGATGTGCTTATTCTCATCGGGGAGATCACAGTGCTCGTCCTTCTGGGGATATTCATACTGGGTATCACCATCGGAGTGCTCATCGTCGCCTCTGCAAGGAAGGGCAAGTTCTACTTCCCTCGACTGTTGAAACCTGGGCTTTCGGCCGTAGGCACCGTTGCCAGAGGATTCTGCCGGTTGCTCGGGATGGATGACAAGGACCTGTCGGTATTCTTCATCAAGCTGAGGAACAAGATGAACCGGGAGGCTTTCGCAAAAACTCCAGTGGAGAAAAGGGCCGTGTTCCTTCCCCAGTGCCTTAGATCCATGAAGTGCCCGGCCAAGCTGGGACCCGAGGGTCTTGGCTGCGTAAACTGCGGCCAGTGCGAGGTGAGGGAGGGCAAGAAACAGCTCCAGAACATGGGGTACAAGGTCTTCATAGCCCCGGGATCCACCGTGGTCAGGAGGATGATCAAGAAATACCGGTTCGAGGCAATCATCGGTGTGGGATGCCTCATGGAGGTCCGCGAGGGTCTCGAGATGTGCGACCAGTATGGGATACCTGCCCAGGGCGTCCTCCAGCTGAGGGACGGCTGCGTGGAGACGGCCGTGAACTGGGAAGATGTCGTAGAGGTCGCCAAGCTGGGGGTCGTCGGCGGATCGAAGGGTTCGACCAGCACCGTGGACGAGATCGTGGTGGACGCGGTCTGAACCAAACCCTCTTTCCATTTAGATCGGCGATGCACTAGAGCTTATGCTGGATCGATCGATTCCAGAATGGACGACCGATACGCGAAATGATTATCGGTCCAGCGGTCCATCATTTCTGATGGGTGGACGGCATGAGGAACGTCAGGTACCAGGGGAAGAGCAGGTACGAGGAATTCCTTGAACGGGCGCGAACCATCTCGGAGAAGATATCCACAATAGGCGGTGTCGTTGGAATATTGGCGACTGGAGGTCTGGGAAGGGGGTTCTGCGACGACTACTCCGACCTCGACCTGATCGTTTATGTCGAGGAAGAAAAGCTTCACGTGATATCGGAATACATTGCGGTTGGGGTCCGTTATCAAAGGATAGAGATCGATACTCCGGTGGAGTCGTTCGATGAGGCTCTTGCCCAACCCGTTCCATCAGACTACTGGTCCCAGGTGATTCGGTGGGACAGGCAGAACTCCCAGATACTGTATGATACTAACGATCGATTGAGAGGTCTCCTCCAGAGCAAGTTGATTTTTCCCAAGGAAGAGAGGCAGCAGATCATGGAGAAGCACCGGAACGAGGTGGAGGAGAAGCTGCGCTTCGAGCTGGAGATGTGGGGTGCTAGGGGCGATCGCCATAACATGTCCCACACCCTGCGCCAGGGAGTGGAGCACCTCATACTGTGGATATACGCCAAGAACCGGGAGTTCCAACCTTACATCCCAAAATGGCTGTTCTACCACCTCGAGAACGGCTTCGTTCCCGAATCGGAACATTTCGATCAATTACGGGATGCTTACACCAGAGCCATGGAGACCCGGGATCAGGTGAGGGCGGTGCAAAATGAGCTTGTCGAGCTCTGCGGGAAGATCGGACTGGAGTTCAAGTACCGCGATCTTGAGGATCTTCTCTCTCAATTCGACAGGAAGTGGAGAGAGTCCTCAGAGAAGACCCAACAATATCTCAGCTGGTGAAAGACCCCGCAAGAAGTAAAAGATTATACTGTTGCTGAAGCCCTTCCTATATGATCGACATGGCCCTCAGCATTCTCTTCGTCGAGCCTCCCAAGGACTACTGGTTCCTGATGGGAGAGTACCTGCCGCCGCCAACCGGCCTCCTGACTCTAGCAGCCTACGTAGAGAGGGAGCTTCCTGATGTGGAGATCGAAGTGATGGACTGTCAGGCCGAAGCCAAAGGATGGAAGGATATCGAGAACAGGATATCGTCGATCTCGCCCTCCATCGTCGCTGCCTCTGGGTTCACCTGCAATGCCTACGTCTGCGCGAGGGTAGCCGAGATCGCCAAGCAGGTCTCCGATGACATCATGACGGTCATGGGGGGACAGCATTTCTCCTTCACCGCGGAGGAGTCGCTTCTGGATTTTCCGGAGATCGACTTCGTCGTCAGGGGAGAGGGAGAGATCACATTGGTGGAGCAGATCAAGTGCTTGGCGGATGGCTCCCATCCGGGCAGGATTCCTGGACTATCCTTCAGGCACGACGGCGCGGTC
>DATKXF010000149.1:0-6267 GCA_035529155.1 Methanomassiliicoccales archaeon | reverse complement strand
AGTCCACTGAGTACGAAGACACCTGCTCCGATCATGGTGCCCACGGCGAAGGCCACCGCCGAGAGCATGCTCAGACCCTCAGTCCGCTTTGTTCCGTCCATTCTACCACTCATATGAGGTTCTTCAGGCCAATAATGACTGTCTGACGGTTCGGGGTTTCAATCCCCAGTGATGATCTGAAACTCCTTCTGTGGAGGACCCTCCGAAACCGTCTAGCTTGCCGGTTCTATATTACATTCAGAAGATGATAAGAGTTTGACTCAACCATGAGTTCAAGAAGATTCAATTTCATTTATGCGGATGCTAGTTAGTGTTCAAATCGCTTAAAAAATCAGGACAACTGGAAAGTGGCTCAATCGGATAAGCCTAATCAGGGGATGGGACTTCAAGACTCTGCCCCTTTCCATGTTGTCTGTGGAATACATATAACCCATGGTTGATATTATTGATTTAAATATGATTATAGAATAATTCAATTTCAATCAATAATCTTATCAACGGCGCATCGACACCTTCCCGACAAGATGGTTTCGAGAAGCACCTTGAAGAAATCCTCATGATCTTTCGATAAACTCACCAACATGTCGTATGTAGATTGTTGGACGTGATTTTCCAATGGAATCCTCTTGCTTTCCGGCTCATTGACCGACTCGTTCCGATCATCCTCCGTCGTATTGGCTGAAACTCCCGGTTCCGAACTCTGGCTCGGAACGACCTTTTATTCATTCCCGTCTACTTCCGAGACACCCCGGGGCGTGTTCCTGCCCATATTCCTCTCCTCCGGGTCCCGACCGAGCTCGATATCATTCTTCCATTAATGATTCAGCCCTAAATTGAATAAACGGAGCGTAGGTATCTTAAATGGAACAGTATCGTCGCTGATACTTCCTTGAGATGCCCGTTCACGGAACCCTTCTTCGGTCTATCTGCTTCCTCTTGTGATCGGGGGCGATACTTACCTGAGCTCCTTCCCTCGCCCCTGAGGTCTCGTGGGGCGGGACCTTCTCGAGCTTCCTCACCTTTTTGATCAGCCCTCTTCCCTTTTCTGTTAGCTCGTATCCTCCTTCGACCAGAGTGATTATGTCCTTCTCCTCCATCGATCGGATGACTATTCTCATCATTCCCTCTGGTATATGATTCTTCAAGACCAATCGATGGAGGGTCAGAGGCTCCTCCACCGATAAATCGTTCAGCACCGCAATTCTCCTCTTGTCCTTGATGATGAATTCGATGTCCATCTGATTCCTGAATTCTCCTATGATTGCAGGTGATTAATGGACATTCCGGTGCATGCTATCGTACCTATCCTGATCTGTTTTGATGTCAGATTGGAGAGGGATGGAAAGAATGACAGCAAGGCATCAAAAATGATCGGATGCAGTCTGCTTTGCGAGCCTTCCCGAGGAGAACAGGGTGGCATTGATGGCCAAGGCCGTTGCCTACCTGTTGGCCAGGAACTTCATTTCAGATGAATACGCGATTTCCAAGGCGCCTCTAGAGGCACCTTTCGTTGGTGGTAATTTGAAAGAGACGGAAAAAATATTAGAGGCCATGAAGACCTCGTCAGGTTTGTTTGATCAAAGAGGAATTATTCCCACCGCCATGGTTATCGCTATGGCAACCATCACAGGTATCATGGAGATTGCAACCCTGGAAGTGATTGGTGGATCTCTGGTCTTATAGAAGACGCTGGGTGTCTTCACAAAGGTCATAATGGATAGCAAGCCGCCCGCTCCGATGATCGCGAATATGGCCGCTCCTCTTAGGAAAGGCTGACCGTCCATGTAGTCCTTGAATCGATTGATGAAGTCTTGGTTGGGATCTACCCTGACATCGATCGCTGCCGTTGTGGTTCCAATTCCTCCGTCGTCATCAGTGACGGTCAGGGTTATGGTGTAGCTGCCAGTGTTGTCATAGTAGTGACTCAGTTCCAACCCACCTTCGGTACTAGTGCGTGTAATATCGCTTGACCCATCACCGAAATCTATCTCGTAGGTCCAAGTATCGCTTCCTGGATCCCCAGATCTGAAGGTGAAATCGGTGCTTCTATCCGAGTATATCTTGGTGGGCACCTCAATCTCTGGGTCTGGAGCTAAGTTCTGCACTGTCACAGGGATAGTAATAATTTCACTCCAGTACTGGCCATCCGAAGCTTGAAGACGAGCAGAACCATTGAAATCATCTGAGTAGCGATGAGTCGGTACCGTGACCCACTCGGAGCTCATGTCTCCTGAATCCCAGGTGCCATCACCATCGAAGTCGAACCTGAATTCCAGTTCTGCGTCCTCTGGATCATCACAGGTGGCATAGTAACCAAAATTGACATTCGTTCCTTCATTCACCAAGATCGAAGAACCGGAGGTTTCCAGGGTGGGGGGCAGATGGGGTATTCCACCCACTCTCAGCGAGGGATCGCCGAACAGATGCAGTTTCATGGGTTGGTGATACTTTGCCACATCGAACCAACCACTAGCTTCCTTTGTATGCTCCCCTCCCCCGAGACCGTACTCCATGAGGTAATCGTCGACCATTCCCTCCCATACATCACCCAATCTCTTCTCGGTGCCGTCCCACTCGAAGTAATGTCTGAGGAAGTACTTGTTCAGATCTCCCACATAAGATTGCATTCCAGTGATCCCACCGATGAAGGCGATGAATCCTCCCTGGGGGGAGTTGCCATAAAGGTCAGTTCTTACCAGGGAGTATTCTGGGAAAGTATCCAGTTCGACGGTCCAACTGGGATCTGGTGGAATCATCGGCTGGATAACATCAGGTGCTGGTGGATAGGACGATAGAGGATAGAAGCTCTCACCCAGGTAAGTTCCTGGATGCGTCACTCCAGCTGTGCACAAATACGGTTCATACGGGGGTTGCGAAGTGTAGATTCCAGTGCCGCATCCGCAGCTGAAGGTAATGGGATAGTTATCACTTGTCAGCGAGACTAGATCGTAGGTGGAATAGGCACCACCCAACCCGGCTGCATACTGCCCTCCCCCTGGCCCGCTCCATCCGTGCCCTCCAAAATCGATCAGGCCTATTCCCTCATCGCGGGTGAGGTTGTTTATCGCAGTCCCGCCTGGTATGTAATCTGTGGAGGTACATACCTCTTGAGTGTACATGGTCCAAAAATCGGCTGGTGGCTTATCGAAGAGATATGTCATGTCTGAATAGCGGTCGATGGCGTTCTCGCTGTTTTCGAAGAAATTCGGGAAGTCGGTCGTAGTGACTATCATCAGGTTGTTGCTCATCCAGTCGGCTTGGCGACCCTCAATCTCATACTCCATCACCTTGTTGACATAATGAGTGACCTCATCGCCATTGGATGCTGGTACCCTGCCAACTGCCACATCTGGAAAGATGTCGATTCGATCATGATTGGTTGGACCGGTCCTGTCCTCTCCCCAGAGTTCTCCATAGTAACCATTTCCGTCGTAATCCCAATCGTCGAATGCCCCGTTTCTGTCATACAGGTCCGCATAGTAGAGATCTGCAGAGAAGAAAGCACCGATGGCCATTATGGAGGAATTCTCAGGCTGCTCTATTCTATCGGTAGTCTGGTATCTCACAGGCAGAATATGAGAATCTCCTACGAGCATAACATAATCGATGCCGTAGGTCTGCTCCAAAGCAGCAATTCCTCTCTTTATACTCTCAGCCTCGTCGTTTCCACTGTAAATCTGTAGAGATTGCCATGAGACCATCAGGGTCTGGATCCCCGTTCTGTTTTTCCAATCGGCGAGGGGTTGAAGTTCGTCCATGAAATCCTCATCAGCAACGATGAGGAGGGAATACGAGACATCAAGATCATTTGCGGAGGAACTGTTTGGCAAAATGATGAACGGTGTGATGAGAAGCGCAAGGGTGGTGACCAGCAATGCACATTTCAAGATTCCTATTCTCAATTCATTCTTCACGCTGTTCCTCTTAAGCAATTTTCATCCCTCTAAGGATGCGTTTTCGCGAGAAAAAAACGAATTATTAGAAATGGTTAATCTCTGTAAAGATACATGATAGTAGAATTTGCTGCCTAAATACATTCTCAAGGATAGTTCAATACAGACGTTCTTTCTCCGGGATTTCCAAGAGCGGCGCGAAGGAAGATGATCCAATTCGTTGAAGAGATCATGTCGTGCTCAAACATCAACCAACTGGATCACCTGAACCTCGTCCTAATGCAGCTGAGCAGAAGGATCAGAGGAAACGAAATCTCTTGATTCAAGGAAATCCAATCTAGGAAAGAAAATAGGAGGGGATATTTTGGGCAGCCATAGTTCCATCTGCTGCTTGCATCATGAGCCGTTCAGCGCTTTTTCCTCCATACGAACACCACGGCCACAATCGCGATGGCGACTGCCAGCATCACGATGGCGAGCATTACCAGCGATCCAATTCCTCCCTCAATGATGAAAGTCACAGAATCAGAGGCGCTATTTCCCGCTCTGTCGTAGACCTTGACCTCCACCACATGGTCTCCAGAATCAAGATTTGATATGGTGTAGTTGCTCATTGAATCCAGATCGGCCCAGCTCCCCGAATCGATTCTCATGGTGCAGTTGGAGATTCCCGACCCAGCATCACTCATCGACCAGGCAATATCGACCTGATCCTCATCGAATGAACTTCCCTGATAAGGTGACGTGATGATAATCCATGGAGACGTAGAATCGGGTATCTGGATGGTCACGAAGTTGCTGGATTGACCTCGGCCAAATGAGTTGATGGCATAGACCTGATATGAATACTCATCCCAAACGAGCACATTCTCATCCGTGAAGCTGGTCGTGTTACCAGGAACGAGCACGATACTCTGGACGCCATCCGAATCAGTCCTCACTATCTGATATCCAGTCACCTCCGATCCTGCGCCTCCGTCGGATGGTTGCCAGGTGAGGGTCGCATACCCTTCCTCGGCGCCCACTTCAAGAGTCTTGGGAGGAAGGACCAGTGAGGCCATGGGATAGTAGTCGTGAGATCTATCATCATCCATCAGGCTGTACGGGTTATCGACGATCCCGTTGCCATCGCTGTCCGGTGACAGCCAGTCGCTCCAGTAATTCCCGACACTCTCGGTGGAGTTCCAGTAGTTGTCAGTGGCGGTATCTCTCCCTTGTTTCTTCGCTGGATCATAGACAGATGTGGCTCCCATGTTGTCCTCGAAAATGTTGGAGTAGACCACATTTAAATGAGATTCGTGCAGGATCATGCCCTCTCCCCGGTTCAAAAAGAGGGCGTTGTATCGCAGCAAATTGCCATCTGAACCGTCCAGCAGTATCCCGTATAGATTATTCAATGAACAATTGTTCCTCTCGAATAGGCTTCTATTGATATCCATGACCTTCAGTCCCTCGTCATTGCCATTAAAATCGTTATCGATTATCATCAAATCGTGATTCTGAATGATGTACAATCCCATCATATTCAGAGTGAACCTGTTCGCCTGGACCGTGATATTCTCTGATGCATAGATGTAGGTGCCTCCCATCGCTTTCCGACAGACATTTCTCGCCACCGTACAGTTGTCCGAGAAATCGAAATGAACACCTGAGTACCCGACATCATAGATGGTATTGTCCTCCACCCAGCACCTAGAAGACTCTATTATACGTACTCCATTGGTGAGGTATTCCATGGTATTGTTGTCGACACGGCATTCCCTAGAGCCTGAGATGACGGCTACCTGGCCGCATGAAGTGAAGTTGTTGCTGGAAATTGAGGTATTGCCTGATTTCAGCAATGATATGGCATCATTGGAAATCTCCTCGAATACGCTATCGGAAATCATCGTTCCCATGCAACTCTCAAGGTCGATGCCGTTATATCCATGCTCGAAAGAACTGGTGGTGATAGTATTGTTATTCGACTGCAGCATGGATATGCCATTGCAGAGATCGAAGGAGTTCTCCTCCATGATATTCTCATCAGAATATCCCAAATACATGCCCAGATCGAAATTGGAGATAGTGTTGTTGACAATCAAATTGTGATCAGAGTAGTACAGTGAGACGCCAGTCAAGCCATTCTGAATCGTGCAGTTGAGCACCGAAATGTTCCAGGAATAATCGAGGAGAACCCCCACCCCGTAGATATCGAGGTTAGATGTCTCAATCACCACATTCCGGCTTTCGATCAAAACGATTCCCATCTCGGTCGGTACACATCCTACATGACTTATGCGCCCATTTTCTACATTGTACAGTGAGATCCCCGCTCCAGAGCCATACGGAATAGATTCAAGGAATGCATTGGACAGACCACAATACTCAATGG
>DATKXF010000148.1:0-6370 GCA_035529155.1 Methanomassiliicoccales archaeon | reverse complement strand
ACAGCGTCGAGACTCTTCTTAGACGGCGTCAGAACTGAAAATAGCTCAGAAAGGAATGGTATCCTGCTGTCTCCATGTTCATCCAACTCCCTCAGTACACCTGGTGAGGTGTACACCTCGCCCGTCGGCATTTCCTGAAGTATGAATAGTGCGGAGGTATCAAGTACCCATCTCACGACCCGAGATAGCATATGTCCCCACTTATCATTTACTTCGATAAGGATGTCTTCAATTCAAATAGCGTTAAATATGGCTAGTCCATAGCCAGGCGAGATGAAGGACATCGCGGTCGAGCCTGAGGTCATCGATTACATCACTCATCACGGCAGGGATTTCCGCCTCTCGACATCTTGTTATGGCCCAGTAATAGTTCCTTTGGAGGTGAAACCTCCCAAGGAAACAGACCTTAGGATCCAGGTTAACGGCAACACACTCTATGTATCCCGGGTGCAGGCAAGATACATCGATCGAATTACGAAGAAGATGCTATGCGATGTGGCCCACCTGAGAAGGTGTTCCGTCTTCAGGGACTGACACGCTCGATTCCCTTTAATAATGTACCGAGGGTTTCCTGGGGATCCAGGTAGGATTCCTCCCTTTTCATAGCTCCTATCTCAGCAGAGGTCTGGGGTTTCTGGGGAACAAAAGGACAGGAGGGCGCCTTTCTTATGGATTGCTCATATGTTCCAATCTTTCTTGCCACCGCCTCGATCTCAAGCTTATCCAGACCTATCAGGGGTCGCAATACA
The DNA here is from genome assembly GCA_035529155.1 of Methanomassiliicoccales archaeon. Classification (GTDB taxonomy): domain Archaea; phylum Thermoplasmatota; class Thermoplasmata; order Methanomassiliicoccales; family JAAEEP01; genus JAAEEP01. Next base: position 5,621 of record DATKXF010000148.1, on the reverse strand, counting down.
GGAAATTCTAGCCCCCTTTGCTCAACCAGTATGTTCTGGAGGGTCTGGGATGCCACTTGGCCTAGAGAATCTCCGGTTATGATTGCTTCTGCATCCTCACTTAACGCGAAGTCCCTTGCTGTCCTCAACATGAATCTCTTGCACAATACGCACTGATAGCTCCTTCCACACCGCTTGTTTATCCTTTCCTGCATTTTGAAATATGGGGTGGAATAGAGCGGCATGCTGGTTTCCGTGACCTTTCTGAGGACGCTGGCAAGATCCTTGACTATCTCCAAGATCCTAGGATCACTGGACCCGAAGTTGTCCATATGAAGAAGCTGTACCTCCGCCCCTCTTGATGCCATTAGATAGGCAGCCACAGGGGAATCTATTCCACTTGATAACAGACATACGGCCTTCATCATACCTTCCTACGGGACGAGATATGTTATGGATAATGTAAAAACCTTGCACAGTACGGTCTAGCCAAAGCTTGATCCGACCTTGTCCTGATCAGAATATTGACCAAGATTAAGAGTAATTGTACCTTCTTCTGCAAAATAATAAGGGTGAATCCTTCTTTTGTCTGAATCAGGCCAATAGTGGGAATAAAGCGTTTCAGGTATTGAACCGGGGATTCTCACTGGATCCCAATTCGGGGAATCCCAGAAAGTCCTCCTCATCGTCGCCTTCGGAGTCAACAACCATGTTGAACAGCATGCCGACGATTTCCTTCATCTGCCGTAGTTCACTCTTGAGTTCGTCAATCTCGCGAACCAGGTCTTCTGTGGATTTCTTCATCGAATTTACCCTAACCTGCTTAATCACTATGGGGGTCATATACTTTTGCCTTTAACTACAACGGGCTATTTGCAACACCGATTTGGAGAGCGATTGATGTAGAAAGGCCAGCATCCATTCTTATTCGGCTCTCATCATCTATTAATATTAGTTCCCTCTCACTCGCTCGTGCCTTTATCTTTGTAAAATTCCGTAAAGTCAACGTCGCTGTAATCATCGGCATATTTGCGGTATTCCGTCCTCTCACAGGTCTCACAGTACAACGAGTTCCCTCTTCTCTTCAAGGGTGAACGGCACCTTCTGCACAAGGCCTTAATGACGCCTAGATGAGGACTCACCGTTGTCAGCTGGATGGACGGCTTGACCTGGATTACCCTCGCCCTCACGATATCACTTGGTCTGAACTCCTTTCCGACCTCTGAGGTATATCCAGAGGATACCTTTGAAATGTGGATGGTCCCGTTGGTGTCACCAGTTATGTTACGTTCCTCTCCCTCTACCGAGATGACCTCACAAATGGCCATGCTGGTCCTGACATCAGTAATCTCTCCAAACACGGTATCCCCAGGCTTCAGTTTCACTGGGGGGTGCTCTGCCTTAACAATGGCAGTCTTCTCCTCGTGATCGAGCTCCAATTCCCCGAACACTGCGGCATACACCTTGCCGTTCTCCTCGTAAGTACCATCGGCCGCAATGAACTCCTCAACTACGGCTACCTCCTCACCGGGGAGCACCTTCTTCTTCTTCATGATCTCTCACCTTCGAATGAGCAGTAACACGATGTCAACGCTCTTCTTTTCCTTCTTGTGGAACCCGAACATATGCGGTATATTAAACTTATAGCTTTTCCGGTACTCGACATGGGCTCCCAGCTCCGATACCTCTCTCTGAAGAAAGGGCTCTGTTTCCTCCATATGGAGTGAGTAGACAGTCTCAGCACATTCGATGGCCTTCTTGATGAAAGGCCTATCGGCCCCTTTCCTCTGTGCCCCAAAGGGCGGATTCTGAATAACTGTATCGCCCCTACCCTGGAACGAGGCGATATCGGACTCCACAAGATCTATCTCTACCCCCATGTTCTCAGAGTTCACTCTCGCGGCATCTAGCGCTTTGGGGTCAACATCCACACCCACGACTCTTTTCGCGCCCAGAAGACTGGAACCTATGGAGAAGATACCGTTTCCACAACCAAGATCTATAATGGTCTTTCCTTGTATGTCCCCCAGTGAATATGCCGTGAAGAGAACATCTGCTGCCAAGTATGCTGGAGTGGAATACTGCTCCAGGTCCGCCCTTGGTTCAGCGAGCGGCGCAATCTTCTGGAGCATCATCTCGAGCTCTCTCTTCTTCAATCAACTCACCCATTCATATTCCGGATGTGGCTGGCCAAATGTTCAGTAGCGGAACCCTAGGTCAAGGAAATCTGCGCTCGTCAGGATGCCGACAATGACGCCCTTTCTTGATACCAGCACGGCCCCCTCCCGTTGGAGATGCAGAGAGGCCAATTCGATAGATGTGTCATCGTTCAAAATGGAAAATGGAGGTTCCATGATATCGCCGACAAACGTCTCCATGACCTCATCATAGGTCTTACTTCCGCTTCGGGTCTCGTCTATGGTGTAGCCTCGTATCCTGTCATCTGTTATGGCTCCCACCACCCTATCACCATCCATTACAGGGAGCTGGGTGAATCTTCCTTTCATCATTCTGTCCACCACCTCCCCAACGGTCTGGTTGGGAGAAACGCTAACCACTCCTTTGGAGGCTAGATCATAGACGGTAAGTTGATTCCCGATCTCCTTTCCTTCAATTTTTTGGCGCCTTATCTCTTCATCAAAGGCATCGAATATCTGTCTGACCTTGATGAAAGAAGGATCTATGCTTCCGCTCTCTATCTTGGCGATCAGGGACTGTGAGACGCCGGCTTTAGATGCCAATTCTCTTTGTGAAAGATTCAATTTCTTCCTGATCTCCCGTATCTTACTCAGCTCTGGAAGCTGGGGGAGAAATGATATCTTGGACAATACCGTAGGCAAACACCCCCGAAGTATCTTGATCCTACCTTCATGTTGTTCATCAGATATGAATCTTATCAGAATCATTGGAAATCATTCGATGAATGCTTGTATCTCTTGCTCAGCCTTTGGTCACTGTACATGGAGAAATTGGAGCGTCGCGAAACACCCATTACATCAGTTTACGAAATTCAAATCAAATGAGTCTTATTAGAATCTGTTACTCAATAATGTATAAATAGCCTACCGATGGTGGAACTCAAGGAGGGTGTGATCGACTTGACGTTCGACAAGCTTGAAACTGATTTTCTCGGTAGCACTTCTTCCGAAGTCAACTACTGTACCAGGACAAGGTTTTACTTATTCGATTCAAGTTCGTTTTCGTTTCAAGATAACGGCGAAATCGCCCTCTTGACTAGGCAGGGAGAGAGCGTTCTCCCGTTTTCAGCTACTGATTACCTAGCAGAATCATTCAAGGAATGATATTGACCGCTGAGGGAGGCGGTGAGATGTTGAAGATTGGAGCAGACCGTATCGGAAAGTTCGGAGTGGACATTGCTAACAAGTATCACAGTCCAAGGAATCAAGAAGTATATTTGGCCTCATGCCCCCCGGGATTGAAGAGACAGGCGGGAGGATGTGGCATTGCGGGATGCATCGATGTCAAGGGTGGAAAGATCTCCGGAGAAGCTATCACCAAGATGATCACGACCATGGGCGAGAGGGAGAATGGTCTTGGAGCAGGATATGTTGGATATGGCATCTTTCCAGATAGGAGGGACGAATACTGCCTTCAGTTCCTCTTCGATAATGAAGATGCAAAGACCAGGACCGAGGAGTTCCTCAAGGATAACGTATACATCACAGGTGACGAAAGGGTCTATACCAGAAAGGTCCACACCTTGGATCCGCCATACCCTCTAGTATGGCGCTTCTTTGCCATTGCCAAGGAGAAACTGGACTGGCCAAGAGGTCCCATCTTCGATCCTAATGATCGCATCATTGAGCTGGCTATGCAGATCAATGCTGAGGTCGATGGTGCTTTCTGCGTTTCAAGCGGCAAGGATATGGCGGTGTTCAAGGGCTGTGGCTACTCCCACGAAATCGCCGAGTTCTTTGATATATCTAGATATGAAGGAGAAATGTGGCTCTCTCACTCACGTTTCCCTACAAATTCCCCGGGTTGGTGGGCTGGAGCCCACCCCATCAGCATACTCGATTGGTCGGTATGTCACAACGGGGAGATCACCTCATATGGTGTGAATAAGAAGCTCGTCGAGATGGAGGGATACAAGTGCAGCCTGCTCACGGACACAGAGGTGGTAACCTATCTCTGGGACATGCTCGTGAGAAGACATGGCCTTCCAATTCCCGCCGCTGCCTTTGCCATGGCGCCCTGGTATTACCCTCTGATAGAGGGTATGGATGAGAAGAGCAAAAAATTGGCCACCTGGCTCAGGATCGTTTACAAGGAAGCTTTCCTCAATGGACCTTTCAGCATTCTTGTTGGAAGAAGGGAGCCAGAAACGACAATGATCGCGATGGCGGACAGGAAGAAACTCCGACCCCTCATCGCAGGAACTTCCGAGAAGAAAGACGTCATCTTCGCCGCCAGCGAGGAGTGTGCAATTCGTGCAGTTGACATCAAAGCAAAGACCTGGACGGCCGATGCTGGGAGCCCCATCATAGCCCAAAGGGAAAAAGGACTCATTCGGTCAGGACTTGAACACCCGTTCAAGGGGGTGATGGAGTGACCTCGGGGGCAAACACCAAGCAAAGAGATAAGCACCTCTGGGAGAAATTCCGTCCCATTATCGACGGGGAACTTTGCATAAGCTGCGGAAAATGTGCAAAGGAGTGCAGTTTCGGTGCCTTGAATTTCAAAGATAAGAAGGTCAAAAATCAGGGAGGATGTGTGGCCTGTGGCAGGTGCATGTCCTTCTGTCCAACCAGTGCGATAGTCGTGAACGAGGTTCCAAACATATTCCCTCATCACCCCGGGTTCACCGTGCGGGACAGGAGGGCGATCGCCGCCCAGGCCAGGAGCGGTGGTGTCCTTCTTTCTTCCTGCGGGACCGATCTCCCTTACAGATCGATATTCGACGATCTCCTCCTGGACGCTGCCCAGGTCACCAATCCGTCGATCGACCCGCTTAGGGAGCCGATAGAGACCAAGACCTACCTGGGAAGACGCTCTGGGAAGCTCTGCATAGAAAAGCGCGCTGGGAAATACGAGCTGGTCTCAGGCGACGGTGCGATAGTCCCAATGGACATGCCCTTAATGATAGGTCACATATCCCTTGGATCGGTCAGCTACAATACCCAAAAGGCTCTTTTCACCGCGGCAGAGCATTTGAACATCGTGGCTGGTTCCGGAGAGGGAGGCCTTCATCCAGATTTCTTCAATTTCGCGCACAGAATCAACAGCGAGGTAGCCAGCGGTCGATTTGGAGTGACTCCCGAGTACTTGAAGCGGGTGGCCGCCGTGGAAATCAAGATCGGTCAAGGTGCAAAGCCAGGCCACGGTGGGCATTTGCCCGGCGAGAAGGTCACGGAGATGATCTCCCAGACCAGGATGATCCCCGAGGGTACGGATGCCCTTTCTCCCTATCCACATCACGACATATATTCGATTGAGGATCTCCAGCAGCTCATTTCCGTACTGAAGGAAGCTACCGATTACATGACGCCCGTAGGCGTCAAGGTGGCCGCAGTGCATAATATCGGGGCAATAGTATCAGGAATTGTCAGAGCCGGTGCGGACTTCATCACCATCGACGGATTCAGGGGTGGAACAGGTTCGGCTCCTCGGGTCATCAGGGA
>DATKXF010000147.1:0-13607 GCA_035529155.1 Methanomassiliicoccales archaeon | reverse complement strand
CACCAGCCGATTTGCTAGCGAGATGGTCGTCCCCATCACCGAGAAGGAGAAGGTCACCTTGAGCAGATCCTTGGTCACTCCCAGGGCAAGATCAGGTGCGTTGGTCTGGACCGAGAATCTCAAGCCAAATATGGTCGTGTTGAACTCTATAGTGCCCAGCACCGATTCCACAAATTTTACTATCAGATTGAGCGCGGTATCCGCTGCTCCCTTGAGAAGGCCTTGAAGGCCGGAGACCATTACCTGCAGCGCCTGTGATAGGTATTCCATCCCCTTCATGGAGTAAGAGAGAAGCGTGGAGAACATGCCCTTGAAGAAATTGAATGCCGTCGTGATGCCATTGGCCACGTACTTCAGGGCATCTATGATGCCATCCCATACGCCCTGCATGAACTTGCTTACCTCCCCCATCAAGGTGGATGTGGGGGAGTAATCGACCCCTTGAAGAGCCCATCCAGTGTTCACGGTGATGGTGAACTCTGTGGATATCCTAACCTGCCTCTCACAGGTGGGTGTCTCCCCGTCCAGGAACCTGTTGGAGGATTCCAGAGGGCTTGCTGATACCTGAATATCCCCGTTCACTGAAATCGTCCACTGTGTCACATATGGTGCCAGAGACTGTTCGCTCATCTCTGTCATATGTGTGTTGGGATAGAGATCATCCCTAGGGTGGTCCCAGGGCATCCTTATGCCTATCTCGATTCGATCGTCGCCCTCAGAATCCACCGGGCCACCTTGAGCCTGGATCGTCTCCCGCATATCGCAGTCTTTCAGAAAAATGGTGAAATCAGACCTCGAGGGAATTGGGATCAATATCCTGTCGCATCTCAATTCGAAGCTGTCCCTTATCTGGGAGATCTGTCCTTGAACATATCCTGCTAGTGCATTCTCTACCCCTGGAACTCCCTGCAAAGAGCCTGAGACGAGGTCCGACAAGAGGCCGGAGACCTCGCCTAGGGGACTTTGAAGGACCTGCTCCGCAAAAACATCCCTCATCGCCTCAAATCTCCAGGATGATGCCCGCCTGTACTCTTCTTCCAGACCGTCCATCAAATTCCAGGTCGTCGAGCTGGTGAAGTAGCTCCTCAACTCGAGCTCCATCATCCTTCTGGACCCTTCACCCATGTATGGAACGGAATCGGAGGTCTCGTTCACCATATTTCGAGCAATCTGCGTAATTGCAGCATCCAGTGATTCCTCGGTACCCAGTATGTCTCTCCAGTTGGCGTCGATGAAGGAGAACAGCTCCTCTGCCATGGTGTCTACGAGTCCCACGCTCTCCTCCGCCTCCGCGATAACGGGTGCGAGCCAATCCCGGTCCACTATGATCTTCAACGAGTCTGTAAGACGATCCAGAGGGCTCTGGCCATCCAGCGGGTCCAACTCCATCCGGACCGATGGTGTTTCGAAATGGGAGGATATGCCAAGCGCCACCTGCTTCACGAACTGCCTCAGGGTGTCCCCGAGCTGGAATGAGGAGCGTTTCCATCCCTCCAGAAAGTCACCCCAGGCTGACGATGAGAATATGTCCACCGATGGAAAATCCACCTCGTAATCGCCTCCAAGCTCCAGCTCGTAAATCTGATTCAGATCGTTCACGACCGTAAAGGGATGATCTGGAACAGTGATCTTTCCATCTTGGGATTTGAAGTGCATGTATCTGTAGCTCTCCTCCAGGTATCCGAATTCCGCCATCCTTTCCGATATCCATTCGATCATTCCCTCCTGAAGCAGATCCACGCCAAAACAGCGCTCGATTAGCCCGTTGAGGTTGAGCTCCCCCAACTCGAGCAAGGTTTCCAGCCCCTCCGCGATATCCAGAACATGAAGGGACTCCAGCCATTTGAGTACAAGAACATCGGAGATGGCGAACAGGCTCTGTGCGAGTATGAGCCCCGTGTCGTACTCCAAGGAACCGTACGATGAGAGCATGAGATCGGCGGGGTCCACCTTGCCGCCTTCCAGGGATCTGTTCAATGCGGTGTGGTCACCTTCCCACTTGTTTTCCATCCAGGAGATGAGGGAGGGGTCTACAGACCTCAGATACTTCCTCTGCTCCAGAAGCAAAGCGAGATTCAGTGCCTTGAGCACATCCTCCTCGGTTACCACCTCTGAGGTGCCCATCCCTCCATTTCTTGAACTAAGCCCATATCCCCTCAGGACCCGGTCCTGGGCCAGTGCCGAGAGCTCGTACCTCACTATGTTCTCGAACTCGCACCTTCCTCCACTGAGCGCCTGCGCGATGGCCTCGATCCGGTTCGCCAGCAGTGGGAATGGAAGGTACAGGCCAATATCGAGATCATCTCGCTGGATGACCATTCCACCGTATCCCTCGATCACGATGGTGACATTTCCCGTAATTGTGAAGTATGCAGGGACGGTCGTAATGTTGTAACTGGCATAATCACATTCGAGCTCGGGATACAATTCCTCCATACAGGTCCGCATGAATACCATAGTGGCATTGGAAGCATTCACCCTGACAAAGAACCCGTCCACGCCCCGAGGATAGTTGGTCCTAACGTACTCGGAGAGCGATAAGGAGAACTTCGCCATCATGGCGCTTTCGTTCACATCACTAGTGGACCTTACGGAATCGATGGCCTTGGAATATGCGACCTCCTGAAGGTCGAATGAGACCTCATCAGCCGTTCTTGACATCTCCTGGGCGATCTCCAACGGGATAGGGTTTGAGTCCTCTCTGAGATCGGCCTGGTAGACGAGGGCTATCGAACAACTGGAAAGAACGAGGAGAAGCACGGCCGCCACGGAGAAAGGCATTTGAGCCCTTCGCCACCGACCCGTCGCGAATCTTCTTGACCCCGAAATGGCAATCGAGTCGAATCTTTTCTTGCTCACTGGAATGGCTAGTCCGAGAGAGATAAAAAGCCCTGCAGCTACCTGCATGCTACATACGGCATGGATTCATCAGGCGGAATTGACTCAGGAAATCTATTATAGGATTCGATTAATGCTCCGAGAAGAGGATTGGGATGCTTTCTGTAGTCATGGCTTTCTTGGCCATTGGGGCAATCATAATAATTGGGTTCGTCTCAAACCTGCTGTTCAACAAATCAAAGATACCGGATGTCCTGATCCTCATACTTCTTGGATACTTGATAGGCCCGGGTATGCTGGGCATTATCGACAATGACATGTTCGTCATCATTGAGCAGATGGCCCCATTCCTGGCAGCGTTGGCTCTGGCAATGATAATGTTCGACGGCGGTCTCGGCCTGAACTATGATCAGGTCCTCGGTTCGCTGACCAGGACCATGATGCATACCATAGTAGCCTTCGTTCTATCCATAATGATCGTCACGGCCATCGCCTTCATTATGATGGGGTGGGACTTCATGACCTCACTGCTTCTGGGAGCGATACTCGGTGGAACGAGCGGGGCGGTGGTGATCCCGCTGGTAAACCGACTGAGGGTCTCACCTAAGACGCGCACGTTGCTCACCATCGAGTCAGCCCTGACCGATGTCATTGTCATTGTGATGGCAATGTCCATCATTCTCCTCATGCAGACCCACACTGGTGATCTGGGACCGACGATTCAGGGTCTGGCGGCGGCGTTCTTCGTCTCCTTCATGATCGGTCTGATCTTCGGCATCTTCTGGTTGAGGATCCTGGCAAAGCTCAACGGGCAGCCGTTCTCCTACATGGTGACCATCGCTGTACTGTTGATAATGTACGCCCTAACGGACATCCTGGTGGGCCAGATCGGCGTGGGAGCCATCGCCGCCCTCGTGTTCGGACTGGTCCTGGGCAACAAGGAGGAGTTCGCCCGGATACTCAAGAAGTTCAAGGGAGAGTATCATTTCAACGAGGAGATCAGACAGTTCCACTGCGAGATATCCTTCTTCGTCAGAACCTTCTTCTTCGTCTACCTTGGAATAGTCTTCAGCGTGACACCCGTGGATACAACCTACATCGTTCTGGCGCTGGGCATATTCCTAGGTCTGGTCGGAGTGAGGTTCCTTGCCGCGAATATCACTTCCTCGGTGCTCAGGCTCACCAGGCCCAATAAGATGGCGGTGTTCTTCATGATGCCCCGTGGACTGAGCGCGGCTGTACTGGCATCCTATCCACTGGCCCTTGGCGTGGTGAGTCTCGAAGTGGGTGCCGCCTTCCTGAGCGTGACCTTGGTAGTGATAGTCCTCACCACGATCATGGCATCCATTGGGTCTTTCACCATAGAGAATGCAGCGCCGACTCCTGAGCAGCAGAAGAGAATGAACCTCATCTCGAGAAGCAGGTATGCGGCCCGGTGGCTTGAACAGCGCGACCTTAATGGAACGAATTCCAAAGACACATCGGACTCAGACATCATCGATCTGGAGGAATGACCTCAATCCTGTCCCAGCTGCTCCATTGATATCCTGAGAAAGCTCTCCAGATGTTCGACGAGGAATGGATTGTCCGTGAACCCGCAAAGAGAAAGGTCTGGGGTGGCTATGAGCGCGATCTCCCCATCACTGAATACATCCGTGGCCAGCAATCCCGTTCTTCGATGGAGCTTAATGTTGGATGGCACCTTGACGAATGGTTCGGTAATGATAGTGACATCCACGCCCCTCTTCACCGCTTCTCTGAATTTCGTCCCGTGAATCTGTCTGATGACCCGGATCTGGGGGCTGGAGATGATGAAGCTGCTTAGTGATGAATCGAGTATATCACCGATCTTGGCGAGCACTTTCTCCTTTCCTACTATTGTGAACACTAGCTGTGGAACTCCTCTTTCGCTCAGAATCCCCTGTACCTCGTTCAGCTTGTCGAAGACCTCGGAAATCTCTTCGACAATTTCCATCTTGATCTCCAGTGGAGGAACTGGATGGAAGATTGTCGGTCTTCCCTCGATAGAGGTGACGAATCCCTTCTCCTCCAGTGATTGGAGCACTTTGTAGGCTGAAGTGCGAGGAATACCAGCCGTTTCTCCGATTGCCTCCGCAGATCCCAGGTCCATGGTGACGAGTGCGATGTATGTCTTCGCCTCGTATTCGGAAAGACCCAGTTTCTTGAGGGCCATGGATACGGATTCGTATTCCTCCTCCAGGGTACCGGCATCCATGTTGAAAATGTTCAAGAAATCCATGGGATTACGTGTAGCTATACCAACTACATAAGTATTAAATCATTACCTTTCAATTCAATCCCCGGGATGTATTCATGTTAATTCAGGAAAGTAAACTCAAGAAGGGGCTTCCAAAACAAACGGGGTCCCTTTGTCCCGAGTGCGGTAGGATCATTACCGCAACCATCTTCGAGAAGGATGGCAAGGTCCTGATGGAGAAGGAATGCCCCGACCACGGAAAGATAACCGATGTGTACTGGTCGGATGTGGACCTCTACCTCAAAGCCGAGAGCCTGGCCTTCGACGGAGTGGGCGTTTCCAATCCCCTGATCCCCGATGCGAAGGTCTGCCCTGATGACTGCGGCCTCTGCCAACTTCACCTTAGCCATACCTCACTCGCAAACCTCGATCTGACCAACCGCTGCAATATGAAGTGCCCTATCTGCTTCGCCAATGCGAACGCCGCAGGGTACGTGTACGAGCCTTCCTACGATGAGGTCGTCCAGATGATGCAGACGCTGAGGGATGAAAGGCCAGTTCCATGCACTGCTATCCAGTTCGCCGGAGGAGAGCCCACCATATACCCCAGGTTCTTCGATGTCATAAAGAAAGCGAAGGAGATGGGGTTCGCGCAGGTCCAGATCGCGACCAACGGGGTGAAGTTAGCCAATGACCCCGATTTCGCCAGGAAGTGTGCCGAGGCAGGCCTGAACACCATCTACCTTCAGTTCGACGGCCTCCGTGAGGACATCTACGTGGTGGCCCGGGGCAAGCCAATGCTGGAGACCAAGCTGAAAGCTATCGAGAACGTCAAGGCACTGGAAAAGCCCCCCTCGATCGTGCTGGTTCCCACCATCGTGAAGGGAATCAACGACGATCAGGTCGGTCCCATCCTCGAGTTCGCGATAAAGAACCGTGATGTGATAAGAGGCATCAACTTCCAGCCAGTGGCATTCACCGGAAGGATCAGCAAGGAGCAGAGAGAGAAGGAGCGCTACACCCTGACTGACCTGGTCCACGACGTAAACGATCAGACAGGTTACACCACCAACGACGATTGGTATCCGGTTCCCGTGGTGGCCCCGATATCCACCTTCGTCTCCGCACTCCTCCATGAGGACAAGGTCACATTCACCGCACACCCGCACTGCGGTCTTGCCACCTATCTGTTCATACAGGACGGGAAGGTCATTCCCATCACCAGATTCATCGATGCCGAGAAGCTGCTCGATGGCCTTTTGAAGCTCACCAAAGAAATGGAAGGCGGGAAGAGCATAACCCTGTCCAAGCTCAAGGCGTTCTCCATACTTAAGAAGTCCATAATCAAGGAGAACCTGCCCGAGGACCTCTCCATGACCAAGTTCCTGAAGACCATGCAGACAGTGTTCAGTGACGATACCAAGGAAGGACTTTCCGAGTTCTCATGGAACATGATGTTCGTGGGCGGTATGCACTTCCAGGACGGATACAACTACGACATCGAGCGCGTGAAGCGCTGCGTAATCCACTACGTCACGCCTGACAACAGCATCATTCCTTTCTGCGCGTACAACGGTGGTCCGACCTATCGTACCCGCATAGAGAAGAAGTACTCCGTGCCCATAGAGGAGTGGAGGAAGACCAAGGGTGAGGAGTATATCTGAGGTATTAGAATGATAGTAACAGTTGAGATGTGCATGCACTGCGCCGCTTGCGTGGGCTCCTGCCCCAAGAATGCCGTTTTCCTGAACGATACCATTCCCTTGTTCACGGACGCCTGCAACCGCTGCGGGCGCTGCGTGAAGGTATGCCCCGTAGGGGCTCTTGAGATGGAGGCCGAAACATGAAGCGCAAGTGCGATGTCCTGGTGGTCGGAGGAGGACCTGGCGGAAGCTTGGCCGCCCGCCACGCGGCGGAGGCTGGAGCTGACGTATTGCTCATCGAGAAGCGCCAGGAGATCGGGTCCCCCGTTAGATGTGCCGAGGGCGTATCGCGCGCCTGGTTCGAGGAGATCAAGGTCCCCATGGACAAGAAGTGGATCGCCAAAGAGGTCGATGGAGCCAAACTGGTCTCGCCCTCTGGAAGCTCATTCTACGTCGATGAGAAGATGGCCGGCAACGAGGTGGGATTGGTTCTGGAACGCCACCTCTTCGATAAGGCCATGGCCGCCAACGCGGCAAGAGCTGGGGCGGAGATCATGCTCAAGACCTTGGCCACCGGGGTGGTGAAAGAGGGCGAGAAGGTCGTCGGTGTTACCGCTTCCAGCTACGGTGAGCCCTTGGCAATAGAGGCCAAGTGTGTGATCGCCGCCGATGGATTCGAGTCACAGGTCGCCAGATGGGCGGGTTTGGACACCAGCCTCAAGCAGAGCGACATCACCACCTGCTTCCAGTACAGGCTCACTGGGATAGATATCGAGCACATGTACTGCGAGTTCTTCATCGGCAGCGCCGCGCCCGGAGGCTATGTTTGGGTATTCCCCAAGGACGAGGACACTGCTAACGTAGGATTGGGCATCCTCCTCTCTCAACTCAAGAAGCCGGGAGAGGTCAAGGGATACCTGGACAAGTTCATCAAGGACAACGAGCGCTTCGCCAAAGGCCAGCCGTTGGAGGCCGTGAGCGGCGCGGTGTCCGTCTCACACCCGCTCGACGAGACCGTCATGGACGGCATGATGCTGGTGGGAGACGCCGCAAGGCTCATCGACCCTATCACCGGGGGCGGCATAGCCCATGCATGCCTCTCCGGCATGTACGCCGGAAAGGTGGCCGCTAAGGCCCTGGAGGCCAATGACTTCAGCAAGGAGTTCTTCCAGGAGTACGAATCACTCTGGCGCGACAGGCTCGAGAACAAGCTGTGGCGCGACTGGATGGCGAAAGAGAAGCTCATAACCATCACCGATGAGCAATTCGATCTAGTCATCGAGACCCTTGCCGAGGTGGGGGTTGACAAGATGTCCGTCTACAACATCCTGAAGGTGATCAAGGAAGAGCTTCCAGATCTCGTGAAGGATTTCGAAGAGTTCATCTGAACCCCTAAAAGCCGATCGCGTCCTATTCCAGCCTGACGCCTGGCACTCCGGTATGGACGACGATCGGTTCACCGCCTTTTTCTTCAATGGCCTTGCATACCTTCTCAGCCTCAGCCGTTAGGGCGATCATGCTCCCACCTCCTCCAGCCCCGGTGAGCTTGGCACCGTACGAATGGGGCAATGCCGCCTCCACGAGGGCATCGAGCTCTGGGGAGGAGACCCCCAGCTTAGAGAGAAGGGAGTGATCCTCCGTCATGAGTTCTCCCAGCGTCTCCGGATCATTTCTCTTGAGAGCTTTCATGCCTTCGAGGGATATCTCTCCGATCCGTTCGATGGCCTCTCTCGCCCAGGTGTGTTCCTCCACCCTCATCTTCACCATGTCCACCAGCGGACCTGTGGGGGCATGGATTCCGGTGTAACCAACAACTATGGTCAGTTCAGGAACTCCCAGATGGTGTATGTGCCACAACCTCTCGTCCCTTCTTATCGTCCAAAGATGGTCCTTCCCCTTCTTGCGGTTGACGAAGATACCGTGACCGTGAGTGCTTACCGATGTATCAATGGGGCTGGCCCTCCCCTGAACCTCGGACTCGACTTCGAAACCCAGCCGTGCCACCGTGGGCTGATCGAAACCGCTCCTGAGCTGCATGAGGGCCGCCAGGGTAGCTGTCGTAACGGCAGCCGAGGATCCCAAACCCGAACCGGAAGGGAGACTGGAGAAGGTCTGTATGGATATCGGATCGCCCATCCAAACCTTGTCCATCGCTGCATTGATGTACGATCGGTAGGCAGTGTCCATCAACTTACCGTTGATCGTGAACTCGATGGATGGTGTTGCGATACATCTCAGCCTGAGATCTATCGCCACTGCTATCGCGGGCATGCCAAACACAACGGCGTGCTCGCCCAGAAGAATGAGCTTCCCGGGTGCTGAGGTTATGACCATCTAAGACCCGAACGGTCCCTGAACCTAAAACGATTTGTCATCGTCTAATCAGAGATTGTATTCCTCAGTGATCTCCTTGACGGCTCGGTTAGGGCTCTTGTTCTCCAGCTCTTCTCGCTTGGTGTTCCACCAGTTGGTCTCGAAGGTCTCGAGGGCACAGTCAAGTTCCTCATCGGTCTCGAACTCACTGCCATATTCCTGGAAGAACTCGTCCTGGAAGACCTTCATCAGGTCCGTTCCGTACTTGCGGTTCACAAGGGCGACCCGTAGATATTCATCCAGGTTCTTGGCTACCAGAAGGGCGACCTCCCCCGGCTGGGAACCCATGATAAGATCCAGGAGTGAGTTTGTCGCCATTACGAACATTATCTCGAGCTTCTTCTCAATAGGTGCATCGGACTCCATCACCTTCTCGCTCATCAGGGAGAACCAAAGGTCGCCCAGGGCAACAGTCCGTTCGTGATTCTTCTCGAAGATGATCTTCTCCGCTTCCTGATCGATTATCTCTCCGAAATCCACTATATCCTCTTGGCCATCGTTTCCGTTCATATTCGTGATTCCTCCCTTTGACCCACAATTCTCAGGCATGAATCCAAATTACTCATTCGGATTGAAATCTGCGACTGCCTAGAAAGTGACACACGTAATAGTAATTTGTCCCGCGATCGGAATGGACTAGCAGAGGGTCTCCACAACATCCTTGACGATCATCAGGCCTTTCTCGATGTCCTCCTCTGATGCAGCATAGGAGAAACGAAGATGCCCCTCACCCCTAGTGCCAAAAGCAATGCCAGGAGATGTTATCACTCCCTGGGACGCGATCGCCTTTGCTAGTTCCATGGAGGGAATGTCCATGTCGTAGGATGGAAATGCGAATATAGATCCCTTGGGCAGGTCGCACTTGAACCCGGGTATCTCGTTGAGCATCGATACCATCTTCTTCCTGCGGCTGTCGAAAACGGGGACAATCTCCTCCAAGAATTCCATCATGTGGGGCATGGCGATATTCACCGCATACTGGATAGGTGTTGGGGGACATGCTATGGTGTAGTAGTGCATCTTCGATATCTGCTTGACCGCCTCGTCATTCGTGACCAGATATCCAATCCGCCATCCCGTGGTGGCCATTGACTTGGAGAATGAGTTGACCACTATGGCGTTATCAAGATGTTCGCAGAATGAGAAGTGCTCCCCCTCGTAGATGTAATTGTCATACACCTCGTCGGAGATGATATAAATGCCGTTGTCAGATGCGATCTCTGCCAAGGCGTTGAATGTCTCCCGGGATATAACCCCGCCCGTGGGATTGGAAGGGCTGTTCACCACAATTGCCTTGGTCTTCCCGGTGATCTTCTCCTGAATCTCATCAATATCTGGCTCGAACCCACTCTCCTCGCTCAGACCGTACGTGATCGGTTTCGCTCCAGCGAGCACGGCATGAGGGTGATAGAGCACGAATCCGGGCTCAGGTATGAGCACCTCGTCGCCAGGATTATACAACGATTGACTGATTACCAGGAGGGCTTCGGTCGCCCCTGATGTGATCACTACGTTGGAGGAGATGATCCCTTCGCAATATCTTCCCAGGTAGGAGGCCACCGACTCCCTCAGTGGCCTGAGACCTATGGTGGGACCGTACTTGTTCATTCCCATGTCCAAGGCGCTTTTCAATGCCTCCTTGGCGACTTTGGGAGGTTCGAAATCCGGTTCCCCTAATCCCAGATTGATCGCGTCTCCGCCCACGAGTTCGAAGATCTCCCTCACTCCAGAGGGGTTGACAGAAGTGATCCTGTTGGAGAACATGGTGGATTGGTGAACATCGACTGTGAATTTGCATTTTGTGTGATACGTGTTAACATAACCCAACATATGGAGTTCGATTTTTCCCTTTCCAGCATGTTGTATTGACAGTGATCACTGAAGGCTGATCGACTTTCGAACTCCTCCGATTCATCTATGAAATTCAAAAGGACATATTAATTTAGTATGAAATCGTCAACCCTCCCGAATCAGAAAGCTGGACAGGTGAGGGAGGGGAAAAGTGGGAACCTTCAACAACATCGGCAAATTCATCGTAAAGCGGTACAAAGCGATCATTGTGTTCTGGATAATCGTTCTCGCCATAGCTATCCCTTTTGCACCGAGCGTCATGGAAGCCGTGGAGTACAATATGCTGGCAATGGCGCCCGAGGACATGGAGTCCATGAGGGCGCAGGAATATATCAACGCCAACTTCAACATGTCAACGGACGGATTCTCGACCATCATCGTTTTCAAGGGGGATGGGCAGAACTCGGTTCTAGGACAGGATCTCAAGGAGGTCATCTTCAACATATCCAGTGATATAGCGGAAAGCGAAGTTATCCCAGACAACACCGTCCTTTCGATATACACCCCGCTACTGGACAATTACACGGATATCGTGCTCAGTGGTATCGTAGAGGTCAACAAGCTGGCAAACGGTACGGCCATGCTCATCTTCGGGATGCCCTCGATGTACCCCGCGCTGTGGAACACGACATTCGAATCGGCGCTGATGTTCTATGGTTCCGCAGACGCGTTCACGCTCAACTGGATGGCGATCCATGACATCGATCCCGATCTCAATACCACAGAGGTCGACTCGCTCGCCTACGAAGCGACGCGCGATGAGATCGAGATGCTGCTCGAAATAGCCAATATCTCCGTCGAGTTCCAGGACCTGTTCTGGATGTGGTATGAGGATTTCTCAGCTGCCTGGAACTCCACGAGTGACGACCCGGTGCTGGTAGCCAGTCCACTCGCCAGAGAGGAGCATTCAATAAACTCGACCTTCCCGGAATTCTGGGAGGAGGCAAAGCAATACTTCAGGGATATTGGACTCGCCAGCCTCTGGCCGATCGCGGGGGACATCTTCAACCGGACCGTCGATATGCTCGATCCCCTGGATTTCCTGGATCCGTATCGTTTGAACGCGGTTTGCCACTCTGTGGTCGATGACCTCATCCAACCCTACCTAGAACAGGTTCCACCGGACCTCAAGGCTCCTATCGAAGACTTCATTCATGGATTCCAGCAGAAGTGGGATGACAACACCACCATCTCGATCAGCGGTAATTGGACGCTGCATGTGGCTCCTAACATGACCCAGGTCAGGCAGTTCGTGGAGGAATTGGTCCCGCCCCTGATCGATGCCCTCCCAAAAGCGGGAGCGGAAGTGGTGGAAGCTGTATACGCTTTGGGCTGGGATCAATGGTCAAACTCCACAGCCTTCAATAATACTATCATAATTCTCACGCACGAGACCATGGGCGATGTCGACGAGGATCTGATCCTCGAGATCATCGGCCTGGGACTCGACGTCACGGATCAGCAGATCCGGCAGATGGCCATGGAGTTGGTCTTGACCACCTCACTGGCCGACTATCCGATTCCCATTCCCTATGGGATCCTCGAAATGATACTGAACGTGCCGTTCAACGACACCATGCTGATGACCATCACCTATGACAAACTGCCAGACGGCAAGTATCTGGATGGAAGCCAGTACATTCCGCAGGTGAGGGAGATCATCAGACAGAGGACCGCCTTCCTTGCCGACATCGAGGTCCTTGTTTCCGGTGTGGACGGTATCACCTACGATATAGAGACATCTTCCATGGAGGACATGGAGAAGATCGATCCGGTCAGCATCATGCTGGTCATCATCCTCATCGGGCTGTTCTTCAGATCGATCGTCTCGTCAATAGTACCGCCCTCCATCATCGGGATGGCGCTGGTCATAGCACTCATGGGAATATTCCTTCTTGCCACCTACGTCATGGAGGTCACCAACTACGTTCTCGTTCTGGTAATGGTGACCATGCTGGGCGCGGGCTGCGATTACTGCATCTTCATCCTCTCGCGATACCGGGAGGAGAGAGTACTCGGAAAGGAGAAGAAGGAGGCGGTGATAGAGGCGGTCACCTGGGCGGGAGAATCGATCATCACCTCCGGTTTCACCGTGATGATTGGATTCGGTGTGCTTTCAGTCTGCAGCTTCAGCATGGTCAGCTCCATAGGCATCTCGCTCGCGATGGGCATCTTCATCGCCCTCATGTTCGCGCTGTTCTTCCTGCCCTCGCTGATAATGCTCCTAGGGGACAGGATCTTCTGGCCCACTACAATCGATTATGTGAGGAAGAGGAAGGAGGACCCATCCAAGGCCAGCCGCATATCGAGGTGGTCGCACAGGTACTTCGAACGCACCGCTCGCACCTCTATCAAGCACGCAAAGATCTTCGTTATCGCGGCAATTATAATCTCTCTTCCAGCAATTTACGTGGTGGCCAACCTGGACACCTCCTACGACATGATAAGCACCATGCCTGACTCAGAATCCAAGACGGGAGTCAACGATATCGTGGAGGGATTCGGCGGAGGAATGATCAGCCCCGTTTTCGTAGCGATTGAGTTCGACTCGAGGATCTACAACGGCACGGGTTCCGATGCGACCGATCGGGATGACCTGCAGGACATTAGCGACGAGGTCCTAGATCTCAATATAAGTCAGGTGTTCGATCTCAGGTACTTCCCGATCATAGAGGACATATGTG
>DATKXF010000146.1:0-5820 GCA_035529155.1 Methanomassiliicoccales archaeon | reverse complement strand
TCATCACTTAGCTGAGACCATGATGCCAGGTGGAAGAATGAATCCCCGTCAGATGAAGCAAGCCATGAAGAAGCTTGGCATTAAGACGGAAGAGATTGAGGACGCGGAAGAGGTCGTAATACGAACATCCACCAGCGAGTACGTTATCAGTGACCCAGCAGTGACCATGATGGAGGTCCAGGGGCAGGTCACATTCCAGATACTCGGGGACTACGAGATCAGGGAGAGAAGCGACGTAGAGGCTGGACCAGTCATCCCTGAAGAGGACATCACCCTTGTAATGGATCAGACAGGTTGCAGCAGGGAAAAGGCAATCGAAGCCCTTGCGACCTGCGACGGGCAGCCCGCCGAGGCCATTCTCAAGATATTGTCGTCATAAGGTGAGAAGATGTGTCTGGCCATCCCCGGTAAAGTGGTTTCCATAGAGGGCAAGATCGCCGATGTTGATTTTGGGGGGGTCAGCAAGAAGGTCAATCTCTCCATGGTGGAGGTGGAAGTTGGAGAATGGGTAATCGTACACGCCGGATTCGCCATCCAGACCATGGATGAGCAGGAAGCCCTTGAAACCCTGAAGCTCTGGGAAGAACTTCTTGCACAGAATGAGGATCTCAACGACGAACAACCCCTTGCCTGAGCACCTTCCTTCCACGTATACATACGAAGCCTCCGTTGCTGTCACCCAGTTGAACGGTATCGTCATCGATCGATGCTCCAGGTGGAAAGTGAAGGGATGATGCAATCAGATCCATCTCAAGGGAAGCGTTCTCCATCATTGAATTCGCCTCTCCAACGGTAAGGAATCTAGCATGGCTGTAGATGGGATGTCCCATCTCCCCCTTCTTCATGTAATGAACTCCCCATGATGAGTCCCTTGGTATTATGCATACAACAAGGTGACCCTCGGTCTTGAGAACTCTGGCTGATTCAATTATCGCCGATTGGGGACTCCTTAGGAAACATAGCGAGGCGGTCATGATCACGAAGTCAAAGCTCTGATCGCGGAATGGCAAATTCTCCGCCATTCCAACGATGGAAACAAGACCTCGCATCCTAGCTTTCCTCAACATGGGTAGAGAGGGGTCCAGGCACAAAGCCCCTGAGGGTGAGAGCGCTCCCGTACCGCAACCCACGTCAAGACCGTCACCTTCGAGATCCATGCATCCTATCGCCTTTCGCTCAAGGTCCAATATCATAGGGTGAGCTAGGTACCACTCATCGTAATCATCGGAAACCCGCTCGAAAGGACCCTTCATTGAAAATCGAATATGACGAATTGCCATTCAAGTTTGGGGAGATTCGCATCCATCAGCGGAGACTTGACACCAAATTTGCTGAAAGATGGGAACAGGATTTTCTACAAGTAGCTACCTGAAGGAAGATTGCGTGAGCAGATGAGCGTCGTCTACGGTCCGGTGAGATCCTGGAAAATCGGCACATACCTAGGAATAGATCCCATCTGTATGGATCCGAAAGTATGCAGTCTCAACTGCATTTACTGCGAGCTGGGTGCAAGAGGAATCCTGAGCCAGCAGAAATGTCAGTTCGTTCAGACTAGAGCAGTTATCGAAGGGCTAGAGCGCAAGAACATGGACGAAGTCGAGCTCATCACCTTTTCGGGAACGGGTGAACCCATGCTCGCCTCGAACCTTAAGGAGATGGCCGAGGCCATCAAGGCGAAAAAAGAGGTACCCCTGGCCATCCTGACCAATTCATGTCACTTCCTTAACGACGGGAGCATGGAAGCTCTGGAACCATTCGACATCGTCATTGCCAAATTGGATGCTGCGACCGAGGAGACCTTCAAAAAGGTCAACCAGCCCCACGGTTCAATCAGTTTCGAAAGTGTGTTGGAAGGGATTCGAACCGCGGCTGCCGAATTCCCGGGTAGTTTCAGACTTCAGCTTATGTTCGTGGATGCTAACAGAAGCGAAGTGGATAAGCTGGTAGATCTATGCAATGAGATCGACCCCGATATCATCTATCTGAACACCCCAACCAGAAGATGCGGAATTTCACCCTTGAAAGAAGAGGACATTCAGGAGATAAGAAAGCATTTCGGGGACTCCAGATTGGAATGCGTATTCTGCTCCGACAGATGACCAACGAAATCGTATTCTCCTTCGATCATTTTCGTTCGAGTATCTCCGAGAAATAGGAGCTGTAAAGCGGTGCAATAGTATTATGGCCGGACATTCTGTCCTTCACTACAAGGGTGGTTACTGGAGCTTCAGAATGCTGGGTGAACAGTATATCATGGCCAATGCATAATCCAACGATGAAATTGAGCTCTGTTCCAGCCCGGTTCAACATTTCAGCCTGCATGAGCGGGTTACAGCCTTTCTCCTTCCCCCCTCGAATGTATGATTCTCGGGGGATCCCTAGTTCCTCTTTCTCGACCGAGAAGCACTTGCACATCACCGATGCAACTTCGAGGCTGCTTTTCTCAAGTATCTCGCATATCCTGCCAGCCTCCCAGATGAGCCCAGCACAGAATGCCACCCCCACCCTCTCAAAACCGAGTTCCTTGCAGAAGGCAATTACCTCTGCAATCCGGGGGCGAATGGGGGTGATGGCCCCATTGATCTCCCTGTAGGTCTCCTTCTCTATCTTAGATGCTATGCGATATATGGGGGCAATCTTTTCCTTAAGATATCTGGATACTATCTCGATCTCGTCAATATTCTCCCTTAGAATCGGGCAATTGGGATTGATTATCTCTTCTCCTCTCTGACATTCATTTCCACCGCATCTATCGCACCTGGGGTAGTCCATACTATCAGCTCATTCTGGAGAATGCAATCGAATTTAAAACCTGTTCCCCGAACAAGATGGCTCGAACTCGAGAAGGACAAGATAAAAATGAAAAACGGAGTAAGTGGTTTGCGTTCAAAGGTTGACGAGCTTCAGGAGTCTTTCCCACCGTTCGTCCAGGTTCTTCTGGATGTCCTCCACGACCGAAGTCCACTCCTCCTTCAGGAGATGTCGGAAACGACCCTGTGTCTTCAGGTAATCGACGACCGGCTTCTTCTCCTTCTTGCCCTCAGCGATGCGCTTGCTCTCCGCGGTGAGCCTGTACTTCCCGTTCTCGTACTCGTAGAGAGGCCATACGCATGTCTCCACCGCGAGCTTGGCGATATCTATGGAATCAGCCGAGTCGTAGCGCCATCCCCTGGGGCAAGGAGATATGGTATTCATGAATGCGGGACCCTGGACTTCGAATCCCTTCTGCGCCTTGGTTATTAGGTCCTTCCAGTTGTGTGGGGAGGCCTGAGCGGCGTAGGGTATGTCGTGTGCGATGATTATTCGCGTCAGATCCTTGGGGAACTCTTTCTTGCCCGGTATGCATGTTCCAGCTGGACAGGTCGTGGTCTGAGCACCTAGGGGGGTGGCTCCAGATCTCTGGATACCTGTGTTCATGTATGCCTCGTTGTTGAAACAGACATATAGGAAGTTGTGTCCCCTCTCGATCGCGCCTGACAGAGCCTGAAGGCCGATGTCGTAGGTTCCTCCATCACCGCCAAAGGTCAGGAAGCGAATGTCCTCGGAGACCTTTCCGGTGCGCTTGAGTGCGCGGTACGCGCTCTCCACTCCAGCCACTGTAGCGGCCGCGTTCTCGAATGCTGTGTGGATCCACGGGACCATCCATGCGGTGTAGGGATATACGGTTGTTGAGACCTCGAAGCAGCCTGTCGCATTCGCCACAACAACGGGCTTATCCGTTGCCATCAGCACCTGCCTGGCGATTATCGCCTCGGGGCAACCGGCGCACAGCCTGTGCCCGGAAGTGAGCCTCTGGGGCTTGTCGACGAAATCGGCTATCTTCAAATTCTCACCCCCATGTAGTTGATGTTTTCACTCTCTCCACTAGCAAGTTGTCGGAACACGCCCTTTATGTCCTCTGGGGGCACGTCCCTCCCTCCTAGTCCGTAGATATAGTTGACGACTTTTGGCATGTCCTTGGCATCGATCATCGCCGATCTGACCTCGGGGAACACAGGTCCGGAGGATCCAAAGCTAATAGCACGATCCATGACCGCAACAGCCTTCTTTCCATCCAGCACCTCTATTATCTCATTCTCCGGGAAAGGCCTGAACATGAGGAGCTTGACGCTACCCGCCTTCATGCCCTCAGCCCTGAGCTCATCAACGGCTGCCTTGAGGGTTCCTGCGGTTGAGCCTATTGCCATGACGACGTAGTCGGCATCATCTGTCATGTAGGGTTCCACGACATTGTACCGTCTTCCACTGATCTTCTCGAAGTCATCGAACACCTTTCTCGTTACCTGGGGGACCCTCTTCATTGCCTCGACCTGCTGGTACTTGTGCTCGAAATACCAGTCGAAGTTGTCGAAGGGACCCATGGTCACGGGGTTCTTCACGTCAAGCAGAGGATACTTGGGCTTGAACTCTCCTACGAACTTCTTCACGACATCATTGGGAAGTGCCTGTAGGTTCTCGATTGCGTGGGTGATAATGAATCCATCCAGCCCGGTCATCACCGGTAGCTGAACATCGGGATGCTCCGCGATCCTGAATGCCATTAGGGCCTGGTCGTAAGCCTCCTGAACGTTCTCTCCATAAATCTGCACCCAGCCAGAGTCCCTGGCGCCCATCGAATCGCTGTGATCGCAATGAATGTTGATTGGTCCGCTCAGCGCTCGGTTAGCCACGGCCATGACTATTGGGGTCCTCATGGATGCTGCCACGTACAGCATCTCCCACATGAGAGCCAGTCCAGCTGAGGCGGTAGCGGTAGCGCACCTCGCGCCGGCTGCCGAGGCGCCTATGCACAGGGTCATTGCCGAGTGCTCAGATTCCGCGCAGACATATTCTGTGTCAACTTCACCATCGGCCACGTAGTCTGAGAATGCCTCGACTATGATGGTCTGTGGTGTTATTGGATAGGCTGCCACAACATCTGGATTCACCTGCTTCCAGGCGTATGCTATAGCGGTGTCCCCGTTGACTGCCATCATATCCATTCACTTTCCCTCCTCTACCATCTCGATGGCTTCCTTGGGGCACACCTTTGCACAGATGCCGCATCCCTTGCAGTACTTGTACTTGAACCCCTCCATCTTCTTTTCCTCAATCACTATGCTATCATCAGGACAGTATATCCAGCAGGTCAGACAATCGATGCACTTCTCCTTGTCCAACACAGGTTTCTTGGAACGCCAGGAGCCGGTCTCGTACTCCCTTGCCTTCCCCGCTTCGATGATCAGGCCGCCCTCTGGGACATCGTGTGCAGTATCTCCAGCCATCAATCCACCTCCTCATATGCTCGTTTGACGCTATTGATATTCTTCTGGATCACTTTATCCGGGAACTTGGCTGAGAATTTAGCCTGAAGTTCGGCGAGAACGCTATCCAACGACACTATGCCCGAAACCTTGACGAGAGCGCCCAGCATAGCCGTGTTGGCTATGGGCCGGCCGACCTCTTCCAGAGCGATCTTGGTAGCGTTGACCACATGGATCTCGCTATCATCGCCAAGGGCTTCAAGGAGCTTTTCCCTCCCTTCGGAGTAGTTCGCAATGACTGCACCGCCGGTTTTCAATCCGCCGGTGAGGTCTACGTGCCCAACCAATGTTGGATCCAGTATGACCACATAGTCTGGATTGTACACCTGACT
Organism: Methanomassiliicoccales archaeon; assembly: GCA_035529155.1. Classification (GTDB taxonomy): domain Archaea; phylum Thermoplasmatota; class Thermoplasmata; order Methanomassiliicoccales; family JAAEEP01; genus JAAEEP01. The sequence goes on along the minus strand of DATKXF010000146.1, from coordinate 185 downwards.
GTGAACCTTGATCGGTTCGTCGGATATTCTGAAGAACGCCTTGATGGGGGCGCCCATCCTTTCTGGGCCAAACTCAGGGAATGCCTTGATGAATTTGCCTTCTCTTATGGCGGCTCCAGCGAGGAGCTCATTAGCTGTGACTACTCCCTGGCCGCCACGTCCATGCCAACGTATCTCAACGGTTT
>DATKXF010000145.1:0-8819 GCA_035529155.1 Methanomassiliicoccales archaeon | reverse complement strand
TCTAGTTGCCACATCATGTTCTCATTATGCATAATAATAAGAATTAAGTAACACTGGTATGTATACCGTAATAATAATTTAAGAATCGTGTTACGGAGGATTTGAAAATTGCACATTCCAGACGGCCTGATGGATCCATTGGTCGCCGGCATAGGCTGGATTGTAGCTCTGACATTCCTAGGATATGCCATATACAGGATCAATGGCAAGGTCGATGACAAGACCATCCCATTCATGGCGATTCTCGGGGCGGGCATTTTCGTCGCACAAATGTTGAACTTCCCAATAGGTGGAGGAACAACTGGACACCTTTTAGGAGCTGCTCTTGCCGTTTTCCTTCTTGGACCTTGGGGAGCCCTGGTCATTATTTCAGTCATCCTCGTCATCCAGGCTTTGATATTCGGTGATGGGGGACTTACGGCAATGGGTCTGAACATCATGAACATGGCCGTCATCGGTTCACTAGTCGCCTGGGTTACAATCAGGATATTCCCGAAGAAACATGAGAAGCTAGCCGTTCCATTGGCCGCTTGGACATCGGTCTTCGTGGCCTCACTCTTTACAGCTATTGAGCTTTCCACGAGCTACTCCATTTCGGGGGGCATCTACGGAATCAGCGCGGCGATCGCCTTCCCGACTATGCTCGGATATCACGCTGTAATCGGGATTGGCGAGGGGATAATCACAGGTGCTATCATTTACTACCTGGCCAAGGTGGCACCCGAGACTCTGAAGATGCAGATCGGAGCCAAGTCCGCGGAGGTGACCCAATGAACCTGGAAAGAAGGTACGCAAAAGCGATCATAGGGATTGTGGCCATTTTTGCTGTGGGTCTGGTACTATTTTTCATTTTCTCTGCTGGATATGGTGACGGACTGGAGAGGACCATGGAGGAAGCTGGCGCGGAGGAGCAGGATCCCGTCTACTCCGCCCCCTTAGATTACGGTGAGGACTGGCCAACGGCATTCCTTGCCGGAATTGTGGGCTTCGCAGTTGTCTTCGTAGTGGTCATCGCTTATCTCAAGGTCAGCAATAGGAGGAAATCGGAGACCAAGGGTGAAAAATGAGGCATCATGAGATCGATCAGTACGCCAAGCAATCGACTCTTTACCCCTTTGACCCACGGGTGAAGCTGGTCAGCACTATCTTACTGATAGTAGCAATAGCCCTGATGAGGGAGTTCACCCCCCTTCTGCTGATAATGATCTTCCTGCTGGCCCTCATAGGGATTTCTAGGGTCCCATTCCGGCATATTGGAAAGAGCTTCATTCTCGCCATTCCCTTCATCGTTTTTGCCTCCCTTGCCCTGATGTATTCCTCTGGCTATTTCGCCGGGTTGCTGATGGCGATGAGGATCAGCGACTCGGTATTGGCCCTTTTGGTCCTGGTCAGCACCACTCCATTCTTCGAATTTCTAAAGGCGCTGCAATGGTTCAAATGTCCGAGAATCTTCTCGGTTCTCCTGCTGTTCACCTACAGATTCATCTTCATTCTCATTGACGAGATGGATAGGATGAGGATGTCGAGAAAAGCGAGGGGATTCACCGGCGGAAGAAATATTTTCGATAAGGCGGCGATGAGAACTATCGGTTACACAGCGGGAATGATCTTCGTCAGGTCCTACAAAAGGGCGGGAAACATCTATAACGCGCTCCTCTCAAGGGGATATACTGGCGATATCAAGACACTTCAAATCCCCAGAACCCATTCAAGGGATGCTGTGTTCGCCTCAGCATTTATACTCGTGGTCGCCATCACTCTTTGCCTACAGAATGGTGTGATCGCTTGGAAGCTCTTCATCTAGATAAACTGGGGTACAGGTATCCCGATCAGACACAAGCACTGGATGACATCAATTTGAAGGTGGATGTAGGAGAGAGGATGGCCCTCATCGGCCCCAATGGAGCGGGTAAGAGCACTCTCCTGAACATCATGGCGGGACTGTATCTTCCTACCGTGGGCAGCCTTAAGATCATGGGAGAATTGGTCACAAAGAAGAACATGGTGACCGCGAGAACCAATGTTGGTCTGCTGTTCCAGGACCCGGATGACCAGATCTTCATGCCCACGGTATGGGATGATGTGGCCTTCGGACCTATCAACATGGGTCTCGACCAGGCTACCGTGGAGGAAAGGGTCGCAGAAGCCATGGAAATGACTGGCATCAAAGGATATGAGCAAAGGGTCCCCCATCACTTGAGCTTTGGAGAGAAGAAGAGAGTGGCGATCGCAGGAGTCCTTGCCATGAAGCCCTCGATCCTTTTGCTGGATGAGCCAACCGCAAACCTTGATCCTCAGGGAAGAAAGGACCTTATGGAGATACTTGATTCTCTAGAAGCCACCCAGGTCTTTGCCACCCATGATCTCTCCGTGGCATTTGAGCTGACAGAGAAGGCCGTGGTGCTCATGAGAAACATCATATTTCAGGGCACCTTCAGGGATCTGGTGGAGAGGCCAGACATACTGAAGGGAGCCAATCTCGAGCTTCCCCCGCTATCCAGGGTAATGGCCGAATGGAGAAGAAAGGGAGGAAAGGACTTTGAGATCCCCCTGACAACAGATGAAGCCCTCCAGCTGCTACAGAGGGAATGCTCCAAGTGAAATGGTCCGAGTCAGAGACAGCCCTGATGTGGACAGATGATTTGGTTGACCAGGATTTTACCGACTCTCGAATCCGCTTGGTCAAAGGTATGGTGTGATCAGGTGAAGTGATGGTTGTGCACCAGTTTGGCACCGGACTCAGTGATCCTTTCCACTGCCTCTTCTATGTTGTCCACCCTGATTATCAGAACGGCTTTCTCCCGTCCGCTGTAGGCGTATGCGTACTCGATGTTTATCCTCGCATCCTTCAATATCTTGACGGCCTCCGCTAGACCACCCGGGACATCCTTCATCTCGATGGCGAGGATCTCTGTGAAAGAGACCACGAACCCCAGGGAAGAGAGCTTCTCCTTTGCCTTCTCGGGATCGTCAACTATGGCCCTTATGACGCCGAACCCCTCTGCCTCCGCGATGCTGAATGCGAAGAGGTTGATGTTCGCCTCCTTGAGGGCGTTGGCGATCTCGAACAACCGCCCATGCCTGTTCTCGGAAAAGATCGATAGCTGCTTTATCACGAACTCGCTCACGTGAAATCCCTCCGGTCCATCACCCGCTTTGCCTTCCCCTCGAAGCGCGGGAGGGTGCCAGGCTCTACCAGCTGAATGTCCACCCTGATGTTCAGGATGTGTCTGAGGCTATCCGATATCGTGTGCGTTATCTTCCTAAGCTTGATGATGTCATCGGTGAAGGCCTCCTTGCTGAGCTCGACCTTCAACATTATGGTGTCCAGCGATCCGATTCTATCCACCTCGATCAGATAGTGGCTACCCACCTCGGGGATGGCCATGAGTGCGTGTTCCACCTGTGACGGAAAGACATTGATTCCCCTGATAATGAGCATATCGTCCACTCTTCCAGATAACCTCTCGATCCTGGGGTGGGTCCGGCCACATGCGCACTCTTCCTCAACCAGGGCGGTGATGTCACCTATGCGGTAGCGGATCATTGGCATGGCCTCCTTCTGAAGAATGGTGATTACCATCTCCCCCCTCTCCCCTGGGGAGACCGGTTCTAGCGTATCGGGGTCCAGTATCTCGACCAACGCGATATCCTTCCAGACATGTATGCCCTGCTGCTCTAGACACTCAGTGAACATTGGACCGGAGAGCTCACTCGCTCCGTAGCAGTTCTGGGCGAATATTCCAGTATCGCTCTGGATGTTCTTCCTCATCGATTCCGACCAAGGCTCAGCGCCAAGTAAGCCCACCCGAAGCTTGGTGTCGTCCTTGATGCTCATTCCCATGCTCTCGGCAAGCTCGGCCATGTGGACCATGTACGAGGGAGTGCAGGCCATGGCAGTGACATTAAGGTCTTTGATGAGTTCCAACTGCCTCTTGGTGTTGCCCGTGCTGGCTGGCACCACGGCGGCACCGATCTTCTCAGCAGCATAGTGGAATCCAAGTCCTCCGGTGAACAATCCGTATCCGTTTGAGACCTGGACCACATCGTCCTCGCCCAGACCGCAGGAGGTAAGGGCTCGGGCGAGAGATGTCGACCACATCTCAAGGTCATTCCGGGTGTACCCGACCACCGTCGGTTTACCCGTTGTCCCGGACGAGGCATGGTAGCGGATGATCTTCCTCTGAGGCTCGGTAAAGATGAGATCGGGGTAGTTATCTCTGAGGTCGGTCTTGTACATGAAGGGAAGCTTGGTCACATCCTCAAGAGACTGAATGTCATCTGGGCGAACATCAGCGTTCCTCATTCGCTTGTGGTAGAACTCAGAGTTGTCCCATAACCTATGAACGAGCTTCTTGAGAAGTTTCATCTGAATGACGTTTAGCCCGTCGTTGGGCATTAGCTCAATATTGGGATCCCAGCATTCCATCACGATCACCTGTGCTACACTGTCTCAATGACCTTGCGCTGTTATGACATGACACATATATGACTGTTGTTGGGGTGCTTCCACACTCCGACCTCAAGCCTTGAAAATTCCCTCGGATGCTTCCATATACGCCATGTAATCCCTGTCGGAGAACAGGACAATGATCACCTTTTCCAGGCCTTTGTGATCTTCAAGGAAGCCGTTGATCGTGGAAAGCGCGATCCGACTCGCCTGATTGATAGGATAGCCATAGGCACCGGTGCTGATTGACGGGAATGAGATCGATTTCAACCCCTGATCCAATGACAGGTGAAGTGAGTTCCTGTAGGCGTTTGCTAGAAGCTCCGGTTCTCCCCGGTTGCCTCCTCTCCATACCGGTCCAACGGTGTGGATGACATACCTTGCGGGGAGATTCCCTCCAGAGGTGATGACCGCTTCGCCAGTGGGCAGACCTTCGGGCCAATGCTCCCTCTTGATCTCCTTGCATTCGTTCAGGATAGTCTTGCCCCCGCGCTTATGGATCGCGCCATCCACTCCTCCTCCGCCCATTAGGCTGGAGTTCGCAGCGTTAACTATTGCATCAGTCCTCTGATCGGTGATGTCTCCCTTTTCGAGATGAATCTCGCAATCATGGATTGTGGCTATCTTCATCTATCGCCCTCTACCAGACATATGTGAACTTGTCTCTGATGAAACTTCTGCTTGCTTGGAGATCATCTCCATTAGTCTAGCAGGGATCACCTCCTTCCTCCTGGAGCTGCCATCCATCCAGAACTCCCAGGGCTCGAAGACATCTTGGAAGTAGAATGTCTCCAGGGAGCGATCCTTCAAGAATATCAACCTGAGCCATTTGCCAATAATCTTGAGCTCGATCATATCCTTCCAGCGGGCAACCGTTATGATATCGCATTTGGAGGGGTTTGGATGAAAGAGTGAATTACGCCAAATCTTTCCTAAGAAGATCAGGCGGCGATCGGTCAAGATTAGGTATCCCTTTTGGAGAGCAAAGGGATAGTCGAAGATCAAGTCACCGAAATATGGAAATCTGTTGGAATGGGTTACCGGCTCCCTCCTCTCCGCTGTAAGCAATCGATCCATATCGATGTTATTCACGAAGAGTTTGGCTGTAACCTCCTCCCCCTCTTCCAGATCTATGATCTCGTCAAGTTCACCCATTAATTCCTGCATGTCGACCACTCCGAACTTCCACCGATGATTTCTATGAATTTTGGTGTTAATCTCATTACCGGTAGGATGGAGGCGTTGGTGGACAGATGTCGACGGTGTCCAATTCCTTCACCTTAGCCCTAAGAAACATGAACGCGGAAGTGGCGAGAAGGAAGCTTATCAGAAGTCCTACGAAGTTGGCGTCAGCCCCTGCTATCACCCCTATGACTGCAAAGAAGTTGAACGCCGCGTGCATCATAATGGCAACCAGCAGGTAGTAGAACCAATGTACATCGATCCCTTCGTGCTTGGAACGAAGGTAGCGGGCGTAACCGTATCCCACTACCCCAGTAGCGGATGCGTGAAGCAGTGTGGAAGATAGCGCTCTGGCAATCGCAGTGGCGATGAACACCTCCACGCCGACCAACAGGGCATCGGTCAGGTACAGTACGTTCTCGGTGGCGGCAAAACCAAGTCCTATCGCCACACCGTAAATGATGCCGTTCTCGACCTCACCCAGGTAGTCACGGACCAAGAATATCCCAGTCGCCTTCAGGGTCTCCTCAACGATTGGCGCTATCACGGTCACCAGGAAAACAAGCCTCCACTCTGGACTGAGATCTTGGAAGAACCACAGAAGAAAAGCGAAAGGGCTGTCCCCCGAGAAGAATATCAAGATGACTATGGTCTCGATTATGATGGCGAATGCCACGGTGTAGGTCGCACCGTAAATGAATGCTCTGGCGACAATTCGATAGGGTTCCCTCTGGCAGACCTCAAGGTCCCTGACCCAGATGAGATATAGTATTGGTGGCAGGGTCGCGGCGACCACCACCGCAACAATGCCAATGATGTCCAGAGCCATCTCCCCATTTATTAGAAGCCTCTGGATAGAAATAACTTACCCCTTTTCAAGATACGAGAATCGAACGGCACTCCATTGATGATGTTAAGTTCTTTAATGAGGCAATCATTTCACTGTGGGATGACGGGGTCCAATCAGATAAAGGCGGAGAAGATAGACATTCCTCCCATCTCCGATGTTATTTCTGTCAAGGACCCAGTGGTGATCGAGAGCGAATATCCTGCTTATCTCTTTGACGAGTCAAAGATGACTGGATGGGCCGACTTCCTTTTCTTCCCGCGATCGGAAGGGGAACTCGCTTCAGCCCTCAAGTTCCTGAGAGAGAAGGGAGCGAGCTCGTACATCAGCGGAGCCAGGACTGGGATAGCCGGCAGTGCGGTCCCCCAGGGTGGGGGGATCATCTCCACCGAGAAGATGACTGGCTTCACTGGCCTGGGTTGGGACGAGACCTTGAACAGATACTTCATTGGGGTTAAATCAGCGGTCACCCTTTCAGAGATCGAGAGGGTCCTGGTCTCAAAGAGGGGAGAAGGACTCAGCGACCTGACCCCTGGAGCCTTGACCAGGTTCAAGGAGGATGCTCCGCACCATTACCCCGTGGATCCGACGGAGAGGGGGGCATCGATCGGCGGAACTGTGGCAACCAATGCTTCCGGAGCCAGAACATTCAAATACGGAGCCACACGAGACTGGGTGAGGCGGATCAGGATTATGCTGGCCAGTGGTGATATCCTTGACATCACCAGGGGTGAGTATCATGCTCAAGATGGCAGATTCGTAATAGAACTTCCGAACGGGCAAGAGAGGGACGTTCCCGTTCCGAAATACCACGGAACCTTTGGACGGGATCTGAAGAACGCTGCCGGCATATGCGCCTACGATGGAATGGATCTCATTGACCTGTTCATTGGGTCGGAGGGCGTACTAGGTATAATCACCCTGGTCGAGGTATGGCTTGAGGAGATGAGACCGCAGTTCTCCACCGTGCTTTTCCTCGATGATCTGGATAGCGCTCTAGAATTCGTGATGCGGTTGAGGTCCGATCAGGCCATCGTCCCGGAGTACATCGAATTGCTCGATGGCCGAAGCCTGCAATTGCTCAGAGATGTCCAAAGGATCCTTCCCACTAACTTGGGAGTGCCACCCATTCCCGTCGATGCGGGTTCTGCGATCCTTTTCGATATTCCATTCTCGGAGGAGAACATTGGAATTGATCTGGAGAGGATTGGAAGCCTGGCGAATCAATGCGGTTCATCTCTTGCCAGGAGCTGGTGCGGTCACGATAGAAGAGATCTTGAGCGCTTCTCCGATTTCAGGCACGCGGTTCCCGAGACGGTCAACACGATAATCGCCCAGCGAAAGAGGGAATATCCGGCCATGCACAAGTTGGGGACCGACATCTCGGTTCCGGACGAGAACCTGTCGAAGATGATGTCATTCTACACATCCATGATGGAGTCTTCCGGCCTAGAGTATGTGATATTCGGCCATATAGGCGACAATCACCCCCACCTCAACATTCTGCCCCGGAACCAAGAGGAGCTGGAGAGAGGCAATGCCCTCTACCGGGAATTCGCCAGAATGGCTGTCGGACTTGGCGGTTCAGTCAGCGCTGAACACGGTATCGGGAAACTCAAGAGGGATTTTCTAAAGATCATGTACGGCGACGAGGGCGTTGAGGAGATGCGAAGGTTGAAGCGGTCCCTTGACCCCAGTTGGATACTGAGCCCTGGCAACATATTCGAACCGGAGGTAGGGAACTGAGAATCGTCGTCTGCGTGAAGCAGGTTCCAGAGGCTGATTCGGTCAAGATGAATCCCGATACTGGAACGATCATGAGGGAAGGGGTCTCATCCATCCTCAATCCCTTCTGCGAGTATGCCATGGACGAGGCCTGTAGAATAAGGGATATGATGAACGAAGATGTGGAGATCATCGCCGTTTCCATGGGCCCGCCCCAGGCAAGATCTGCTCTCTTCCGCTGCCTGGAGCTGGGTGCTGACGGGGCAATTCTGCTGAGCAACAGATGCTTCGCGGGCTCTGATTGCTGGGCCACGGCCATGGTGCTCGAACGCTGCATCAAGAATTGCATAGGAGGTTACGACCTCATTCTCACCGGGAAGCAAGCTATCGATGGAGACACTGCCCAGGTCCCTGCGGAGCTGGCCGAGAGGTTGGGCATACCTCAGATCACGGGTTGCTCCAGGATCGATATCGTTGGCAACAAGTTATTGGCAACCCGCGAAATAGAGAGCGGAAGTCAGGTGGTCAGGGTCACACGACCTGCACTCATCTCCATAGGGAGGGGATCCAACCTTAGACGACTGCCATCGATGGCCGACTTCCTGAGTGCCATGG
>DATKXF010000144.1:0-3381 GCA_035529155.1 Methanomassiliicoccales archaeon | reverse complement strand
TGCAGAATTCAATTCCGCTGATAACGACCTCAAACGCATTCTTTCCCGCATGGGGTTTCCGAATCGAGGGATTCATACCCATCTTCTTGGAAAGACCATAGACCTCATCGAGAAGGGATCGGTCGTTGTTGGTGAAGAAGGCATTGGCTATTCCATCTTCCCTTATTTGAACATGACCGTCTCCAATCATCAATCCGACTAGTCTCCAGAAATCTTCAGCCTCGATTGAGGACATGTTCAATCGAGTGGGGTTGTATGATCGGGATTTTCGATATTCCATTTTTGATAGATCTTGCATCTCTCCAGGTATGTCCAATGATCTGGGCGTGGCGATGAAATCTCCTTCTCTCAGTTCTTTCGCGGGCTTGGGTCTGATCCCGCTCTTCCAAATGAAGAATGGATGTGTTGGGGTCACGATCAGCTCCTTTCCCGAGAGCATCCGGAATCTCAGCATCCTTGATGGTGCGGTCCTCTTCCAGACGATATTTGCCCTTGCCTTCGTGAGCTTGCCATCCTTTCCTAGAGAGATTACCTCAAGGTCCGTATTCGCATAGAAACCATCATCGGTGGTTCCTACCTCGCCATTCTCGATGGCGGAATCCACCAATTCCTTGATTCTCACTCTTTGACCGTCTGCCAAAGTAACCCTGGAATCTCCAGAAACGCATTTTGCCACACCCGGATCTCCCACGAGGAGGATGTGGATGTCGCCCCTTATCCTCGTACCGTCGTCAAGTTCCTTGGGTACCCCGCCAAAGAGCTGGAGGGCGAGCGATTCCTTCTCGATGTCGTATCCGTATATCGTGGGAGAGATCGAGGCCACGATGTTCTTGTAGACGTTGGGATCGGCTGCCTCCTCCTTGATCCGTTCCTCATCCTCCTCACTGATGGCGACCTCCTCGTACTCGTGCTCCTTGAACTCCATGGAGATCACGTCCAGGTGGATGTCGAATAGCGTGGACTTGCTGACTGTGCCCTTCTGAACCGATCTGAGGCTGCCATTGAGGATGACCCTGTCTCCAGGTGACACATCTCCGGCGATGTCGTCCTCCATGAAGCCCACCAGCCTCTCGGGCTGCGCGCCTCCTCTCAACCCTTCTGGGCTCTCCTGTATCTCGATCTTCTGGGTATCAACGAAGATCGATTCTTCCGTGAGAAGCTTGAATTTCGTGGAGCTGGAGGACTTACCGCAGCCGCCCTGGGCTTCGTAGCACTCCAGGGGCTCTTTGAAGACCATGCCTTCCTGGGACTCCTTGATGATGGCTTGGCATCGCAGGCACTGGAAGAGCGCGTCCACTATCTTGGGACGAACTTCGGTAGCCTTTCTCACCAATCCCTCGATTGAGATGAGCTTGCCCATATGCTTGCTCCTGAGGTCCCTGATCTCCACCCTGCAGTCGCGGGGTAGATCGATCAGTCTGAGGTGGATCAGCGCGCCTTCCCTGCCCGGCGGGGAGGCCTTGTGAATGGCCTGCTCTCCCGTCCATATCCCTATGTTCGGGTGCTGCAGGACGTAGTCGGCCATATCGGGATCGAATGCGTCGAGATCGGAGTATTTGACATAAACGCTTCTTAGTTCGGGGAACAGGGTCGAGACCTCTATGACCTTGAGACGATAATGAGTGGCCTCGAAGAACTCCTCCCATCTGGAGATGAGATCCTCTTTGGAGTATTCGTTGGGCAATTTCTTCTCTCCCTTACGTGTAGAAATTAGATATCGCTTCATTTGATTAAATCTGATTGGTAAAAAACCCTGATGTCTTACCGATACATGTATGCTGATGTGTGTTCTGAGAGATAGTCGAGTATCAGAGATACTCGTCCTGGATGGCCACCACCCCGATGCTGGTCTCGGCCTGAGCGTACCTCTCCAGGGGCTCCTTGTTGAGTATCAGGAATTGCTCCCCCCAGGAGAACTTCTCAAAGATGCCCTTGGCTTCTTCCTTGAATCCCATTATGTAGAGGGCGGCACCCATGGCCTCCGCGCTAGTGAGCCTCTGCGGCTTTCCCCAGTTGACGGGGTTGGCGGCGAACAGTAGAGGAAGGGCCCTCTGGGCAACGTCCTTCCTCATCTTCGGGAACTCCTCTATGTTCTTCCAGGAAAGATCCATAACCACGATCCCGTGCAGGACCGCCCTCTCCGCATCCTCCCCGGAGATCGCTTTCTTGGCAAGGGGGTTGAGCACTATCGCCCCGTGGGGTATCTTCTTGAGAGAATTGAGCTCGTTGGCCAACCCGAACTTCAGCATCTTCCTGGCAGTGCACTTCTTCGGATCGCACTGCTTCTCATCATAGACGAACAGCTTGGGGGCGGGCATGTCGCCATCATTATGGTTTTTAGTCATTTTCTTAGTTCCTATGAGTCCGGTTGGCTGAGAGGTTCGTGCGATACCTTTAACTCCATCGGTTTTGATTGAGATTCGCCACGATGATGATCTGAATCCAAGGCTGACCCGTGATGATAGACGGGCGAACTGAGTGGCACAAGAATCTGCGTCGGTGGGGAAAACCTTATTATCCAGTCCTCTAGATGAAGGTTCAGGTAGATGGGATGGCCACAGGATATGCTATTCTTGAGAGCAACAAAGCTCTTCAAATTCACTGGCTGCGAAGGATAGCGGCCATGCTGATAGATGTCGCAATAATCTTCATACCGATCAGGATAGCCTTGATATTTGTAACTCCGGTGAACCAGGACATCTTTGCCGGTATCGCGACGGGCGTGGCCTGGTTCGTCTACGCTGGCATCCTGGAAGGCAAATACGGTAAAACGCTTGGAAAGCACCTGATGCACCTGAAGGTGGTGTCGATGGTCGACCAGAGGCTTCTCAGGCAGGGCTTCATAAGAAGCGTGCCAAAGCTGTTCTGGTACGCTTTCCTGCCCGTGGACACACTGTTGGGTCTTGCCATGGATGGAGATCCGAGACAGAGGTTCACCGACAGGGTCTCTCTGACATCGGTAATTACCTTTGAGCCTGAGCTGGCGAAGATAAAGAAGAGGAGCCAGCCCGCGAAGAAGGTCCAGGAATCAGTTGAATTGGAATGATGGGGGTAAGAGCCCCAAATTACTTTTCCTTTCGCTTTTACCATTCGGACTAGCGTCTAATTCTGAATGCATTATAGAAATGACAATAAAAATATAAAAAATAAAATTGAAAGAAAGGGGTTTATTTACCAACCGAACGAGATGTCACCTACTACGTCACCTGTTGGGATGTAAATGATTGAAACTATCCACGTGTACGCACCGCTGGTTGAGTGGTCAAAGATCAGGGTGACATAATCTCCACTACTAACCTTCTTGTCACCGCCTAGATCAGCATAGGATATATTGCCCAGATCTACTTGGGTTCCAATGCAGGTTAATTCACCTGATCCATC
>DATKXF010000143.1:0-9077 GCA_035529155.1 Methanomassiliicoccales archaeon | reverse complement strand
GAGGGAGCGCTTCGCCTGCTCGATCATTTCCACGGTTTTGACCCCAATGATGCCGCTGTTCCTGGTCTCGGTGAGCGGATCACCAATGGACTGAAGGAAGTGTATCAATTCTGTCCGAATAGTATTGTTTCGCTCAATACCCAGCCTGTACGTGTAGCCGCTCTCGTAGACCGTGGCTTCTTGGGCAACGGCATCGATGATGACGGACCTGTTCTCTCCCACGATCTCGATCTGCCTTACCTTCTTGGGTGACAACCAGTTTATGTCGGCGTGAGCCAAGGTGCCCGAGTCAAGCTCGGATATGATGTAAGCCGCTTCCTCCAGCTCCCTCCTGCGATAGGGACGTCCAATGCAGGTGATACTACTGGGCCAATCCCCAAGGAGGAAGTTCATTATGTCGAAGTAATGGGGTGCCAGGTCCACTATGACATCCCTGTCCTGGAAAGATTTCTCCAGATTCTTCCACTCGAAGTTCATTAGAAAAACCCTTCCGAAGAATTTCTGTTCGATAAGTCGCTTGATCTCCAGCATGGCATTGTTGAAGCGGTAAATGTGGCCGACAGACAGGGTGAGGTTGCCTTCCTGAGCTATTTTGACCAGGTCCCAACCCTCTTCTGAGGTGACAGTCATCGGCTTTTCCACCAAGACATGCTTTCCTGACTCCAGGGCTTCCCGGCAAACGGTATAGTGCAGTTTGTTGGGAAGGCAAACATTCACCGCGGTGATGGAATCGTCCTCTAGAAGCTCGCGATAATCCTTGTAGAGGTTCTCGACGCCGTACCTGTCCCGGCAGAACTCCAGATTCTCATCAGAGATGTCTGAGACGGCCTTGAGCTTCACGCTTGGTATGTTGCAGTACTCGTCAACTATCTTCCGCCCCCAGTAGCCAGCGCCTAGAACAGCAACCTTGATCTTTCTCATTTAAGCCCTCCGTAATATTCCTCGATGGACTCGCAGACGTAGTCAACCTCCGCGTCTGTCAGCTCCGGATATATGGGAATAGACAGCAGCCGGCTGGTCAATGACTCGCTCACGGGAAATTCCCCTCCCTCGTAACCGTACTCTTCCCTGTAAACTGGCTGGAGATGGATTGGGACGGGATAATGGATGCCAGACTCTACCCCCCGGGCGTTCAGGTGGTCGGCCAGCCCATCTCTCTTCTCTGCACGGATCGCATATAGATGGAAAACCGGTGTTCGATCTCTGGAAGGCATGGGCGGGGTGACCGCTTCCCGCGTGTGCTTGAGGCGATTGGTGTATCGGGAGGCGATCTGTCTCCTACGCTCATTCCATTGATCAAGGTACTTCAACTGGACCAACCCGAAGGCGGCGTTGGCACTGTTCAACCTCGAGGTGAAACCAAAGACATCGTGAACGTACTGGGAGGTTCTGCCACAGTGCCTCAGCTTCCGTATGTCCTCGGCAAGCCGTTCATCATCTGTGGTCACCATGCCACCATCGCCCCCCACCGTCATGTTCTTGGTAGTGTAGAATGAGAAGCAACCAGCGTGACCTAGTGACCCAATCCTCCTTTTCTTGTATTTGGCTCCGTGCGCCTGGGCAGCGTCCTCGACTACCATCAGTCCTTTTTTAGAGGCTATCTCGGATATCGCATCCATCTCGCATGGGTGTCCGAAGAGATGGACTGGCAACACACCCTTTGTCCGCTCGGTCAACCTGCGAACGATATCATGGGCGTCCATAAGGCAATCTTCCTCTTGGACATCTGCAAAACGGGGTATTCCACCGGCATGGACGATGCTGGTGGCGGTGGCCACGAAGGATAACGGGGTGGTGAGGATCTCATTTCCCTTCATCCCCATAGCGATAAGCGTAAGTGTTAGAGCCGCGGTCCCTGAGGAAACGGAGACGGCGTGCTGCGTTCCCACGTAATCGGCAAAGGCATCTTCGAACTTGAATACGCTCTCGCCCAGGACGAGCCTCTCGTTCCTCAGAGCGTCGGCGGCGGCCTCCACCATTTCCTCGGTCACGACCGGTCTGCAAAGGCCTATCTTCATTTCTTGACGCTCCCCTTCTCCACCGCCGGATTTCCAACGACCAGGGTTCGAGGTGAGACATCCCTGATGACCACCGAACCCGCCCCGACCATGGCCCCTTCTCCGATCGTGACTCCGCACATTATGGTACTGTTCGCTCCTATGGATGCCCCTTTCTTGACGGTGGTGGGCACGATCTCCCAATCCCCAACCGCCCTGGGATAGTAATCATTGGTGAAGCACACATGGGGGCCGATGAACACCTCGTCCTCTATGGTAACGCCTGGGGGGATGAAAGCATAGGGTTCCACCTTGCAGCGATCGCCTATTATCACGCCCCTCCCGATCTCCGTGTAGGACCCGATCCTGCATCCCTTCCCTATAGTGCAGCCAAAGAGGTTGACGAAGTCCCAGACAACTGTCCCCTCGCCGATCTTGCAGTCCTCAATATTGTAGAATTTGCCCATGAGCTTCATGTCTGTGCCATCGTATGATTTCCCTAATTTAATAAGTTGTCCTTCCTGGCCATGCGTCTGGAAATCAATCTTGACTCCCGGTAAGAAAGAGAGGGGCGGCACCTTCGATCATACCGCATGCATCCCGAGCCTTGCGAGACCGTCCATCGTGGCATGGAATATCGAAAGACCTCTTCCTTAGAGAACAACGTTTCCGAAACTGAGATAAGCGGTCCAGACCATGAAGGCAAGTCTACATGAAGGTCAGTGTGGTGCTCAATGTCATGAACGAGGAACGCAACATTGCGGACCTCCTCGATAGCCTGATCGTCCAGGAACAACCTCTAGAGGTGGTGGTGGTCGACGCCAAGAGCAAGGACCGCACCAGAGAGATCGTCCAAGAGTATGCGGATAAGCATGATTTCATCAAGTTGTTCATCAAACCAGGAACGAGAGGTGAGAGCACCAACTACGGCATCTCAAAGGCTCAAGGAGAAATCATTGCCTTCGTGGGTGGAGACTGCATCGCCAACCCTTTCTGGATCAAGGAGACCAGAAGAACGATAATGGAGGGGGCGGACATGGTTGCAGGCAAGGTCATCAACATGGGTTTGAGTGCATGGGAGGACCTTGAAAGAGTTGAACTCTTCCACAAGGGGTTCGACATCTCGTTTCCCAGCTGCAACATGGCTTTCCGCAGGGAGGTGCTGGAGGAAGTTGGCTTCTTCGATCCATGGTTCATAACGGCGGAGGACATCGACCTCAACTTCAGGTCGGTGGATGCTGGATACTCGCTCATCTACAACCCAAACTCGATCATATATCATCGGGCCAGGGGCACTGTGTACGGTTTCTTCAAGCAGGCTTTCTGGAACGGGGTCGGGAGGAAGCAGCTGACTTTTAAGCACGGTCGACTTTGGAGTTCATACGATCCTCTTAAGATGTTCAGGCAGAAGATGAATGCCTGGGCACTACTCAGGTTGACTTGTGCAATATCTGGATACGTGGCTTTCAAGTTCTTTGGCGACAAGGGACCTTACTCGAGATAACCAATACCAATTCACCTTCTGGTAATCATATGACACATTTTAATATGGAAAATGGGATGCAACTCTAAAGGGAGGAACGAACTTGCCATATTGCCCAAACTGCGGTAAGGATGTTGGTGTAGGTGAGAACTACTGTCCCACCTGCGGATCCAACTTGTCGCAGCAGCAAGCACAAACCGACTACACGGCATCGCAGCCAGACTACTCCCAGCCCATCCAAAGAGACTATTCTGGATACGATCAGGGCGGTTACCAGCAGCCCCCAGCAGGGCCGCAGAGTTACACTCCGCCCCCGGTGTATCCAGTGAGTGCTCCCCAGAAGAGTCCAGGAATTGCATTAATTCTTGGACTTCTTCTTGGATGGTTTGGGCTGTGGGGTATAGGACAGATCTATGTCGGAAAGATTGGAAGAGGCATAGTACTTCTGATCATAGGGCTTATTCTCATGCCAGCTCTCATCTTCCTGACCATAGTAGGATCTTTTTTGACCTTTGATGCGGATGTAATCACAGCAGGATTAATCCTAATACCAATCCTTTTAGTGATTGCTTTTATCCTATTCATTTGGCAGGCGATCGATGCCTATATGCTGGCCAATAGGTACAATCAAGCGGTTCAGCGCACTGGGATGCCTCCTTGGTAGGCGCCCATCTTTATCCTTTTTTCCATAATTTTTCTTGAAAGCAAGTACTATTAGCAACTAAACCCTTGACGGTCCCCAACGATCCGAGGAGGTGTTCATCCTGAAGATCTCGGTGGTTATCCCGACCATGAACGAAGAGGAGTCCATCGGCGAGGTGCTGGACTCGATAATCGAGGCTCTAGGGCCAAGTGAATTCGACTTCGAGATGATGATCGTCGATACCAACTCCAAGGACCGGACCAGGGAGATCGCTGGGTCCAAGGGAGCAAGAATCATCGACGAGCCCAGGCGCGGCTACGGCCGGGCGTACAAGACAGGGTTCGAGAACGCCGGTGGCGACATTATTGCCACACTGGACGCTGACTGCACCTACCCCGCTGAGGATATACCTGCTCTCGCCAGAACGCTCCTTTCTGAGAACTTGGATTTCATCACTACCAACCGATTTGCCCGACCCGAAGAGGGGGCAATGAGTTCGTCCCATCGCTTCGGGAACAACATGCTGACCTTCACGCTCAACCTTCTTTTCGGCATAGGGATCAAGGACTCTCAGAGCGGGATGTGGGTATTTCGAAAGAGTTCTCTTGAGAATCTCGATCTCACAGACGATGGCATGCCTCTCTCGGAGGAGATCAAGATAGAGGCTTTCAGGAAGGTAAAGGCGAGGGAGATGCCCATCACTTACCGAAAGAGGAAGGGAGAGGTGAAGCTTTCGTCCTGGAAGGACGGGAGGAAGAACTTCGCCTTCTTGTGGAAGAAGAGATTCTCCTGATCAGAGATAGCGATCTCTGACCAGCTTTATGGCTTCTCTTAGGCCTTCCCTCGCCCGGAGATTGAATAGGCAGGCAGAGGGATGATATGTGGGCAGGAACTCCACCTGTTCCCCTCCGATCATCACCTTTGAGACCACATTGGCCTCGTCCATAAGCTTGACATCTCTTCCCATGAGGTTGGAGCACGCTGTCCTGCCAAGACCAACTACGAGCTTCCTTCCCCTGAGCTCCTGCTGCAGGTAGGGTAAGCATGCCTCCCTCTCGCCCCGAGTGGGCACTCGGTTGTTAGGGGGCCGGCACTTCACGGTATTGGTGATCATTATGAGGTTTCGAGGCAGCCCCTCTTCTTCAAGCAGCCGGTCGAGCATCTTGCCAGCCCGTCCAACGAAGGGTCTGCCCTCCACATCCTCATTCTTTCCGGGAGCCTCGCCCACGAAGCAGACCGGCGATCTGACATCCCCATCGGGAGTCACAACCTTGATCCTCCCCTCAGAAAGGGGGCACCTTCTGCATTCGAGGTCGATATCCAAGTCACTCCTCCAGCAGCTGCTCCGCAGTGAGCAGAGGATGAAAGTTGAGACCCATGGCTTCAAGGCGCTCTTTTCCGCCGCCTTTCCTGTCCACCACCGCTATGACGTCCTCGACCAGAGCCCCCTGCTCCCTCAGGGTCTTCACTGCTTCAGAGGCCGAGAGGGCGGAGGTCACCACGTCCTCCACGACGATGACCTTCTCCCCGCTATTGAGGGTGCCCTCGATGGTCCTCGCCGTCCCATGTTCCTTCCTCTCCTTCCTGACCATCACGTAAGGGATACCAGTCTCCAGGGAGAGCGCTACCGCAATGGGTATCGATCCCAGAACGATCCCGGCCAGGCGATTGCAACGAAGATCATTCTCCTTTATGAGAGATGCAAGCCCCTTGGCTATCTCCCCCAGGACCTTGGGGTCGGTGCTTGCCTTCTTGATATCGATGTAATAGGTACTCTTTTCCCCAGATGCGAGTGTGAAGTTGCCGTACATGAGAGCACCACACTCCTTGAGGGATTTCTTAAGACCTTGAGTCATGTTATCACCACGGAACATCCTTTTTCCCCATTTTGTACCCGATTATGTTGACCACCCGGTGAAGAAGTGGGACCGCCACCAGCAGCGTTATCAGGGCAATCCACCGGTTTCCATCCCAGTAGTTCCCGATGAACCAGTCGGGGTAGAAGATGAGCACTAGTATGATGGAACCTATGAGGAAGTCGTACTGGTCCAGAACCGGCATCTTGGCCCCCCTCTCGACACCGAACCTTCTCTTGATAAAAGAACCGCTCATGTCCCCGAGCAACGAGCCCAGCGAGAGGACGAAGACCACGCCGAGAGCCTCGGGATAGGAGCCGAACCCCCACAACGTCTCGCTGTCGAAGGAGAAGGCGACCATCATGCATGTGATCCCCAGGGCAACGCCAGCGGAGCATCCTCCGATGAACCCGCACCATGTCTTTCCATCTCCCAGGATGCGCCTGCCCCGCCATGATTTTCCGAAGTCCACTGGTGTTCCACCTCCGAAGATGACCGCAGCGGAGTTTGGCAGCAGGGCCGGCAGCATCAACCACAGCCCGCTCAGGGCGACCAGGACTTCCTCCATCGCCGGAGGATTCAGTTGAATTGTTAAGTTCTTTTCGCATTCTCAAGCTTTTCGCGAGATTCTCTTCGCTCGAAGAACTCGTGAACGTCGCGGACAATGGAGTCGGATAGTTTCATCTTGAACGAGGCTGAGAACTGCTCTGCTCTACGATCAAGGATCACTGCTACACCAACGTCCTCCTCGGTCCTGATAAGCCTCCCGATTGCCTGCAGAATCTTCCTGGCCGCTGGTGCCTTGACCGTGTAATCCCAACCGCGTCCGAACTTCAGCTCGTAGTAGTGGAGGAGGGATCTCTGCCTGGCTGAGGGTTTGGGATATGGTATGCCCACGATGAGCGCTGCCTCAAGGTCCCGTTCAGGGAAGTCAAGGCCCTCGCTGATCCTCCCCCCCATGACCGCGAACAGCACCCCTCCTTCTTTCCGTGAGTTCCTGAACTCCATCACCGTGTCCATGAGGTCCGCCTGGGACATCCCCCTCTCTTCCATGTGGAGCTTTCTTCTGATTTTTCGCCCGACTCCGTCGGTGACAAACCTCTCCATCAAGGAGAAAGAGGGAAAGAACACAACGGTATTCCTGTCCAGCGTGTTGCAGAGCAGGATCACGTAGTCCTCAAGCTTCTTGATCATCTCATCACCCCTGGAGAGCTCCTCGTAGCGGGTGGTCACGTCCTCAAGGAAGAATATCTCCCTGTTGTCCTCTGGAAAAGGAGAGGGTAGCTCTCTGAGTATGCTGTTGCTGGGAAGCCCCACCGAGTCCCGGTACTCCTCCAACGGTCGCAAGGTTCCAGACATGTGTATTGTGGCCTTGCAATCCAACAGGGGAGTGCATGCCAGAGACGGATCCATACAATATCCCTGGAAACCGGGATTGTCCCCTCCCAACACCAGTTTGACGAAGCTATTCTCGTCCATCTTCATCCAGAACTCCAGGAATGATCCCAAGGCATGGATGTAGGAGCGTGGCAGGCGTCCATCCTCCCTCTTGCCCTCCCTGATCGCCTCACCGTATATCTTGAGAGCCTTGGCCGCCGACTCCAGCTTCTTCGAGGTGACGGAGAAACCGCTCATGAGACCCTCCTCAAGGAAGAATGGTGGAAGAAGACCGTCCTCCTCGATCAAGAAATCGGCCAGGGCAAGACCCATCTCCTCCTTCATGAGGCAGACGACATCCATCGCACTCACGCCATCAATGAGCTCCGGATCTCCGTAGTCAGTCGCCTCCCTATCAACCAGTTCTAAGGCTTTCTCGGTGAATGTAAAGGACCGGGTTTCGCGGGCATAGTCGGGAAGGTTATGAGCCTCGTCCACAACGACCACCAGCTTCCCGGCGTCCACGTTCATCCAGTCCAGCAGAGCGTATCGTATAAAGGGAACGAAGAAATAGGCATAGGGGGCAGTGACGACTACCGCATCGGAGGCCAGCTCCTTCATGAGCTCGTAGGGACAGACACCCTTAAGATCGCAGTAATCCACGAACTCCTCCACGGTGGGCAGTTCCCTCCTGCAATAGTTCTCAATTGTCTCGGATCCGGTGTCCAGCATCTGCTGGTAGAATGGACAATCCCCCTCCTTCCCGGAGAGTGACCTCCTCTTCCTCTCCGCACAGAGCCTGGAGAGCTCTTCGGGTGTGCCCCCATGGAGCGAGGGATCGCTCCTGACCAGTGGACAGGTCCCCTTTCTGCCTTGGATGCCCATGCCAAATACAGGATTGTTCTCTGCTATCTTCCTCAATTCCAGCATGACCTGCCTCTGCTGGGAGTTCGTCCGGGTCAGATACAGCAGCTTCTCCCCTTCATTCAGCGATTCCAGGACGCCTGAAATGGCGCATACAGTCTTGCCCGTGCCGGTTCCGCTTTCAAGAATAAGTTGGGTCCTGGTCTTCACTGTCCTGGACACGAGATCGACGAGTTCGGATTGATATTTCCTGGGAGTGTACGGGAAGAAGGACATCTCGCCAATACCCTCTGGTAAGTGAGAAAACGATTTCGGACGGGTGCCCGAAAATAATGCCTAATCTGGCTATCGGGCCTTGAGAAGCGATCAGACCCTCTGCCAGATTTCCTCTGGTATCTCGTCGTAGATCGAGTCCCCACCATCATCCGCAAAGGCGGAATGTCCGTTCTCCATGATGAGCTCCTCGATTCTTGACTTTCTGAAAAGCCAGTAGTGGATCCTCCATTCCCTTCCGTCGTAGAGTGTTGTCTCCTCTCGCTCGGTGGTGAGGATCCCAGTGTCCTCGAGCATGTAGAATGCATCGCGGTCCTCGGGCTCAAGTATGTTATCAATTATCCTCTCGCTATATCCAAAGAAATTCATCACATGCTGCGCCATGGCCCTTGCCTGATCCTCGGGCATTCCGTTGCTGTCAATACTCTTACGAATAGCGTGAGTGAGATGATCTATAGTCAAAGTGGACCTTCCATTTCCATCAAATCCCATAACACAATCCCCCGGTTCGATACTTCGCCCCATTAAACCGAATAAGGGAATCATTAAGAACCCTTATATATAAACATTGTGCGAATTCCCCT
>DATKXF010000142.1:0-21861 GCA_035529155.1 Methanomassiliicoccales archaeon | reverse complement strand
TGGGTGAGGCCTCTAACATATGAGTATAAAGCCTGGACCGAGGGACTCTGGGAGCGATGGCAAAGGGAAACCACAGGGCAGATGGTCTCGAGTGGCTGCCTCGAATACCTGTTGGATGCCTGCATGGAGATGCCAAAATGGATTGAAGCCCGTTGGGGCGCAAGTCATTATCGAGAGCCTGGAATCTGGTCAACTATCGCCATCATCATCTACTTTGCGTCTCTGCTAGCCCTTGGATTATTCCCGATCGATCCGTACGTCTCTACTGAATTCTGGTGGGTCAAGTATCTCCTTTCTTCCCTCCTTTTTGGGGCTTCAATCATCCTGTTCTTACGGTGGCGCCGGGCTATGTCAGTTGCGCGAAATAGGACTCGAGCACTATGGAATAAAAGAAAGTCAATCATCGAGAGCGAAATAGAATCGCTACTCACGGGAGGTACTGCATGAAAAGACAGGACACGAACATCGTCACCCGTCTCCTCGAGAGGCTCTGGAGGGAAGGCAGACCAATGGTTAGGACCAGGCTACAGGTGGCAGCAGGTCTGAACTATGATGTATTCATCAAGTACCTGGAGTGGATGCTCTCAAAGGATCTGGTCTCCATGATCCCAGGCGATGATGGTCACGAGAGGGTTCTGCTCACGGAAAAGGGTATGGAATCCTATACGAAATTGGTGCGTTGGATCAACGAGGTAGTCCGTGGCGTTCATATCCCTTGATAAATAGTCGCTCCACAAGTATTGAAATACCCACCGTTGATTAACACCCGTGTCCCGGCCAAAACACGGAAAGGAGATTTTCCGGTGGTGTGATGAATGCGGCTCGCTAATACTCGGCGAAGGCTGTTCTATTTGTAAGCCCCCTTCCAGAGAATTCAGCGTTTCGCTGCCCGCGGAC
The DNA here is from genome assembly GCA_035529155.1 of Methanomassiliicoccales archaeon. GTDB lineage: Archaea > Thermoplasmatota > Thermoplasmata > Methanomassiliicoccales > JAAEEP01 > JAAEEP01. The sequence continues at coordinate 20,964 of DATKXF010000142.1, read as the reverse complement.
ATCAGGCCCTGCACGGGAACTGGCGTGGACACAGTAAAAGAGGTTTTCGAGCGTAAATTCGGGACCTCATCCTTCCTCGATGGAAGATTGATCTTTCTCAACAGGATCGCGGGTGAGGACAGGACCGACGAGATCGTGGTCGAGGGAGAGGTCATCGGAACACTCAGGTTCGAGATAGTCTCTAAGCAGTTCAACCTTGACCTTAAGCTCGGGGGGGCCAGGATGCTTGCTCCATTGGCGACCAAGGGCATAGTGAAGGTGAAACAACCATCCGGTCATCTAAAGGGAAGGAACCTGCCCGGAACCGAGATAATGGAGATAACTGGAGACTTCGAGATCGGTGATCCCCTCGTTGTTCACTCAGGAAACCTCATATGCGCTGGTGTGGCGAGGACCTCCAGCAAGGATGCGCCTCGATCAAGAAAGGCGTTGGGCATTAGGGACGCGGGGAAAGGCCGCATAAGATTACCTCAAAGAGACCTTTCCTGGATGGATTTCGTGAGATGCAATGAAACCCATCTCCGAAAACTGGAGTCAAAAGCAGTTTCGGACATCAGATCATTTCTGGGCAACAGGAAGGGAAATGAGATCACGGTCTCCTTCAGCGGTGGCAAGGACTCATTGGCATGCTACGCTCTCGCCAGAAAGGCGGTGGGAGATGTCACGCTTCTCTTCGCCAACACTGGCCTGGAGTTCCCCGAGACGGTGGAATATATCAGGAGCTTCGCCTCAAAGAACGGAGTCAGGCTCATTGAGCGTTCCCCGCCCACAACCTTCTGGGATCAGTTCCCGACCTTTGGGCCGCCGGCCAAAGACTTCAGGTGGTGCTGCAAGGTCTGCAAGCTTGCACCAATAACTAGCATCATAGAGGATAACTACCCTGAGGGAGTGATCACCCTGGAGGGTAACCGCATTTACGAATCGTTCGCCCGATCACGGATAGGATTCGTGGAGAGGAATCCCTTCGTTCCTGGGCAGATCAACCTCAATTCGGTCAGGGAATGGAGGGCGATAGAGGTTTGGGGATACATCTGGCTCAAGGGATTGGAGTACAACCCTCTGTACGATAAGGACTTCCAGCGAATAGGCTGCTACCTCTGCCCCGCCTGCCTTGCCAGCGAATGGGAGGCAACAAGGAGGACACACCCCGAGCTATGGATAAGATGGAATGATAATCTTCTTCAATGGTCCAAGGAGGTGTGCGTTGACGATGAATACGTCGAGCATGGCTTCTGGCGTTGGAAGAACCTTCCTCCAAAGATGAGGAACTTGGCCGAGACGCTGGCGCTAAGAATGCCCCAGGCAAGGACCGAACAAGCTCAGATGAAGATGGTAAAGGGGGCGAGCCCCTGTGCGGCGGGTGGTTACTCGATCGAGGGGGTGATATCACTGCCGGTGAAGAGGGATTTCTCAAGGGTCGCCGAGGTGCTCAAAGTACTCGGAAAGGTCAGATACTCTGACGAGTACCAGATTGCCCTAGTTAGGAAAGGAGATGCCACCCTCAAGGTGTTTGGAGGAGGACAGGTCACCGCTATCGCTTCAACACGTGAGGAAGCGGAGGAACTGTTCGATCTAGGTGTGAAATCGCTACTCAGAGCTCAGATGTGCTCCGAGTGCGGTATTTGCGTGAAGTCATGTCCCCGGGAAGCGTTGGAGATATCAGGGGGCCCCAATGTGGACGAGTCCAGGTGCACCCAATGTGGGAAATGCATCGAATCATGCGTGGTCGCGCATTATTTTGACAAGCTGGTCGCCTGAAGTCTGATCTTATGACACCAGATGATCGATCATTCCCATCCGGATATGTTTAATAATGCACCTTTCATTCCTTCCTTCGAATGGACACCGACATGTTCATCGCTGGAGCAGCCGGCTTCGCACCCGCCGTGGTATTGATGTACTACACGCTCAAGGACTACACCTATCCCGCGGTCGAGAAGCCCTTCTTCGATGATCGTAAGGCATTCGGAATATTCGCAATCGGACTGGTCATTGGAACAATCATCTACGCGATCCAGACGTGGTTTCCATTAGGGCTGCTCCTGATCGCCCTGGTCTTCGCGGTACTGGAGGAGCTGATCAAGCTAGTGATACTCAACCTTCCACGATTCCAGGGAAAGCTGGACACCTCATTCTACGGGATAACCTTGGGACTTGGAATCGGAGCCACCATGGGTTTCGGTGCCTTCTACCTGACCATCGGTCAGTTGGGCGACCTGACCGCCTTCACCTGGTTCGTCTTGATAGTGATCGCGATCCAGTTCGTTCTTCTACACGGCGCAACTGGTGGAACAATTGGAATGGGCGTGGCCAGGAAGATGCCCTGGCCTTACTTAGCACAAGCGACCCTTATCCATCTGGCTTACAATCTTCTGATGATACCGTTCTTCACCGCCGACGAGCTTCTCGGTTACCCTCTGTTCGCAGTGGCCACGGTCATGCTGGTGTTCTTCTACTACCAGGTCTGGAGGAAGGCACTACCTAGCCTGGTGAATAAGCAGGTATCAAAGCTCGAAAAAAGAGCGAAAGATTGATGACCCCTCCCTTCATGAATTAGAATGTTGGCTAATGAGAAGAGGAAAGCGGTAAAGATTATCGCCATCATCGTGGTGGTCATAATCGTGATAATCCTGCTCTTGAACCCTGGAGTCCAGGGCGTTCTCAAGAGCATCTTCATAGATCCATTCCAGAAAAGCTACCCCGAATACACGACTTTCACGGTGGAGAGGACTCTCACCATAGAGGCCAACGGAGGTACGGTTTTCAACTACACCCTTGACCTCCCGGTCCCTGAGGACATATCCGAGAACGGCAACGAACTGCAGGAGCTCATCTCGATATCCGCCCAACCAAATCCAGCCATCGATGACCGTTACTCCTTGGATTGGATGGAATGGGAAGGTTATGGACCAGTGGGTCAGAGCACTCGAACCGTCACCATCACCTATTAGATGAGGATATCAACATTCATCTGGAACATCGGGACGGATAAGGTGGGAAACATATCGGACATCCCTGCATCGCTGAAGAGCGCATACCTTGATGATGAATGGCGGATCATCGTAAACCATCCTGACATCCTCCAGAGGTCGGAGGCCATTGTGGGCGACAGGACCAATGTCAAGGACGCCCTCAGCGCGATCTATGATTGGATAACCGGCAACATCGACTACTCCTACTCCAGCCCCACCCTTCCCAAGACCAGTGTGGAGACCCTCAGCTCAGGGAGGGGAGATTGCGATGAACAGGCCATCCTGTTCTGTGCCCTGGCCCGTGCAGCTGGCATTCCAGCCTGGCTTCAACTCGGGGTGCTTTACGATCCGTTCTTGGAGGCATGGGGCGGCCACGGCTGGGTACAGACCCACCTTCCTCTTGGTGGCGGGGAGGGAGTGAACGTCACCATCGATACGGTCAACAGCGATTTTCTGGTCTGGCGCCCCAATCGGTTTGCTGACTTCACCGATGACGGTAACGCCAGCCATCTGAACGATTACTACTTCTCGTTCTACTGCTCATATGACCCTACCTCATACTCTGAGGGGGAGACGCCGTCCTTCGGTCAGGAGTTCGAGGCCGTGGAGTACCAGGAGTCAGAAAATAGGGTCCGGATGGATGATTTTGCCATGTTCTTCGACATCTCCCAGCTGCTCATATTGCCCGGTACCTTCCAGGTTCCGGCTCGTAGATGAGGCCTTCAAGTAGCATCTTCTCCAGCAAATGGCCGATGCTCTCTTCATCCTCCACGCAGAGCTCGTTCATGAGCTCCTTCTTCGAGAATTCGCCTTTCTCCTTGGAGAGCCTCAAAGCTACCGTCAGCAGTCCCTGTTCATCGAGCTTTGGAATGACGGTGATCTCTTTCTCCGCCCCCACTGACCAGGATTCATCATCAGCCTCATCGAGCTTGGGAGCGATCTCCTTTGCTTTCAGCCTGACAGCCTCGGCGAGCTCTCTCCTGTCCTCTGTCTCAAAGTAGATCTTGGCCTTCGAAACCACCATGGAGTGGCCGCAACCTGGACAGACGGTCCTATTAGTGGAAAGGTCAATACCCCTGACCCTGTGGCATCTGGGGCAGACGATGACACCGAACATCAGTACTCAACGAACACAAGGGCAGCTACGCAGGCTCCGTAATGATCCATCGGGATCGACATCTCCTCGATCTTGTAGAACACCTTCTTGAATTCGATACCCCTGAGCTTGGACATCTCTTCCATCTTCCAGGCAAGGACTTCCTTCAGGGCTTTCTTGGTTCCATGTAGATGTCCCTCGGCCACGTAGCCTCCTTTACCATCCGATCTGTGTCCATACGCGATACCAGCTGATATCATCTCACCTTCGCCTCCTCTCATCTGGGCGAGGACACAGTGCGTTATTGATCCCATTGGTAGATTCCTAATTGGCACCTGTTTGGCTCCCGGAGGAAGGACGGACGAAACTGAGACAAGGTTCTGCTCCCCAATGCTAGCCTCGATCAACGCCTTATCGAATGCGTTCAGGTCTGATACCATGCTCATGGCACAGCCAGAGGTCACGAAGAACTTCTTTGGAACAAGATGCATTGAAGGGGCATAAGAAAAGTTCTGTTATTAAGGATTTCTACATCCCTCAATCAAGTTGTAGCACTCTGAGCTCCCTCTCGAGCATTTTGACCTCTTTGTCCTCCAGGGCCTTGGGGCTGAGAGGCAGGATGAGCAGAGAGTCCCTTACAGCGACGTTCTCGTTGATAAGCTGGACGAACTTGAGAACCTTGATGAAGTTGCTCTGCGCGATCATGTACTCGAGACCACTTATGAGGACCACCGCCTCCTGATCATCATCGAGGAAGTTCTTCACCTCAGAGTAGATGAGCGGAATATTGGTGGGTTCCCTTGCATAGGGTATGTCCCGGTCATAAGAGAGCCAAAGCATGGTGGAGGATTCCAGATCGTAGGCCTTCTTCAACTTCTCCGGGTACTCCCTGCTTATGCACATGCCGCTGGTTCCATGTCGAAGGTAGTCCTGGAACAGATTGAACGCGCTGGTCGGGTTGTCTGTCTCGATGAGGTAGGAGTATCCTCGCTCCAGATCAAGCTTGGGTCTGCCCCTCTCCTTCTTCGATGGTTTGTGATCTATCTCCTCCACTGGCTTGAGCACGTTTCGGCAGATATTCCCATCATCGGAGCACTCGCTCTCGACGACAGCGTACCTCCTCTGCAGCAGATGGGACACCATTCCTATGAGATAGCCTCTGGCAAAGTCGCAACCCCTGCCATGGCTGGCCTCCACCGGGTCGTTGAAGCAGGCCACTATCTCGTCCTCAGAAACCTGCAGGTCGATACCGCTCAATCCCGCCTCGTACCAGAGCTGAGGGACCATATCTCCCACTTCCTCGATGGTGCACTCCATGCCCAGCTCCTTGACCAGGTTCACCCCGGCTCTATAACCGAAGCGCTCTATGGTGCCTCCAGCTTCCTCGTCCTCAATGAGCTCCAGCTCTTCCCTCAGATCTATGAGGGCCTGACCCGGCAGAACGATGAACGGTCTCAATCAGATTCCTCCATTATCTTCCTCCCCAATTCCAGGAAGGCTTCATCGACTCCGTCACCAGATTTGGCGCTGGTGATGGTGAAATCCACGCCGAATGATCCAGCCACCTCGGCCAGGACATCTTCCTTTACAACTCGTTCCAGGTCGCTCTTGTTGGCGACAAGCACCAAGGGCTTCTCTCCAATGACTTGGAAGAGATCATCACGCCAGCGTTCAAGGGATCGGACGGTCTCCTCTCTGGTGAGGTCACATACCAGCAGGGCGCCGTAGGCTCCCTTGTAGTACGCTTCGTGCAGGGTACTTGCCTTCTGTCCCAGCACATCCCAGATCATGAGGGTTAGTTCCACCTCGCCTAGGTCGATGACCTTCTTGCTCACTTTTGTCCCGAAGGTCTTGATGTACTCGTCGCTGAACATGTCGAGTACACATCTCCGGACGAGGCTCGTCTTGCCCACCCCACCATCTCCCAGCAGGCAGATCTTCCTGATGAATTTTCTCTTTGTCATCGCGACGCCAGATGTAATGAGGCATGCGTATATAAGATTGAGCGAACCCACTCCTCATCGTGAAAAAGCCAGTGCTCTTCTGTTCCTTTCCAGGCCTCATCCATATATCATCGAGGACGCATCTGAAATCGGTCTAGGCGGTTGCTGCATTCCCTCCATTGCGATCTTCATCTGCCGTTCGATCTCCTCCGCCTCTTTGTAGAGCGGGTCAGGGTCCAGCTTGAGCTCCGGCAGCATCTTGCCCACGATCTCGAGAAGCCTGGCCGCTCCCCGGGCGTCAGGCAGGTTTACCTTCGCAGGACCAAGCAGGCAGATGACCTCCCCACCGAGCCTGTCCGCTTCGTAGAGAAGGACGCCTGAGATACCACTGACCATTCCCTCTTTCATCTCCTCGAGGCCGTAGTTTTCCACTATCGAACGACACTTCTCTCCTGAGGCAATGCATAGCATCTTGGCCTCCGCGGGGTCCACTCCAGTGTTCATTCCTTCCAATGTAATAATGGTCTCGATCCCCTTGGATCTGCACCAATCCAGGATAATGTCCACAACGGGCTTAATGAGGTCTGGCTTGGGCATGAATTCCGCCGTGATGACAACGATCTGCTCGCACTGCTCTCCCTCCTCGTTGCACATCCTCTCCCCCGCGTATATCCTGACCGGCGGTGAAGGTATGCCCTCATACACCAAGGTATATGGCGGGAAATCTGGAGAGATCATGCTGGCCACCCTCTCAAGTTTGAGGGTCTTGACTACGAAGCTAGATGCGATCGAGCTTATCAAGCCAACCGAAGGGAAACCCACAAGGGCTATTGCCCCTCTGAAATCCTTGTCGGTGTACTCGTGAAGAACGATATCCGCACTCATTATTCATCCTCCTGGCTAACTATTATTCTGCTTGATACTTAACCCTTTCTTGGTATGGCTAGACAGCCAAATATACGAAAAGGATAAATGCGAGTTAGATGTACGACGGCCTGTGAGAAAAGGTGAGATATCCATATCCCGCACCGAGGGCGGCATACCAGTCGTGGTCGAAACGCTCCCCTCATCAAGCTCGGTAGCCCTGGCTGCCTATGTCAATGTGGGATCCAGGAACGAACCCGTCGAGAGGGCGGGAATGGCCCACCTCCTGGAGCACATGGTCTTCAGGGGAACGGAGAACTTCACCTCCCGTCAGATATCTGAGAGGATAGAGGACGCGGGAGGCGAGCTCAATGGGTTCACTAGCAAGGAACACACATGCTACTACAGCTCGATACTCAAAGAGACCTTCGAAAGCGCCGGCGAGATACTTGGGGAAGTGATCGCCAAGCCTCTCCTGACGGAGGATAGCTTCAGCTTGGAGAAGCAGATCGTGACCCAGGAGGTAAGGATGCTCCTCAACGAGCCTGAGAGCTACATTCATTACCTATTCACCCAGGCTATTTGGGAGGGACATCCAATGTCAATTCCAGAGGCCGGTGTCTTTGAAACGATTGGATCCATCTCACTTGATGACTTGAGGGATTTCTATGCCTCCAATTACTCGCCCGAGAGCCTTATCGTGGTGGCATCGGGCGGCGTGGAGGCTGGTAAGGTCGAGGAATGGGCATCAAGCCTGGATTCTATGCCGAAGGTGACCCGGATCAATAACCAGCTCCCACCGGTTCCCAAGGCAGATATCAAGTTCTTCCTCAGGGAGGGAGACCAGGCATACGTGGGACTGGGATTCCCTGGGTTTTCTGCAGGTGATCCTGCAAGACAGGTCCAGCGAATGCTGGGCGCATTGCTGGGAGCGGGGATGAGCTCCAGGCTCTTCCAGAAGGTGAGGGAGGAGGAGGGGCTGGTATACTCCATATACAGCATCTCCAAGCACTACAGTGACTGTGGCAACATGGGGATTTACTTCTCCTGCTCCAAGGACAAACTGGCACGTGTGCTCTACTCCATATCCTCCGAGTTCTCCCTCCTCAAACGGGAGGGTCTGGAACCCGGAGAGCTCGACAGGGTCAAGAGGCTAATAAAGGGAGCTACGGTCCGCCGGCTGGAGTCCACGGAAAACAGGATGTTCAGGATCGGCGATTCATACGTCATGACCGGGAAAGTCAAGACCGTCGAGGAGATGATCCAGGAGATGGAGGAGATAACTGAGGACCAGGTCCTTGCCATCGCGGAAGAGATGATCAGACCGGAAAAGATATGCGTGGCGATCCACGGTCCAGTGGCCGATCTGGATCGTGATGTTCTGGATTTCTAGGAAGCGTCATTCTCGATCCCGGGTCGCGAGGCTCCTGACCTTCTCCACTATGCTTGGAATGGCTCGCTCCACTTCGGGGCTCATGTCCTCGCTGACCGTCATCACGTCGACGACCTCCACCGCTACGAGAACGATTTCTTTCGGCATCCTTCCAGGATGGACGCTCCTTCCCAGCTCGATTGCGGTGAAAATGTTGATCTCATGAGGGCTGCCCGATGAGACCGTGTGCTGGAAGTCCGCCGTTGTGAGAATCCTGAAGGTACCAGGCGGGGACCCCCTGGTGATGATCGCATCCACGACTATCACCCTTTCATAGTCGAGAACGATCTCGATGACATCCAGTCCACTGGTGCTGTGGTCCTGGACGTCCACATCTTCCAGCCCCAGCAACCTGACCTCCTCCGCTACCCTCAGGCCAATCGAGTCATCGCTCATTATTGGGCTCCCGATCCCCAGAACAAGGGTCCTCATCATCCCATCGATGGAAGGATCATTATTTAACATTTGGTCACCGGCCAATTCATCATCGCGGTGAAACTAGAAATATCGATAGGGAGATGCCAGTCTGTGCAAATTGAGCCCTCTGTCTCACTGGTGATAGGCGGTAAGAAGGTCACCTCCAGACAGCTCGAGGCTCTGGTGGCCGTCTACGAGGAGGGTAGCCAGAACCGAGCTGCGAGGAGGTTGGGTATCGCAACCCCCGTTCTTCATCGCTACCTCACGCAGCTGGAGGAAAGGGCTGGCACTCCGCTCACCACCACGTCCAAGAGGGGAACGAAACTGACCCGGGAAGGAAGGGCCGTGGTCAGGGAGTTCATAGCGCTCAAGGGGAGGGCCCGCTCGGGAGAGTCGGTTAGGGTGGGGTGCTCCATAATCACAGAGGATCTTCTTCTGAACGTGCTGTCAAAGATCGACGCCATGGGCCCCTACGATCTAATTATCTCTGATGACGAGAGGAACATCAATGACTTCAGGGCGGGATTGATGGACGTCGTGGTCCTGGATGACCCCATATACGCCTTCGAGTTCGAGGACGCCAAGTGGGAAGAGGTGGCGGAGGACTACCTGATCCACATCAAGCGGGGGGAGAGGTACATGCGCTTCCGCTACGGGGCACAGCGCATCGGCTTCCTCCATCTGGAAAGTGTCGGAAAGGAATACGAGATTCTGGGAACCGTGAGGTCGCTTCCCATGCTCCTCCGGCCCAAGGTTTCTTTCTTCCTGAACCAGAGTTACGCGGCCAAGAAAGGCCTCGAACTCAAGACATCGACCCACCCCCAGCTCCTCATGCACAAGATCATCGCCATGTACTCGGATGAGTCAAGGGAGGTCGAGAGGCTCATCAACGAGATGCGGCGGAAGAGGCTGTGACATTTACCAAAATAGGTAAAACTAAGCCCATTTTCCAGGATGTTTTATATATCTGCATAAAGGTCACTTCTCCGGTGCGATTCACATGTGTGCAAAGGTACCCAATCCCGAATTCGCTAACTTAGTCATCGAGAGGGGCGGCGAGACGCTGAACCTCTGCTTCCAGTGCGGCACTTGCACGGCAAGCTGCCCCTCTGGAAGGAACACTGCGTTCAAGACAAGGCAGTTGATCAGGAAGGCGCAGCTGGGTCTGAAGGAGGACATCATGGACTCCGATGACCTATGGATGTGCACGACCTGCTACACCTGCACCGAGAGGTGCCCAAGAGGTGTGGAGATTGTCGACATCATCATTGCTCTCAGGAACATAGCTTCTGAGGAGGGCCACATGTTCGACGACCACAAGAAGGTCTCCAACTCCTTGATCAAGAACGGTCACACCGTCCCGCTGACTGACGATTACGCCAAGCTTAGGGCGTCCATGGGCCTTCCAGAGAAGCCGCCCACCGTTCTGTCCGACCCCAAAGCGCTGGAGGACTTCCAGACGATCATCAAGAAGGTCGGTTTCGACAAGCTGGTAGGAGGGAACTGAGATGGCAGATAAGTATGGTTTCTTCCTTGGATGCATTGCTCCACTCAGATACCCAGGCATCGAGAAAGCCACCCGTGAAGTGTGCAAGGTTCTGGGGGTCGAGCTGGTAGACCTTGAGGGTGCTGGCTGCTGCCCTGCACCCGGTGTCATAAAATCCTTTGACAAGGCTACCTGGTTGGCTTTGGCCGCTAGGAACCTGGCTCTTGCTGAGAAGCAGGGCGTGGACATACTGACCATTTGCAACGGCTGCTACGGTTCATTGTTCGATGCGAACCACGAGCTGAAAGAGGACGAGGCCCTTCTCAAGAATGTCAACAAGATCCTCAAGGAGATCGGTCTGGAGTACAACGGTGGTGTAAAGGTACGCCACTTCGCCGAGGTTTTCTACAACGACATCGGAGTGGAGGAGATCAAGGAAAAGGTTACCAACCCCGTCGACTTCAAGATTGCCGTCCATTACGGCTGCCACTTCGCCAAGCCCAGCAACATTAAGAAGATTGACGATCCCGAGAGGCCCCACATCCTGGATGATCTCGTGGAGGCTACTGGAGCCACCAGTGTCAACTACAAGGACAAGCAGATGTGCTGCGGTGCCGGCGGCGGCGTTCGCTCGGGCAATGCCAGCGTGGCTCTCAAGATGACCGAGGAGAAGCTCAAGAACATCAAGGCTGTCGGAGCTGACTTCATACTCGACGTCTGTCCGTTCTGTCACCTTCAGTTCGACAGGGGCCAGAAGGATCTATCCGGGTATGACATTCCGGTCATCCACCTGGCTCAGCTCTACGGCATCGCTATGGGTCTCCCCAAGGAGGACCTGGGTCTTTCCGCCCATGTCGTCCCTGTGAACCTCTGAGGTCCAACGGATGCACCCAGTGGACCTGGTGGGCATATTCGGTGTAGACGCCGTGCCCCCAGAGCTCAGGGGATTCGTGTACTTCCAAGCCAATGTGGAAGACCGCGTGCTCACAGGCAAGGAGCAGGTGGTCATCCTTGTGGTCCGAGACACCGAGAGCTACATCACGGTGTTCATGGACTGGCTGGAAGGCATAGGGGATCTGGAGGTCCGCCTTGAGAGGCAGCAGGCATCCCTCTCAGAGGACGCAAGGGCGGCTATGCTCCGGGCCATAGGCCAATAGACCAAAGGGTGCGAGGCACCCAGCTTCACATTTTTCATTTAAAACCATTCCAGCATGCTGGAGGGTCAGTTGGTCCATGGCAAACATATTAATATTGAGACTCATTTCCGATTCTGCCTAGACGGAGGCTATTGATGGCAAAGAAAGGTAAGACTGCATCCAGAAAGGTCAAGGACAAGTGGAAGGCTAAGGAGTGGTACAAAGTCTATGCCCCCTCCATGTTCAACCAAGTGCTTCTGGGGGAAACGCCTAGCGCCGACCCAACCAACCTTATGGGCCGCACTGCTGAGGCCACAGTTCATGATCTGACTGGTGATTTCTCCAAGATGCATGTCAAGATTCAATTCCAAATCCAGGACGTCAGGGGTTATGATGCCCATACAGTATTCACAGGTCACGATCTGACCAGCGATTATGTTAGGAGACTTACTCGGAGGAAGAGGAGCAAGACCGATCACGTGGTGGATGTGAGGACCAAGGATGGATATCTTGTCCGCATCAAGCCGATGAGCGTGGCCGAGAAGAGGATCCAATCCTCACAGGAATCCGCGATCAGGGCGATCATGGGCGAGGAGGTCAACAAGGCCGTGACCGAGATGACTATCTCTGATCTGGTCAAGGCCATAATTTCCGGGGATCTAGCCAAGAATGTCGCCAGATCCTGCAAGATAATCGTTCCTATCAAGAGGGTGGAGATCCGAAAGACCGAGGTTCTTGAGATGGGCGAGCCTCTTCCGATCCTAGAGAGTACCGAGACCGAGGACGAGTCCGAGGAGAAATCTGAGGGGGCCGAGGCCGTCGAGGAGATCGAGGTTGTCGAGGAGGAGATCTCCGAGGAGACCCCCGAGGAATTGATGGAAGAATCGGTCGAATCCACTGATGAGGCTGAGGAAGAGGACACATCCGAGGAGACGGAATAGAATAGATCTCCCATGCCGGGGTGGCTCAGCCTGGTGGAGCGTCGGACTCATAGGGTATGGAATCAAAGATTCTCACCAGGGACATCCGAAGGTCACGGGTTCGAACCCCGTCCCCGGCACACTCCTCACTTCCAACGTGTTTTCTTTAACTCCGTACAATTCAAGTAGTTGCAGCTTTGTTGCCGTCTCGGTGAAATAGTGAGGATCATCATCTACACCGGGAAGGGTGGCGTTGGCAAGACATCGGTGGCGGCCGCCACCGCCCTCAAGTCCGCACGATTAGGATATAGGACACTCGTGATGAGCACGGACGCCGCCCATTCACTTTCAGATTCATTGGATATCAAACTCTCCAGCAGGATCGAGAATATTGAGGAGAACTTGGACGCCATTGAGGTCGACGTCCTCTTCGAGCTGGAGAATCGCTGGAAGGAAATAGAGAAGTACATAACGAACTTCCTAATCGCGCAGGGTCTGGACGACATCAGCGCCAAGGAGATGGCCATATGGCCCGGGATGGAGCTGATGTCCGCCCTTTTCTACATCTGGGACTTCTGCCGCTCCGACGAGTATGACGTGATCGTCCTGGACACCGCCCCAACCGCCGAGACCCTGAGGCTTCTCAGCTTCCCTGATGTCTCGGACTGGTATTTTGACAAGGTCTACAAGGTCTTTCAGCGGATGGTACGACTGGCCCGCGTTACCGTAGGAAGGTTCATGGACACTCCCCTTCCCACCAAGGAGTTCATGAAGGACCTGGAGCACCTCAAGGAGAGGATGAAGGTTGTGCGTCATGTCCTCACCGACCCCGAGGTCACCTCAGTTCGCCTTGTGGTCAACCCTGAGAAGATGGTGATCAACGAGACCAAGAGGGCCTACACCTACCTATGCCTGTACAACCTGACGGTGGAGTCACTGGTCGTCAACAGGCTCCTGCCCCATGATACCGAGGGCTACTTCAAGGAGAAGTTGAAGGAGCAGGAGCACTATATGGAAGTGATTAACGATAGCTTCAATCCCCTCAAGATATTCACTGCGGAATTGTTCCAGACCGAACTCGTGGGTATTCCTATGTTGGAGAGGCTTTCGGAAAGGCTTTTCGGAGAAGAGGACCCCACCCAGGTCTACTCGACGGAAAAGCCCATGGACATCTACGATGACGGCGAGAATGCTATCCTCTCTCTCAAGCTGCCATTCTCCATGAAGGAGGAAGTAGAGTTATATAGGTCAGAGGACGCATTATTGATACAGGTCGGTTCCTACAAGCGCTCTGTCTCTCTCCCATATGCACTGATGAAAAGAGAGATAACGAAGGCAGAGTTCGATAAAGGCCGACTTCTCATCAAGTTCGCCAAGGAGGTTGAAGATGACTGAGGTGGAGGAGTCCAAGGAGAAGGTGGAAGAAGAAGGGGAAGCTCCCGATTTTTCCCGAAAAGATGCCATGAGGAAAGAGGCGGAGGAGATGATGAAAGTGGTGTTCTCCGATGAGGCAAGACAGCACTTGATCAAGGCCGGCAGCGAGCTGCTGCTGGCGCTAGAGATCATGATGCCCAAATCGCGGTTCACAGAGGACACCAAGCGCCACTACCAGACGATGAGAAGGGAATTTCTCCTCACGGCCAAGAGCATCATCGATTCCAGGTTGGAAGTGGTAAAGGGAAAGGAAGCGGGAAAAGGATTGAAGAAGATCGAGCTCGACTGAAGCCCAGCTTTGAGGCGTGTCGTTTCATCACATTCTCATCCCTACGATTTCCGTTCTCCATATTATGTTCAATCAAAAGATTGGAATACCAGCCCGCATGATACACGGGCGTCAACATCTAGATTAGAGGTTCGATCATGGTTACCGTCTTGGTCTCCTATCCCGAGAACTGCACCGGATGCCGCTTCTGTGAGTTGATCTGCTCCCTGTATCACGAAGGGGTTGTCAACACCAAGAAGGCACGGCTTAGGGTGCAGAAGCCAGACATTATGAACGACATTCCATTGGTGTGCACCCAATGCATAACCTGCGGCGATAGGTGCTGCGTCGACTCTTGTCCAGAGGACGCCATCTCCATAGTCGATGGAGTGGTGACCATCGATGAGGGTCTCTGCACCGCCTGCGGGAACTGTAGGAAAACCTGCCCTTACGGCGTTATCTGGATGGACAAGAAAGCACACAAATGCGACCTTTGCGGGGGAGACCCAATGTGCGTGAAGTTCTGCCCGAGTGGAGCTCTACGCTTCGAGGAGGCGGATAAGAACAGCTACACTTCCATGCTCGAAGCCTGGGGGGATCAGTGATGCATGCGGTCGGAGGCAAGATCCTATATGTGGATCTGACCTCGGGCGAGGTGAGAACTGAGGAGGTCACCCCAGATCTGGTCAAGAAATACCTGGGCGGAGACGGGCTGGCGGTGAAGCTCTTCACGGACAACATGGATCCATCCGTCGAGCCATTCGACGACAAGAATGTTCTGGTATTCGCCCCGGGTCTGTTCACCGGTCTACCGGTTCCGACCGGAGGCAAGTGCCTTTTCCTGTCACGCTCGCCACTTACAGGCACGATTGCCGAGTCGGTCATGGGCGGTAACATCGGAGCCGAGCTGAAGATGGCTGGTTATGACGCCATTGTCATCACTGGTAAGTCAGATAATCCCTGCGTTCTGAGTGTATGGAATGATATTGTGGAGATCAAGGATGGATCTCCTTACTGGGGGATGGTCACACGGGAGGCGCAGGAGGCCATAAGGGGGGATCTCAAGGTCAGCTCGGTGGCTTGCATTGGTCCGGCTGGCGAGAAGCTCGTGCGATACGCCACCATAGACTGCGAGGACCGGCAGAGCGGGCGCGCAGGCCTGGGGGCGGTGATGGGCTCAAAGAACCTCAAGGCAATTGCCGTCAGGGGAACAAAGGACCTCACGGTGGCTGACCCAGAAGGACTGATCGAGCTCGTTCTCAAGCTGCAGGACACCATGGAGAAAAGTGGTGCCTTCGTGGATGACACCAAGTACGGCACCGGTGAGTTCCTTAACTGGATAAACGAGGAGAGAGGGGTCTTCCCCACCAGGAACTGGCAGGAGAGCGTTTTCGAAGCCAGGAAGGAGATAGATCCATACTACTGGGCTCCAAGATACACCTTGAGAAGCAAGGGCTGCTTCGGATGCACCAAGGCCTGCGGGAAGCTATTCGTCGTCCAGGAAGGTAAGTACTCGGGAACGAAACTCGACGGGATCGAGTACGAGACGCTGTACTCCCTTGGCGGAGAATGCTCCAATCCGGATATCGAAGCTCTTGCTCGGGCAAATGAGGTATGCGATCTGCTTGGTATAGATACAATCTCCGCAGGGGTCTGCATCGGCTTTACCATGGAGCTTGTGGAGCGCGGTATCCTATCCACCAATGAAGTGGGAATGGACTGCCGCTTCGGCAACCCCGATGCCGTTGTCGAAATGTCGGAGATGATAGGCAGACGCCAGGGATTCGGGGAGATTCTGGGCGAAGGCGTCATGAGGGCTGCAAAGGAGATCGGAAACGGGGTGGAGAGATATGCCATGCATGTGAAGGGCATGGAGCCACCCGCCTATGACGTTCGAGGGATCAAAGGTATGGGCTTGGGCTTCATGACCTCTCCCAGGGGAGCATGCCATCTGAGATCGGGCGTGTATGCGCTCAACCTCGTGGGCAAGTTCTGGAGATGGGAAAACGTCGACCGCTTCACCGCCGAAGGAAAGGGGGAGCAGGTCAAAGCAATGGAGGATTTCATGACCGTGTACGATTCCCTGGGGGTCTGTAGGTTCTCTCGCGGGTTCTTCCTCATAGATGGTTACATCCCATTCGTCCGGGCTATAATGGGTTACGAAATGTCTGAGGAAGAGATACTTCAGGTGGGTGAGAGGGTCAACAACCTCAAGCAGCTTTTCAATTACTCCGTTGGCGTTAGAAGGGAGGACTTCTATCTCCCTAGGAGGCTGACCGAGGAACCGATCAAGGATGGTGTGGCAAAGGGAGCCATCATCACCGAAGAGGAAATGCATCGAATGCTCGACGACTATCTGGATGTTCGGGGCTGGGAAAATGATGGAAAGCCCGGAGAGAGGAAGCTCAGGGAGCTGAAGCTAGCTTGATCATGAAATGGAATATAGCGCCTTGAGCCGTTTCAGTGGATAGGTCACTTCTCCATCTCGAGGCAGTCGGAGCAGAGCAGCCTTCCATCCATGTGCATCAGCATGTCCGAGTAGGCTCCACAGATCTCGCAGTATCCAGTGCTTATTCCAAACGATTCAGTCTCAAGACCGGACGAGTTGATCTTCGCCCATTCCCTGGTGATCTCGATCAATGATGGAGATATCCGAAGGATATCATTCTCGGTGAGTATGCCAACCAAGCTACCATCATCAACCACGGGAAGTCGTCTCAGCTTCAGATGTGCCATCCTCTCGGCAGCATCGACCACGCTGTCTCCGGGGGAAGCGATGACTAGTGGGGCTGACATGATATTCTCAACGATCACCTTGGAAGGCAGGAGGTTCTCTGAGACCACCTTCTCCACGAGATCCTTCTCGGTGAGTATTCCTACTGGCTGGTTATTCTCGACGATCACCAGGCTGCCCACCTCCTTCTTCTTCATGAGTTGGGCGGCCTCTCGGGCTGTCATCCCGGGATCGCCTTTTACTGGTGAACGGGTCATCACCTCATCCACGTAGATGTCCCTAGCGATCTCGGCCATGCTTAATAATAGGTTGGCCAGACTAGAAATACTTATTCATATGCGATGATACGGACCCAGGAGAGAGACAATCGACAGGATTAAATCGAAGCTGCTGGATAGTCTTGCGAGGGAGACATCGGACATGAATGACAGCGAAGGAGAGCTGGTCGTCAAGATTGCCAGGAAGGCGGTCGAGGCCGAGGCCCTAGATAAGGATCCAACAAAGCTCGATATGCCAGAAGGCTTCAGGGAGAAGATGGGGGTCTTCGTCACGCTCAACACCTTTCCAGACAAGGAACTTAGAGGGTGCATCGGATACCCGGAGCCAGTTTACTCGCTTGGAAGCGCCTTGGTCCGGGCGGCCCAGGGTGCATGTCATGACCCGAGGTTCCCACCGCTCAGGGGGGATGAGGTGGATGGTGTAACGGTGGAGGTGACCATCCTGACGCCCCCTGAGGAGGTCAAGGCGGACAGGAAGGAGCTTCCCGCCGCCATCATGGTCGGGAGGGACGGCCTCATCGTGGAGAAAGGGCCCTTCAAAGGCCTGCTTCTACCTCAGGTCCCGGTCGAGTGGGAGTGGGACGAGGAGACATTCCTGTGCCATACCTGCATGAAGGCCGGTCTAACCCCCGATTGCTGGCTGGATTCCCAGACCAAGATTTTCAAGTTCCAGGGGGAGGTATTCGCCGAGGACCGGCCAAGAGGCAGCGTCTCCCGCAAACCCCTGGAGTGATCCCATGGATCTTACTATAGAGGGAAGGGCTCTAATAGGCGATCAGTTGGTCAATTGTTGCATCGGCATAGAGAATGGAAAGATCGTCGAGATCAAGAAGATCCTGAGGGCGGAGGAACACCTAGATTTCAATGACATGCTCATTCTCCCAGGAGGCGTGGACATCCATGTTCACATGCGGGAACCCGGTCTCACCTCGAAGGAGGATTTCTCCTCCGGGACCAAGGCAGCCGCCTTCGGGGGCATCACCTGCGTGATGGACATGCCGAACACCATTCCCCCGACCACCACAAAGAGGGCGGTGGAAGACAAGCTGGACATCGCGTCCGGGAAGTCTTGGGTGGACTTCGGCATATTTGCGGGTTGCGTTCCAGGGATGGACCCGACCCAATTGAAGAAAGGAGTGGCGGGATACAAGCTCTACATGGGATCCACGACGGGTGATCTTCTCGTCACCGAAGATGATGATATCAAGCGGATACTGGATTCGATCAAGGAGAGCGGGAGCGTGCTGTCGATCCACGCTGAGGACCAAGCCTGGTTGAGGGAAGGTTCGGCCATGGATCTTGAAGGGTACGCACAGAATCGGCCTTATCAGGCGGAGACCAAGGCCATCGAGAGGATCTCCTCCCTTTCACAGTACGAGAATGTCAATATCTGCCATATTTCATCCAAGCAGGGACTTGAGCTCCTCAAGGATTCACCATTCACAAAGGAAGTGACACCTCATCATCTGCTCTTGAGCAGCAAGAAGGACCTCGGTGCCATGGCCAAGGTGAATCCCCCTCTGAGGAATGAGGTTAATAGAAAGGAGCTCTTCGAGGCGTTCAAGGAAGGAATTTTTGATGTCCTGGCATCGGATCATGCTCCCCACACCTTCGCCGAGAAGGAGGATGAGTTCGACTACGCTCCTCCCGGAGTACCGGGTGTGGAGACCTCTCTTCCCCTCATGCTGCTTCTGGTGAAGAAGGGCACACTTGATCTTCCAATGCTGATCAGGATGGCCTCGTACCGCCCCGCCCACCTGTTCAATATCAGTAAAGGTTACATCGACGTGGGCTTGGATGCTGACCTCATGGTCGTGGATCCAAGAAGTGTATCCGCCATCAAGGGGGATCGACTCCACAGCAGATGCGGTTGGACACCTTATGAGGGATGGGAGGCGATCTTCCCCCATTCGGTGATGGTAAGGGGAAGAATGGTTGTCGAAGATGGAGCATTCACAGGGGAGAGGGTAGGCAGGAATGTTGTCCGAGAATGAAGTGGACCTGTCCGAGTTGAAGGGAAGGAGATTCACCTGCATCGACGGATGTGAGCTTTGCTGCCTATGTCAGCCAGAGGTGATGGCCGAGGAGGCCCCCTTCTTCAGGAAGAATCATCCTGAAAGGTTGGTATGGATGGACGATCCTTACCAGCACTTGACGATAGCCACTAAGGAGGGGGGCGGACCCTGCTCCTTCCTCGAGGGTGGAAGGTGCGTGGTGTACGACCATCGACCCAGATTCTGCTGCCAGTATCCCGTCCACCTCTATCTGGGGGAAAGACTCCAGGTGGAGCTGGACTTCTCGTGCCGAGGGGTCTGGCTAACCAGAGGGGAGGAGACAATCACCCTTGCACAGGATCTGATATCCAGCGGTGGGAACCAGCTGGAGGAAATGCTCTCACAGACCAGGGGGATCTATGATGAGTTCTGGACCAACTGCAATATTGCAGGGGTGATCGCTGACGTGGCCCAAATACGGGAAAACGTGGAGAAGACGATCGAAGGCCTGGAGCTCGAGACCCTTGCAAGGATGCTGGAGTCATCGGCGGACGAAGGGGAAGTCGAGCTGCCTTTGGAAGCAGAGCCCCTGTCAAAGAGTGAAAAGCATGATCTGGAGGTAGCGGCCATGGAGAGCACGCTTTCATCCCTGGAGTCCGATTCTCCCTATTCAGCCCCCGTGTACTGTGATCTCACTGGAAAGTGGCACCTTTTCGTTGTGAGGGATAGGGAGATCCACTGGCAGGTGATGGACAGGGAGGGTGAGCTCCACTACATGGATCTCATAGATCCCATGAGCGTTTGCATCGCGGATACCAATCTGACAAGGACATCTGTGTTTCGAGACTACCTTCGGACCTTGAATCGAAGAGACAGCTTCCTCGGTCATGTCTGCTACATTGAGGACATGTACGGTTACGAGGACTACCTATCGAACACCTATATCGGCGCCTTCTCTACATCCGCATTAGATCTTCTTTGGAGGACCGCGCTATTAGGGAAGATCTTCGGGATTGTCGAGGAGGATCTCATGAGAGAGGGAGTGATTTATTACGACATGGACCGCCTGGGTGCTCCTACGATCGGTGCTTTCTACTGACTCGAAAACACCCAGGAACGAAAAACTTCAAATACTGTACGGTCAATCGGGCAACCGGTGTTTATAGCATGCAGAAGCCTCTTTCGGTCCTAAATCAGGCGATTACCAAGCATGTGATCGTCGAGCTTAAGGCGGGCAGGGAGTACAGGGGCATACTTGACGGATACGACCCTCATATGAACCTGGTCCTGAAAAACGCTGAAGAGTTCGTCAGGAACGAGTCTATCAGGAAGCTCGACATCGCCATTGTTAGAGGCGACAACGTGATTTACATTTCACCTTAGGAGTTGTGTTTCATGGGAAAGGGAACCCCCTCGATGGGAAAGCGATCAAGCAAGAAGACCCACGCTCCTTGCAGGCGCTGCGGGAAGCATTCGTACAATCTAAGGAAGGGCTTCTGCGCCTCGTGCGGTTACGGCAAGACCGCTAAAATGCGCTCCTACAATTGGGCGAAGACTCATTAGTTATGGAGATGAGGGCGATGGACGACCGGCCCAAGCACAGTTGCGGGGTTGTTGCCATGGTACTTAACTCCGACGCCAATCTATCTTTGAAGAAAGGCTTAAGGGCTATTCAGCACCGTGGTCAGGAGAGCACGGGCATCGCCGTTTTCTACGAGGGCATCAAGTACATCAGAGGAATGGGACTGGTGCACGAGGTGCTGTGCGGCAGGGAGTTCTCCATGCTCAAAGGAAATGTGGGCATCGGTCACGTCCGATACTCGACTTCCGGAACTTCCGCCGTCCAGAATTGCCAGCCTATGGTGGTCACTACTTCCGCGGGCGAGCTGGCAATCGCTCATAACGGTGACATAGTCAATGCGGAAAAGCTCAGGAAGAAGCTGCAGGCAGATGGCTGGGCGTTCCTGACGGATACCGACTCCGAGATCAT
>DATKXF010000141.1:0-3577 GCA_035529155.1 Methanomassiliicoccales archaeon | reverse complement strand
ATCCATATTCAGGATCATTCTGAAGGGAACAATGGCAAACCCGCTCTCTGATTCCATCAACTTCTTCGCGCCCTGTCTCTGCGTGAGCCTGATCCTGGTGGGTTTCCCCTCGAGCATCCAGACAGGGCTTGATCCCCTGGTGGCTCCGGTGTTCTTTTTAGGCGTAGTCTTGGGAGTAGGGGTTCTTTCCCGCTCTGCATCCCATTCGAGGTGGGTTCTGATAAGGTTCGTGATCATTCTTTCTCTGGGTTTGGTGACCCTCATCGTCCTCTCCTTGCTCCCCTACCAGCACCCGGATCCAATGCTTCCCTTTTTGCTGGGGTCACTCCTTCCAGGACTCATCTCGTTACTGGGGCTCTTCCACGGGCATGTAATCCTAATTCTCAGAAGGTTGGGTCGGATCTTCATCAAGGACTCGATCGTGGTGCTGACCTCGGCTCTTGGTCTATTGGTCTTGGTATATCTTTACCTACTGAGACCGCTGGCGATCTCGGAGGCTTCCAATCAGCTTCCTTTGCTGGAGTGGATTACTGTGGCCATCGTTCTGACGATGGCGATCTTTTGGCTTCTGATACAGTTGAGGACCTTGAGCAAAGTCCGAGTCACTGGGAGCTGGGGCAGGAAGATGGGCCGGGTAGTCAAGGGGGAGGGGGATATGGAGGTGGCCACCATGGCGGTGAATGCCTTCGTGGAGAAAGGTCGGAAGGAGGACCTGCTGGTGGTGGTGACATCGGCCCTGTTGGCCAATGGACTCGCGGAAAGTACGATATCAAAGATGCTCAGCGAGCTAGTCGATTATCGAGAGAAGGAGGTCCCGCTAGCATTCACGTGGACTTATGAGGAAATAGCTGCTGCAGGGAAGCTGGACCGACTGTCACTGGTTGAGAGAACACTGGATATAGCCATCAAGGAACTGGACCCTTCTTTTATCATTAAGGAGGGAGAGAACATAGTATCATCTGAAGGAGGAGGTTAGGTTGCAGATTGAATACTTCAAGGAGTTAACGAACAAGATCATCGAGAGCACCACGAACATCTTCGTGGGGGACGATGCAGTGGTAAGGAAGATGCTCTGCGCAGCGCTGGCAAACGGCCACATCCTCTTTGAGGACAACCCAGGTCTGGGCAAGACACTCCTTGCCAAGTTGTTTGCCAAGATCGCCGGATGCAAGTGGGGCAGGGTCCAGTTCACTCCCGACATCATGCCTTCGGACATCCTCGGAACGAGGATATGGAAGCCGAAGCTAACGGAATTCGTGTTGGAAAAGGGACCGATATTCACGAATATCCTTCTTGCCGATGAGATAAACCGAGCGCCTCCCAAGACCCAGGCCGCTCTTCTGGAAGCCATGGAGGAGCGGCAGGTCACCATAGAGGGGGAGACTCACGTTCTGTCCCCTCCATTCTTCGTCATCGCCACCCAGAATCCCATCGAGCAGGAAGGTACATTCCCCCTCCCAGAGGCTCAGATGGATCGCTTCTTTCTGAGGATGTCAACAGGCTACGTGCGAACGCTAGAATTGGAATCCATGATACTGAGGAGGAGGATTGAGTGGAGGTCCGACAATCCTCTGGGGCTTGTCGAGCAGGCAGTCACGCAAGACCAATTCCTCGATATGCAGGATACTGTGGAGAACGGTATATACGTGGATAATCAGATCTTGGACTACGTCAGCCAGATGGTAAGGGCAACCCGAGAGCATCCCGCAGTGGAGGTCGGCTCCAGCCCCAGGGGTGGTCTAGCCTTGCTCAAGGTTTCCAGGGCCAATGCTGCGCTCAGCGGTCGAGATTTCGTGGTACCAGATGATGTCAAGATGTTCGTTCACGAGGCCCTGTGCCACCGCCTCATTCTCAAGATGGAATACCAGTTCGACAGCTCAGTGACGCTCACGGGCATCGTCGATAAAATTGTGAAAGAGGTGGAGGTTCCCAGGGATTACACCAGGTAGGGGGAAGGATGATCTGGTCTAGCAGGATGGCCTCGGAATTCTCATTGTTCGCCCTGCTCATCTTGGCAGGGATATTCTTAGCAAACATATTCCTGGTCCTGCTATCATTCATTCCACTGCTTTTCACTGTGGTTTCACTCAACATATTACCTCCTGGAGGTCACGAGATCTCCAGGAACCAGAAAATGGTCGAGGCCAAGGTGAACGACATGGTTCATCTCGTCACAAACTTAGATGTGACCCGTGGAAGGGGGTTGGTCACCGTGAGCGATCCTGTTCCCAACCGCCTTTTCCTCGAGAAAGGTACCAATTTCAGGGTGTTTTGGAAGGGGCGGAGACCACTTCAGGAGATGCTTGATTACACCCTTCACTGCACCCGTGGCGGAGCTTACGAGGTGGGGGAGTCGAGAATCGAGGCCTTCCACTTCTCCGGTCTGCTTCAGACCGAGTTCTCAAGGGGCAAGTCTGCCACCGAGATTGTGGTGAAGCACGCGTCTGATGATCTCAGGAAGCTCAGGGATCCCAGGCTCTCGATCAAGATACCCATGCCCGCCAGCTCCATCAGCCGGGTCAACGCTCTTACCACCGATTTCAAGGAGATCAGGGAGTACGTCAAGGGAGATGCTTTTCGGAACATAAACTGGAAGGCGACGGTGAGGAGCGGAGGTCTAGATAAGAACGTAATATTGGTCAACGACTTCGAGAGGGAGGGCACCAAGAGGGTTTGGATTTTCTTGGATGGGGGTAGGGGGATGGCGTCCGCCTCCTCGATCAAGAATGCCTTTGAATATGGACTCCAGGCAGCCCTCGGTCTCTCCAGGTTCTATCTGGCGAGGGATTGCGAGGTTGGCCTCAGTATCTATCATCAGGGGATCACCATCCTGCCCGATGGCGGTCGCCGCCAGGAGAGAATGATTATCCGCAGGCTGCTCGGTGCCGAGATTGGGGATGATGATCTACCGCTTGAGCGGGAGGTCAGGAGGCTAGGCGGCCATATTGCGGGCACAAGCCCGCTGTTCATAATCATCACCAGGGTGAGAGGGAGCGGTGCTGGAGATCTCATGGATGGGATGAGGCAGATGCGCCGCATCTCTGGGAGCAACTCCCGGATAGTCCTACTCAACGTTGGTGGTGGGGACGAAGAGGCGATCACCGATAGCGAGAGGCTTGCTGAGAGGATAGCCGAGTTGAGAATACGCCCAGTGCTTCGATCGTTGAGATCCTCGGGAGCTTATCTGATAACCTGGAACCCGCTTGAGCAGGATTTCCAGGAATTGGTGGTCTCCAGACTAGGAAGGAGTGGTGATGATGCCAACTGAATCTAGGGTAATACAGCGACCACCTACAGGGTTCTTGGGCGAACAGGACATGGGCTCCAGGATCTTGGTGACTCTCATGATGGTGCTGGTGGCCATAATCTCGCTCTACGTGTTCACAACAAACAACATCTTTCGCATTCTGGAGGATGCTGCCTTGAGCGCACTCATGAAGTTCGGGTGGAGCTTCAGCATGGGGGCCGTACTGGTGGTCATACTTCTGATGATCATTAGCATTGCCGCTCTGAGTGAGAGAAGGTTCAAAGCCATCCTCCTACTTTCAACAATTCTGTACATACCATCTTTATTCCA
>DATKXF010000140.1:0-2180 GCA_035529155.1 Methanomassiliicoccales archaeon | reverse complement strand
CACCGAGCGGGAAGGCGTGGACAAGGTCCTACTATGCCCTATAGAGCAGTTCTTTCACACCTCAGGTTCAACTGGAAAACCCAAGTGTTTCTATTATGGTAAGGAGGACATCCATCGCATCTCATTCGAATATGCCATGATGTCCCGGATCATTGGCGTCAAGCCCGGGCAAAGAGCGTGGAACCTGGGAGGACGTCTTCCCGACCTCTCCGGTTATTTTCTGATCGAGGTGGGCAAGTTACTGCACATGGATGATTCTGTGTCCACCCTTCTGAAGGATGACAAGGATCTGGTCAAAGCCCTTCGACGGATCTCATCGGAAAAGGATATAGACATCATGGCCAGTGGGGCCCTTATCATATACCTGATCGGAAGGATGAGCCAGGAACCCAACTTCCTCAGCGGATTGGTCGAGGACAAGGCCATCCGATCGTACCACCTTCCCAGACCGCTGGCGAAGCTCGCTAGACGGATCTACCTGAGGGGGATAGACATGGGTGCCCTGAAGGATATCACCGATAACGTTACCATCGCCATATCATACGCCGAGGCGCTGAATCCATACATGGGGGAGTTGGAGAAGTGCTATCCCCGCCTCCAGATCTTTGACGTTTATGGAAGCACGGAAAACCCCATCACGGCCGCTCAGATCGATCTGTCGACGAACGGTCTGAGCTTGTTCCTCAACACTATCATACCCGAGATCGCCTCCCCGGAGGATGTGCTCAAGGGCAAGGAAGATCCCCAATACAAGGTCGACGGAATTCTGTGGCATGACTGGAAGCCGGGCATGAAGGGGGAACTCCTCATCACCCGCCAGGGGCAGTGCCTACCGCTGTTGCGCTACCCTACCGGGGACACCATCGAGATCCTTGATCCCGCCCATGAGGTCCATGTTGAGCTGAATGGCGAAACCCTTTCGTTCAAGCTACCTCTCATCAAGGTCCTGGGAAGATCGGTGGAGACCTTGGACTTCGAAGCGCACGATGAGGCGGGCAACTTCTTGGGGATCAAGATCTATTCGAGGAATGTCAATGAGGCCCTTCATCGTTCCAGCAACGTAAGATGGTGGGAGCTGTACAACATCCGAGAGATGCCCGCCCGCCTGGCTCTGGTGGTCATCCCCGAATCTGACCCACCGAATGTTGAGCGGTTCAAGAACGAGGTGACACGCCGCCTCACCGAGGAGCGTTCAGACCTGCCCCAGTCATTCCAGATCGCCAATGATCTGAAAAAGCTAGAGGTCATCGTTCTGGCTCCCCCGGCCTACAACGTGATCCAGGCAGAGATAGACCGGCGAATCAGGGAAGGGCGCTCCTATGGACAGCTGAAGCCCAAGCACATCTACGTGATGACCAGCGAAGAGGATTTCCGGCGCGTCATGCGCGATAAATATGGAAGATAGAGAACTGGATATCGATCTTTCGACTAATTCCTGATCATTTATGGTCCCATCAGTCTATCATGAACAGCTAATAATATCGCGCTGAATCCCTACTACTTATCCCGATTCTCCGGTAAATCGGATGCGACATATACACCAGGTAGCTCATCAAGAAAGAGCCTGAGGAAGTGATCCATGATCTTGGCATCAATCGCAGAATCGCAGTAGCTGAGGCTCAGGGTCATCCTTTGGTGGAATGTGTTGACTCCCAGTCCTATATTAGGAGGGAATAGGGTCGGTCCTATCATCTGGAGGTCCTTGACGGGAACAGGACCGAAATCGGCCACCTCATGATCGATCATGCCCAGATTTGAAAGGGCAGGATGAGCGATCTTGAAGTTGGTGTACTCTTTCAGCTTTCTCAAGAAGAACGTGCCCGGAAGTAGGGCCAACTCGAGAAGCAGCATCTCTGCCAGTTCCACCTGGTTCCTCTTCTTCTTGTCAATATCTTGGTGGACTCTTTGCAGCGTTTCCTCAAAGCTCTCATCGTCCCTTCGATCGATAGTAAGGAAGTAAACCGCCGAGATATCGCTGATGATCTTTTCCCTCCCTTCAGGAAGGTATCGGCGTAGGTTTGTCGGAACCTCCACCCTGAGGCGCCGATTCAGCGGTGGATCACAGATTATGAAGAGGGATCGGCAGAAGGCGGTCAGGAGCACGTCGTTCATCGTGACCCCCTTCTCCTTAGCGTATGAACGAATGATGGCCAAACGTTCTGGTTCTATCTGCCTGATGG
>DATKXF010000139.1:0-15126 GCA_035529155.1 Methanomassiliicoccales archaeon | reverse complement strand
CATCAAACCCTCACGATTCAGAATAGCTAGGGGTATTTTATATTCTTCTATCGAACTCAAGTTATAATTCATCGTTAACAGGATTAATTTATTCGATTTGTGACGTCTTGGAAACGATTGTCATCAATTATAGGAATGAATGGTATGGTCGGAAAACACCACTATCATTATGAGCGTTCCCGTAATGTCCTCGATCAATATCCCTCTGAAAACCTAAAGGACGACCATGTTTGAGATCCCTTTTAGGAAAGACCATATCCTTTATCCGACTAAAGGTCATATGGTTCAATACGGGCTTGGGGTTGTTACTCCGGCTTTGCGCTGGGATGCGTTTGATACGGGGATGAATCATGAAGAATATACTCAGCATATCCGAGTTAAGCGTCAAAGACATCGATGTAGCAGGTGGTAAGGGCGCGAACCTCGGGGAGCTCACCGAAGCAGGCTTCCAGGTACCGCCTGGCTTCGTGCTCACCACCGCCGCCTATGATTACTTCCTGGAAGAAAACAACCTGAATGAATGGCTCCATTCCATATTAGCCGGACTGGACGAGTCTTCAGATAAGTCTCTTCACGAAACGTCGAAGGCCATCAACGATGCCTTCGAGAATGCGAAGATGCCGTCCGATCTCTCGAAGGCCGCGATCGAGGAATTCGATCGGCTCTTCGGTGGCATGAATCAATACGGCCTGGTCGCCGTAAGATCCAGTGCCACGGCTGAGGACCTTCCAACTGCGAGCTTCGCGGGACAACAGGAGACCTTCCTGAACGTGTTTGATCCAAAGGATCTATTGGATAAGATCAAGCGTTGCTGGGCATCATTGTTCACCCCAAGGGCAATGTCCTACCGGGCCAGCCAGGGATTCGAACATGAGAAGATCAAATTGGCAGTGATCGTGCAGAAGATGGTACGCTCGGATGTTTCCGGCATCATGTTCACGGTAGACCCCAATTCCGAGCTTCCCCACATCATCATCGAAGCGGGCTATGGTCTAGGAGAGGCCTTGGTTAGCGGAAAGGTCACCCCCGACACCTATGTCGTTGAGAAGTTCCACAAGCGCATCATCAACAAACGCATTGCGAAACAGGCATGGAAACTTGTCAGAGGAGATTCCGGAGAGACTACCAGAATCGATATAGAAGAGGACCAGCAGAATGTCCAGAAAATACCTGATGAGGTTATCCTGTCCCTTGCAGAGGTAGGGAATCAGGTCGAACTGCATTATGACCGCCCTATGGATATCGAGTGGGCAATGGAGGACGGTGGACTGTATCTTGTACAGGCCAGGCCTGTCACTACTCTGAAATCGAATTCTACAAATAACCTTGAGATCTCTAAAGGAGGTGCCGAGATGACCATGAAAGATGAGATCAAGGTCGAGAACATCATCACCAAGGGGCTTGCTGCCAGTCCAGGAAGGGTATCGGGGAGGGTGATCCTCCTCAAGGAAGGAATGAGTCTTGATCTGGTCCAGAAAGGCGATATTCTGGTAACTCAGATGACCACCCCGGACATGGTACCGGCCATGACCAGGGCGATTGCGATCGTGACTGACGAAGGTGGAATGACATGCCATGCGGCAATCGTCACGCGGGAACTCGGTATCCCTTGCGTTGTGGGAACCACCAACGCTACCAAGCTCATCCATGACGGACAGATTATCACTGTCGACGGAACCATTGGGGTTATCATCGAAGGCGCAGAAGAATTCAAGGAGAAGACGAAGCCGACCATCATGGCGCCTGCCACTGCACCGGTCACCGGGACCAAGATCCTGGTCAACATCGGGATACCTCATAAGGCAGAGGAGTATGCCCAGCTGCCAGTTCAGGGAGTTGGCCTGATGCGTATCGAGTTCCTTTTCACGAGCTTTGTGGAGGAGCATCCCCTGAGCCTGATGAAGCAGGGAAGGGGTGACGAATTGGTGAACAAGCTCGCGGGTGGACTAGCCATCGTGGGCAGGGCGTTCTACCCCCGCCCAGTGGTGGTGAGGACCTCCGACTTCAAGACCAACGAGTACCGGGAGATGGAGGGAGGCAAGGCCTATGAACCTCAGGAATCCAATCCCATGATCGGTTGGAGAGGTTGCTCCCGCTATGTATCCGATGAGTACCGCGAGGCCTACAAGCTGGAACTGATGGCCATCAAGAAGGCAAGAGAGGAGATGGGACTCAAAAATCTCTGGATCATGCTCCCCTTCGTCCGCACCATCGAGGAGCTGAAGATCATCACCGCGATGATGGACGAGGTTGGTCTAAAGAGGGACAGAGACTTCAAATTATACCTAATGGCGGAGGTGCCCTGCAACATCTTCATGGCAGAGGAGTTCTCCGACTACTGCGACGGTTTCTCCATCGGATCCAACGACCTGACCCAGCTTATCATGGGTGCAGACCGCGACTCAGAGATCCTGGGAAGAATGGGTTACTTCGATGAGAGGAACGAGGCTATCAAGAGAGCCATTAGCCACCTCATCAGGGTCGCTCACTCCAAGGGCAAGGCGGTCTCTATTTGCGGTCAGGCACCGTCAGTCTACCCCGAGTTCACGGAGTTCCTGGTGAGGGAGGGAATCGACAGCATTTCCCTGAACCCAGATACCGTTGTCAAGACCCTTTCCATGGTCGCATCCACGGAGCAGAGAATAATCCTTGAGTCGCTCCGCAAGAAGGATTGAACCTGGCAGTGGAAGACCATGAAACGATGAATCAGCGCAGCTTTTAATCCCTCAGAAGTCTGGTGGTTATCTCCACGAATGGGTGCCTTGAGCCCTCGATGATCTCTACGTCATCCATGGTTCTGAGGCCCCTCTCCTCAGCGCTCTTCTCCATTCCGAGATCGATCTGGACCTCGGGTTCTAACACGAAAGCGGAGAACTGCTTTACGCCCATGTTCTTGGCCGCCAGTACCCGATGGTGACCGTCCACTACCACGAAGTGATCGTTCTTCTGTATCACGATTATCGGTTCCACAAGTCCCCGCTTGATCTCGTGTTGCCTGCCCCTCAGCTCATCGGCATATATCTCGTGCTGGGTAGGCCTGAGTGATTCGATGGGGACGACCTTGCGGCGAACGTTGATACGAACCTGGTTCTTGGATTCGAGAAAGGTCTTCACCATCAATACCTTGTTGGGAGTAGCCTTCTCGATATGAGAGCGAACAATATCGATGTTGGAGATCATTCCCACAAGATTGTCCCTCTCATCGACCACTGGCAGGTTTCTGAGCCCATAGCGAAAGAGCACCCGGGTAGCGTCATCAATGCTCATCTTGGGAGATACGGTGATAGTCCCTCTACGAATTATGTCCTTGACTCGGGATTTGGGGTTTGAGGCCGCCCTGAGGAGCTCTTTGGCTGTAATGAAGCCAATCAGGTGACCGTTCTCGACCACGGGCAGACCGTGGAACTCGGTGGAAATCAGCTTCTCTGTTGCCTCCTCTATAGTGAAGTCAGGGGGAATGGTCACGATGTTCCTGACCATGTAATCCTCGACGAGAAACTTCTTCTCCATTTGGTGCTCCCATTCTCCCTAAGCCAAAGGAGTTTCAAATAAGTTGCGTCCAAAACACCAATCTCCACCTCATGACCGAAATCCTGTGGGCGGAGGTAGGGACGGGTGAGGATCTCAATCCGCTGGAATCGTCCAAAGAGCCCTCGACCCAAATGTACAACTGAGTCCAGAAAGTATGGCCAGTCATCACCTGTCCGAGCAATAGGACTAAATATAGGTATCCTATTTCCGAGACAACACGAAGGCCCCGGTAGTGTAGTGGCCTATCATCCAGGCCTGTCGTTCTCTCTTGAGGGAACAGAAAGCCTGGGACCCGGGTTCAAATCCCGACCGGGGCGCCATTCTTCTCATTTCTCACTTCGAGCGTAGGCGAAGACCGATGAGCAGGACCATTCCTCCGCCCATCAAAGCGATGATGGCCAGGAACGGTAACCAGTCCTGAGCGTCATCCCCATCATCGATTTCCTGTTCTTCCACCGCGACTTCGATGGACACGAAATTGTTCTCCTCACTGATCTCTATGATCTCGCCCTCGGCATCGACCTGGAATGAGATCGTGTGATTTCCCGCAGTAGGTACCCAATCGATAGTGAAGGAGGCGTTCGATCCGCTATCCAAAGAGAAGGTCGTTTCGTTTTCCACCAAACTGTCCAGCTTGAATATGAGGGTGACTTCTTCTACATCCAAGGATCCAGAGTTCATCACCATGATCGAGATGGTGACTGCCTGACCCGCAACCGGTTCCTTGTCCATTTGTATGGAATGATTTCCTAAGACCAGGTCGGATACTTGTATCCATATGTCCTTCTGTATCAGGGAGGAGTTCTCAGTCTCGTCTATCACTATGAGCGAGACAATGTAGTGACCTTCTTTCGAGAATATGTGAGTTGGATTCGCAACGGTCGAGACCTGACCGTCCCCGAAATGCCAATGATGGGATATCGAATTCCCATCTGCATCATACGATGTGCTGTTTAGATGAATCATGTATGGTGAAGAGGGATCTGTGGACCAGGTGAAGTTCGACACTGGGGCCAAATTGAGCACATCGAGCATGTAGGTGATGTTAGACTGGAACCCTTGATCATCCATGACAGATAATGTGATCTGATAGGATCCAGGCCTATCGTAGGTGTGATTGGGTGATGAAAGATAACTACCGGCCCCATCACCAAAACTCCACGTCCAGTTGATAATATCCCCGTTAGGATCGAGGGAAAGGTCCTGGAAAGAGACCTCCATGAGGCTGTAGACAACATCTGGAGAAAGGTCGAAATCAGCGATTGGAGAGCTGTCCTGCACTCTGAGCTCCATGAATGTCAGGTTCCAATCACCGGCATCATCCCATACTGTCAGGGTGATGGTATAGTTACCAGGCTCGGTGAATGAGTGGACAGAATCCCGCAAACTAGAATGACTTCCATCGCCGAAGTCCCAGTACCAGTCCACCAATTCCCCCTCCGGATCCTGAGACAGGTCATGGAAGCTCGCTACCTCCCCTGAGAATAGCGGGAGAGGTGTGACATCGAAAAGGGCTGTCGGAGGTCTGTTGCTGACATGTAAGACAAAGGAGAAGCTGGCTGCCTCTCCGGAATCGTCAACGACCTCCAAGTTGACATCATACGAACCCCAGTGAAGGTAGGAGTGCACGGGATTCCGGAGGGAGGAGGATGTTCCATCACCGAAGTCCCAGTTCCATCGGACGATTTCCCCGTCCATGTCGTGAGAGACATCCTGGAAATAGATCTCCTGGAAAGTCAGCGGCTCCATGGGGGAGAAAGAGAATTCAACCACTGGGGCTTCGTTTCCCACAACTATGCTGGACAAGTCTGAACTGGTTCCCCCGTCCTCGTCCCAGATGGTAAGCTTGATCGAGTAGGTTCCTTTTTCCGAGTATGAATGACTGGGATTCCGCTCCGTGGTATTGGTGCCGTCACCCAGCTCCCATAGCCAGGAAACGATTTGACCATCGGGATCGTACGACCCGTCAGTGAACAATACCATCTCGTTCACTTCCGGGAAACTTGGTGATTGGGTTATGATAGCAACGGGAAGACGGTTGCGGATCGTGATCGTCTTGGACACGGAATCCCACTGTCGATTGTTGTCCATCGCCCACAGGGTCACGGTGAAGTTCCCGTTCTCCGAGTAAGCGTGGATCACTTCGCTTCCGTATTCCACGTTGCCGTCTCCGAGATCCCATGTTCGGTTGAGAATCTCACCGTCGCCATCCCAGGAGGCATCTACGAGCCTCACGACGTCTCCAGTGTACGGGTATGAGGGTGTGAAATTGAATGTGGCCTCGGGCGGTGTGTTGGGGGTGCAGCTAGAAAACATCAGTGGAAATAAGTCAACGCAAGAAGTTCCCGGAATGTAGTACCGGTCGTCCCCGACGCCATCCGCGTCGGGCCAGTTCTGATCGGGTCCGGAATATCTATCATCACCCTGGTAGCAGTCCCAGAAATTGCCACCCTGCTCGTAGGATCCATTGAAATGAACGGTTGAATCGCAATCCACATCACGACCATTCGCCGTGAAGTCGTTCCCGATGAAGGTGCAGCCACGGGAATCCATAATCCTGGCGCCCACCATATTATCGTGGAGGGAACATTTCTCGACACTGATCGATGTCGAGTTGACCAGAAGAACGCCCTCCCCGTTGCCTTGGAGATCAAGGCCTGAGAGAGTTCCATTAGAGCAGGATACGATGGCCAAATAACCGAACGAAGAGTTCGAATCTATCGTGAAATCATCCTCACCCACCAGGTAGAGGACTTTCCCAGAACTGACCTGGTTCGAATCCAGATGATGAATGAAGTGTGATATCTCCGTTCCATCGAATGAGAGGTCAAAGGCACTGTCAAGGAGGGTGTTGTTGATGAGGGTGAGATCGTTAGATTCATCGATCTTCAGACCCTCACCGCAGCCGAGAATGGAGCAGTTCTGAATGGACAGATCTCTTGATTCGATTACGCTCAACCCAGTGGAACAGTTCTCCGCAGCAAGGGAACGTATCGACCCGGTGGAGTTCTGGATTACCATCCCGGCCCCCATCTGAGCTGCGAGAGCGTGGTCGATATTCATATCGGTGGAGTTGACAATATGAACTCCCATCTCACCACCCTCAAATGTGGTGTCGAGGATGGTGGGGGAGTTACCTTCGAAGTAAAGACCACCGCCCTTGAAAGAAGAGTTGCCCAGGATCAAGGAGCCTTGGGTCCATAATATGTAAGTAACGGAATCTGCCGTTTCGAACTCAGTCCCAACGACCATTGCATCGGACCCTTCTTGGCAATATATGCCTAAATCATGCTCTATATTGAAATGAAGGGAAGAGTTGATTATTTCCAGGCCACCTTGGATCTGAAATGGAGGAATATTGGATGTGGTATTGATAACAAGGTTTGAGTTTATGATCCTCAGCGTTCCGTTCTCCCCGACAAAGAAGGCGAAGTCCTGATCAAGGATGGCATCCCGGATCTCTTCCAATCCTGTTATCTTTGATGATACCTCCACCTGTAATGAGAACTCGTTATTGACCGTCCAGTTGTCCGAAGTCAGGTTTGTCCTAACGGTCAACATCTGCATTCCAGGGCTTGAAGGCAACCAGGTCAGATTTATCATGGCGGTCCCGTTCACGGGGACATCGACATTGGTGGAAGAGACTACCTCCCCGCCGACTTCCAACTCAACCGGAATTCCTATCTCATCGGCCTCACCGAGATTCCCTATCGACGCATGAACGGAGCATTCCTCGCCCGCGAAGGCTTCGTCCACCTCGACATCGAGCACGGTCGCATCGTGGTTCCTCTCTTCGACGAAGTGAATTTGAGTCTCGGGATCGCCAAGAAGATTGAGGGTCATGAAACACCACCTCATGGACCCCGTGTCCGAGATCATGGGGACGAGATCGGTCTTCGCGTCAACCAGGGCGGTACCCAGGCCTCTTATCTTTTCCTGGAATATGGCATCGAAGAACTGCTTATCGAACTGCTGTGATGACCCATCGGTATCACCGGGAGAGTACCATCCTTCTCGAGAGTTCACGAGCAAGGCCACCGCTCCATGCTCCGAGCAAAGGAACTTCTCGGCGATTGTGTCAACGCTACTGTCGAAACCGCCTATCAGGCACGCCTGCGAGAAAAGGATGAAGTACTGGTCGTTGCTCAGCAAGTCCAAACTGGACATCGAAAGGTCTGCGAAACTGCTGTAATCCCCGTGTCCCATGTGGTTAATGAGATGTACGCCATCATTCATCGCTGAAATGAATGAATCCGAGGAGAAGGTCCCGTCTCTCTCGTAGAGGGTCCTCACCTCGATCTCCGGGTCTCCCTCTGGAAAAGTCTCCTCCCGAATCTCGTCCTTGTAGTCAGCGCCCCAGGTGGGCTTGTTGTCCAACTTCTCCGCCACTAGAAGCGCGGAGTTGAGGTACGGTGAGTCTACAGCCATCTCGTATTCGATGACCTTGTTGACGAAGTTGACAGCCTCCTCAGAAGAGTCTACCGTTGCCCTGCCCACATTCACCTCTAAAAGTAGATCAGCCTCGTCCCCAAGACTTCCCCCGCCTTGGTTTCCTCCCTCTCCGTAGACACCGTCACTATCCTTGTCCCAATCTCCATCCAGGCCCGCATAGTACACATCTGCTGGTATGTAGCTGGTAAGACTGTACACCACCTTCACTTTCCTGCATGGCAGAATTTCAACATCACCGCCAAGCAGAACATATTTGGTACCTCGGGTCTGATAATAATCAATGATGAAGTTGCGGATCTGGGTCTGAGTGTCATTACCTGTATCCCTGTGACTTTGAGGGTCGCCCCAGTACGAAGGATTGGAGGTGATAGACTCGATGGTTACTATCTCACCGGTGATATTCTGGAGGTCCCGGGAGTAGGAGCCTCTTTCCATCTTCCATTTGAGCAAGGACTCGAAAGGGAATTCCAGCGATGAGGATGTAATGATTACATACTCCGCTGTAGTTGGTGGGGAGTCGAGCGCAAGGTCGATGTTATTCAAGGTTCGATCGCTACTTTCTATCCTTAACTCCTGGTTGGAGGGCATGGCCTCCAGTGTAAGTCTCGCCTCCTTAGCATAGATCAACGATTTGGTGAATGAGTCGTAGACTGCTGGGAAAACCTTCACCATGGCAAAGGAGGATCCGTGTAGCTTTTGCACACCCACGAATTCGACCCTTTCATCGGGGAAAAGCCTCTGAGGAGAAACTGGTTTCGAGGGAATGGATTCAGAACCATCAATCCCTGAAATGGGAATCTCACCGTTTTCGGCAGCAATGGAGTTCAACGGACCTATTGACTCGATATCGAGGAATTTTGCGTACGCACCAATAACCGAAAAACCTGTCGGGATTGGTACCATGACACTCTTACAGGGAAGGAGGGGTTCACCAATCTCTCCAGAGAGTGGGAGATCCCCCATCGCTGCCCTAATTACACCCTTGTCATTCTCTAATGATATCTCAGGAAATGCAATATGATCCTCCCACAACCAAGGTTCTGCCGATGCTTCAACCGTTCCTTCTGAGAGAGGGGTGCCCAAGCCCGATATGAGTACGATAGCTGATATGGACACAATCAGAACTGCAAGATGGGCACTCTGCCTGAGAGGCATGGCTACAATAGAACACAATCCGCCTAGAAATAAATTGGCTCGTGATTTGAAAGGCTGGCCCTTACACTTCGAATCGTATGCACAGCGTATCCATCTTCTTCACAAGATTTCTGGATATCATTCCCGTCTCGAGCCAGCAGGCGTTGAACACACCGCTAGGCACAAGGCAAGTGGGGGTGAGACAGGCTTCCGCTGCCTTCTCCAGTACCTTCGAGTTCCTGAACTCCGAGTAATCCTCTATTCTGAGCTCCTTGATCAATTTCGAGTATCGGGCCACGTCCTCGCAGGCGGTTTCGATCCTTACATGGAGAATGCCATCACCTGAATCCTCAACCTCGATCGTGGTCTCGTGGGAGCAAAGTGGCATGTCGACTCTGACCTTGGATGTCACGCTATCACTCATTGTCAAATAAACTACTGGATATAAGTCCTTGATGCCACTAGAGGAAGTATTTCAATGTTCCTTGCCGTTATTGGAGACGCTGATGATGTTGACCCTATGGGCGCCTATCTCTTCGTCATACTTCACATAAGCTCGTATCTTGAACACCGCCTCAAGATTCTCGGACGTGAGGACTTTTTCCACTTTACCCGCTGCCCTGATGGAGCCCTCGCTGAGCATGATCACCCGATCGCAGTACCTAGCCGCCAGGTCGAGATCGTGAGAGACCATTATCACGGTGAGTCCTTCACTTTTAGCCAAGTCTTGGACCAGATCCAGTACCTCAAGCTGATGGTTGACGTCCAGGTGAAGGGTGGGTTCATCCAAAAGCAGGACCTTGGGCCTCTGGGCCAAAGCCCGAGCGATGATGACCCTCTGTCGCTCCCCCCCGCTCACCTGATCTATCTCCCTGTCCGCGAGCCTGAGGACATCGGTCATTCGCATGGCCTTCTCCACGATCTCCAGGTCCTCCTTGGACTCCCGCTGGAAGGTCTGGAGAGCAGGAGAACGACCCATCATCACCACGTCCATCACCGTGAACGGGAACCGTATCTCGTTGTTCTGGGGGACCACACCAATCTCGAGTGCGATCTCCTTGCGCGATAGCTCCTTCAGGTCCTTTCCCTCGAGAAGCACGGTGCCCAATCTTGGCTTCAGGACGCGGTTGATGCACTTGAGCAGGGTGGTCTTGCCCGAACCGTTGGGACCGATGATGCCCACCATCTGCCCCCCACACATCTGAAATGAGATATCGGAAAGCACATCGTGGCTGTTGTAGGCAAAACTTATTCCGTCCACCTCGAGTCTCATATCACCACCCCATCAACCTCCGCCTCCTTCTCAAAAGGTAGATGAAGAAAGGTGCGCCCATTAGCGCGGTTATTATGCCCACGGGGAGTTCCTCCGGAGCCATTATCGTTCTTGCTAAAGTGTCCATATACATCATGAAGATTGCCCCCACCATGAGCGTTGCGGGGAGCAGTATCCTGTGATCCGGTCCCACAAAGATCCTCATGATATGTGGGACGATCAGACCAACGAAACCGATGATGCCGCTGACGGAGACCGCCGCCGCGGTCATCAGGGATGTGGCTACCAGCACGACAATGGTCACCCTCTGAGTATCCACCCCGAGGTTGACCGCGTGTTCCTCCCCTATCATCATGGTGTTTAGATCCCTAGAAATGATGAACACCATGACCACTCCCGCCAAGATGAAAGGTATTATCGCAAAGACCTTGGTCCAGTCGGCGCCCCACAAGCCTCCCATCATCCAGAAGACTATAGAAGCGAGCTGGTCACCGGAAAGGTACTTCATGAATGATACCAGTGCAGAGAAGAACGCTCCTACCGCTATGCCCGAGAGCAGAAGGGTCTCCACCGGCGTGCGTCCATTCACCTTCGAGATAGTGTAGACCAGGAACAGGGTGAGGAAGCAGAAAACGAAGGCCATTGCCGGAACCGCGAAAGCGCCGGTGGCAAAGCTCACCCCAAGCACGATTGCGAGAGAAGCTCCGAACGCTCCTCCTGACGATAGACCAAGGATGTAAGGACTAGCCATGGGGTTCTTGAAAAGACCTTGCATCGCCGCTCCAGCCAATGCAAGGGCGGCTCCCACCAGGCCTGCCATTAAGATCCTGGGCAGTCTGATGTCAATTATGATGGTTCTGTTGTTTCCCGCTCCCTCCCCTCCTAGAAGTATTTCGATTACCTCACTGAAGGGGATGTTGACCATACCTATGGATATCGTGATGATGATGGAGATGAAAAACGCCAGGACTAGAAGGACCAGAATTAGCGTCCATCTCGACAGCTTGTCCGAGTACAGTGCGGTAAGATCGGGCTCTTCCATTTGTCCTTGCCTCTTGGGTCCGGTGAAAGGATTCCTCCTATTAATGGAAAATGGAAAAAGAAAAGTGGTTTATCACATCCTAAACTAGGTCAAGATGGAACCAGTGGGCGAAAGACTGAAGGCCCTCAACCAGCCTTGGAGTTACCGTGATGAGATTCTGATCGATCCTGTAGATCTGGTTGTTCTTCACGGCGTCGATGGCGTCCCAACCCTCCAGGGAGGTGATGTCCTGGTTTGTCTTGGGGCTCTGATCCTCAATCACGATGATGTCTGGGTTCATATCTATGATGTACTCGCTGCTTGGCTGCGGGTACTTGGTCGTGGCGTCACCGTAGATGTTGATGCCGCCAGCCATCTCGATGAGGTCGTTGGTAATGGTTCCAGGACCAACGGACTTTCCTGTTTTGAGCTCGAAGTACACCTTGGGCTTGCCCTCGTCCGTGAGGTTGGAGAGGGCACTTGAAATACCATCTATGATCTGCTCCATCCCTGAAACGAGATCTTGGGCCGCCTTCACTCTACCGGTTACATTCCCCAAGGACTCGATGGTCCAGAGAATCTCCTCGACATTTCCGGGATAGTACACGAGAACCGGCACTCCAAGACCCTCGAGGGTCTCTATGGTGTCAGTCTGATATCCCCAGCATATCACGCAATCTGGATCCAGAGCCATTACCGCCTCCTGGTTGAGGGTGTAACCGCTCCCTACATTGGTCTTCTCCAGAACCGCTGGAGGATAATCACTGTACTTGTCGACCCCGACTATCTGATCCTGGGCTCCTATAGAGAAGAGAACCTCAGTGAAAGAACCTCCAAGGGAAACTATCCGTTGGGGGTACTTGGGGATGGTGACATTATCACCTCTCCAATCGGTTATCTCTAGAGTGGTTCCAGTTTCATCGTCAGCGCTATTGTTCATAATGATGAAGCCGCCCAATATGCCCGCCATCACAACTACTATGATGACGGCGAATGCAGCCATCGCTCGTTTGCTTGCTATTCCATTACCCCCTATTCCGATTTAATTCGTAACACTATCATACAATTTTGTGTTACCAAAGGAGTAACAGTGCTACCCTTCTTAAACAATTCGCATAATTCTTAGCAAGAATTGAACGAAAAATATCAAGAATCTCCAGGTTTGAGTTTCATATCGATGTTGGGGTTTCGAATGGTGTGTCCCATGCTTTAATGATAAATGGTACCGCCAGAAAATCTTAAATATTGAATTTCATTGGACATATCATGCGGAGCCTCCTTAGGGCAAAGATCCACAGGGCAAAGGTCACCGAGGCCGATCTCGATTACGTGGGGAGCATTACAATAGACTCAGCTCTGCTCGAGAAGGTGGACATTTGGCCAGGAGAGAGGGTTCTGGTCTCGGATCTCAATAACGGCAGCAGATTCGAGACATATGTCGTCGAGGGGAAGGCTGGCTCAGGGATCATCGGAGTCAACGGCGCCGCGGCCAGACTGGTGGATGTGGGAGATGAGATCATAATTATGGGGTTCGAGATTACAGACCATCCCATCGAGCCCAAGGTGATACTCGTCGATGAATACAACCACTTCGTCAGGAAGCTTTGATGCCGTCGGAATTCTGATGTGCCTTGATCGCGCTTCTGCATATTGATATCGGGGGAATTCAGATCAGGGTCAAGCTCTACAGCGATGGGGGTGCGAGAGGCAATCCGGGTGATGCGGCCTTTGCATTCATAATCTGCACTGATGAAGGGAGGATAATCAAGGAGAATTCGAGATACATCGGGTTCTCCACCAACAACGAGGCGGAATACTCTGGCCTACTAGCTGGGCTTGAGGAGGCTTGGAATCTTGGGGCTCTTGAGGTCGAGGTGATCATGGACAGTGAGCTCGTGATCAAGCAGATAAGAAGGGAATACCGGGTCAAGGCAAGGAATCTGAAGCCATACTACGACGAGGTGACGAAGAGGATAAGTGATTTCAAGAAGGTCACCTTCACACATGTCAAGAGGGATGAACCCATGATCTCTCGGGCGGACGCTTCGCTTAACCAGGAACTCGACGATCACGAATTATTGAAGAAAATCAAGAAGAACTGATCATATGAAGAACTCTGCGAGAGCTTGAAGGCTCACCAACTTCTGCTCTCCGGACCCCATGTCCCTGACCGTTACCGAATCCTGATCCAACTCCTTCTCGCCCACGATAACGGCATACTTGGCACCCACCGAATCCGCGTACTTGAAGTTCTTTCCCAAGCTCCTTCTCATAAGGTCCACATCGGCCCTCACGCCAGATCTTCGGAGCATCGAGACGATCTCGAAGGCCTTGATCCTTTGCGCGTCTTTGACCGGAATCACAAATGCGTCCAAGCCCTCGAACTTAATTTCCAAACCCTCGTTCTCG
Source organism: Methanomassiliicoccales archaeon (assembly GCA_035529155.1). GTDB lineage: Archaea > Thermoplasmatota > Thermoplasmata > Methanomassiliicoccales > JAAEEP01 > JAAEEP01. Next base: position 1,306 of record DATKXF010000139.1, on the reverse strand, counting down.
AGCGCCAGCAAGACCCTGTCGAAACCGATAGCGAAGCCGGTGGAGAACACCCTCTCCCCTCCGAAGAGCTCGGATAGTGAGTACGAGCCTCCGCCACACACCTGCTTCTCAGCCCCAAGGCTGGGCGCTTCGACCTCGAAGACTATTCCGGTGTAGTAATCCAGACCCCGAACCACACCCAGGTCGACCTGGACATTTTCTAGCCCATAGCTGCTTAAGACATCCAAGACTCCCTTAAGATGATCGATGGCCTCGCCCTCCATCTCGTCGAGCACTGAAACCTCTCCGCAGACCTCCGTGAGATCGAAGATGCTCCCTATCTGATCATCTTCCATCCCCACCGCCTGCATCATAGGTCGGGCCTCTTCGTACAACTTCTTGTCCAGCTTCTGTAGCACCGCGGCTGATGACTCCGGGTCAAGACCCGCATCGCTCAGCATCTTCCTCAGGATCCCTATATGTCCTATCCTGATGGTGAATTCCTTCAAGCCAATGGCTTCCATTATGCGGGCGGCAAGCCCTATTACTTCCGCGTCGGACTCAGGCGTCTTGGTGCCTATTAACTCGACACCGAACTGGTGAAATTCACGGTACCGGCCGCTCTGGGGCCTCTCATAGCGAAAGCAGGGACCCATGTAGAATACTTTCAACGGCCTGGGAGTGTTGCTCAGATCGTTCACGAAGAACCTGATGACCGGGGCTGTAAGCTCTGGCCGAAGGGAGATGTCCCTTCCGCCCTTGTCCTGAAAGGCATATATCTCATCCACGATGTTCGGCCCAGATTTCAGTGCGAAGAGCTCGGTATGCTCGAAAGTGGGTGTGGCGACCTCCCCAAAGCCGAAACCTCGGGCGGTTGAGCGCATTACGCCTTCGAGCCATCGCCTCTTCTCCATCTCCTCGGGACCGAAATCCCTGGTCCCCCTGGGCCTCTGAATCATATCCTGAGCAATGTAAATATCGATATTAAGGGTTTCTGGAGTCCCTTGCCCCAAAGGGAATGGATTGGTTCTCAGAATCTGTTGAGAGCCCGGTCCATGTCCTCCTTGAGATCCTCGATGTCCTCTATCCCTACCGATAACCTGATGAGCTGGTCTCTGATCCCCATCCGGGCTCTGTCTTCGGGTGATAGTGCGTGGTGGGATGAGTTCAGGGGCATGCTGGCCAGGCTCTCTACGCCACCCAGGGAGGTCGCCATGGCGAACAGCTCGAACGATCTGAGGACCTTCTCGGCGTCCTTCCTGCTGCCCTTGACGTTGAAGGATACTATGCCACCGAAGTCACGGAGCATCTTCTTGGCAAGTGAATG
>DATKXF010000138.1:0-4268 GCA_035529155.1 Methanomassiliicoccales archaeon | reverse complement strand
TCTTGGTCTTCATTCCTTGGACTCCGATCCTTCCTCTATCGTTGAATGATGTTGGGAGCCCAAGCGATTGACAGTTGAGATCAACAGGACGAACGAAAAGGGTAGCCACATTGCCATTGCCATTGGGAAACAGCTTGAGGGTCGCGTCCAGAATGCTTTTTGGGAATGGGGTTTCGGGCTTCCCGGTCTTCATGTGGTGGTAACGGTTCATCTCGTAAAGATAGGGGGTGACCAGCCCGTACTCGCGGACCAGGTCGTCATTAGAGAAGAATTCCTCGGGTTGGCCGGAGAACTTCAACTGGCCATCACAGAGAACATGCAGTTCATCGGCCCACTCGTAAGCTATGGAGACGTCATGCGTGGAGATGATTATGGTCATCCCGCCTCGATTGAGATCGTCGGCGAGCTCCAGGAACCATTGGACCATCTGAGGGTCGAACCCCGCGGTAGGCTCGTCCATTATCAGCACCTCGGGCCTCATGGCCAGGGCACCGGCCAAGGACACCCTCTTCCTTTGGCCGAAGGACAGATGCTGAACAGGCCTTGCTCTGAGGTTCTCCATTCCTACAATGAATAGGGCCTCGTCCACTCTGTCGGTCACCTCCTGCTCCGCCAGGCCCAGGTTCATCGGCCCGAAGGCGACATCCTCCTCCACGGTTACCGAGAGTATCTGATCGTCTGGGTCCTGTAGGACCACTGCCACAAGCTCCCGCAAGCAGGTGAGTTCCTTTGACTTGTAAGATATCTTTTTTCCTTTGAAAAAAACGCTCCCATTGTTCGGTTTCAGGACTCCGTTCAGATGGAAGAAAAGGGTGGATTTACCAGCACCATTGGGTCCCAGCACGACATGCTTCTTTCCACCGGTTATATCCATGGTCACATCTGAAAGTGCTTGTATCCGGTCATGATAGGCGAATGACAGGTTTCTCGTCTCCATCACATTTTTGACTGTCATTTGAACTCGACCTAGATTGTTAAATTGGACACCAGGATGTTCGTGCAGAACAAGACCTCGAAGGTCAATATCGGTAGCAGTCCCCAAACCGGAGTGAGTCTGGACGGCTTTCTGTAGACCGGAAAGTCGCCCTTGAAGTTCCTGCATTGAAGGGCAGCGTGTGTCCTCTCAGCAGTACCCATCGACCGTATGAAGAGCCCGACTGCAAGCCTTCCCGAGGTCCTCACTCGGTTCCTCAACCCCCTGAATCCAAGCCGGCACTTGGCCGCGTCGTACATCCTTCCCAGCTCCTCCAGCATTAGGAAAGAGTACCTGTAGACAAGTATTGTCAGCTCGATGAGCTCTTTGGGAACTCTCAGCTGCCTCATGGCGTATGCGATGTGGGGTATCGGTGTCGAGGTGGCGAAGAAGAGCATGACCGTAATTCCCGCCAATGCCCTGAAGAATACCAGGGAACCGAGTGCAAGACCCTCCCTGCCCATTTCCAATTGTACAAAGCCCAGATCCAAGGACAAGACTGTCTCCCCACCGGTGATCAGCATGATCACGATACATGTGATCGTTATGACCACCAGGGCTTCGATTATCCCGAAAATCAGGACCCTGGGCAACCGGAATCCAGTGGAGTAGAACATGAGGACCAGTCCTACTATCAGGATGATTATCGGGACCACTATGGTGGAAGCGACGAGTGACGAGATCAGAAGAGAAAGGGTGAAGAGGAGCTTCCCAAGTGGGGGCCAATGCCTTAGCCTTGATTCGTATGCGATCTCATCCACCGTTATCTGGGTCATTTCTCTTCTTCCTGGTTACTGGCAGATTTGGGCTTCCAGACCCTACCTATGATGAATCCGAGTATCCCCGCTCCAATCGCCGCTTGAAGGGCGAAGAGGGCGCTCTCCGTTTCTGGCGATGGATTCCACAGATTGCTGGCCCAGGGTTCGTAATCCTCGTCTATCTCGGTTATCTGCTCCTCAGCGGCGTTATCGGCACCGCCGAAATCAGACCCCGGGTTCATTACGAGCGCCGAGGCAAAGATGAGGATCACGACGATGATGCCGATGCCGTAGAGAATTCTCCTGTCCATCATCATTCCTCCAACATGGCTCTAGCACTTGGACCGCTCCTCTCAAAGATGTAGGGTTTGACCCTGACGATGAAGTCCGCGAAAATCGCGAATATTATTCCCTCGGCGATTGCGAGGGGTATCTGAGTGACAGCAAATGTGATAAGGAAGGCTTCAAGCGATCCGATGAAGCTTTCTCCGGGGAATGCCAGTGCAAGCTGAACCGATGTCACCACATAGGTGGCGAGGTCGGCTACCAACGCCGCGGCGAACACCGATGACAGAAGACCGATCCGGGCCTTCCTCATGATCTTGAATAAAAGGTATGCGGCCGCTGGTCCAGCGATCCCCATGGAGAATATGTTGGCTCCAAGGGTTGTCAGACCGCCGTGGGAGAGCAGGATCGCCTGGAAAACCAGCACGATGGAGCAGAGAACTGATGTTATGCCTGGACCGTAAAGGATAGCCGAGAAGCCAGTTCCCGTTGGGTGCGATGAAGAACCTGTTACCGATGGAAGCTTCAGGGAGGAGAGGACGAAGATGAAAGCGCCACTAATAGCGATCGTGGTCTTCTGTTCTGGATGATCTCTGAATATACGCCGAAGAGATAGAAACCCGAGGACGACTATTGGCAGCGATACCAGGAGCCAGAAGACGGCCCATTCCAGGGGCAGGAAACCTTCCATTATGTGCATTTTTCCTCACACTCCCTGCACATTCCCTTTAGATTGAGGTCCCACTTGAACACGTTCATACCCACGGCCTTTGACAATTCGAAGATGCTGAGATGATAGGGGACCAAGAACAGCCTATCACATTCGATGCACTGGAAGTAGGTATTGGGGAATGGATGCCTGAAGTAGGCATGAACACCGCCCTTGTCGGATTCGGATATCAGGCCTTCGGCCACCAGCTTGCTCAAATTTCGATAAACTGTGCCGAGGCTGATCTTTGGGACTTCTCGCTTGGCGATCATAAAGATCTCGTCAGCGGTGAGGGGAACCTCACTGGAGTAGATGACATCAACAATGACCTTGAGCTGCCTCGTCCACCTTGTGATCTTAGTGTTATAGCTCCCCACAAAGGTTGCGCCTAACGAGAGGCACAGCTCAAGCATAGTTGATACCTCAAACTTAACGCTCTTAAATCGAATACCCTTCTCGTAATAGTAATTATTACTATTTGGGTATCCTACTAATGGATTCGTAAAACATAATAGCATTTAATGTTAGCGATAATTGAATCTATGTTTGTCGGGAGTTCATGACAATTGTTAATACTCTAATGTAAGGATGCTGTCACCAACCTTCGTCGTTTCGACTGAAGGTGGGTGAGTTTATGCAACGCGAGGAAATACTGAGTGAACTCGAACAGGGAATCATCAATGGAAACAAGGAGGTTTCTGTTGGTGCGGCCACCAATGCTTTAAGCACAGGATTGGACGCCTTGGATGCCATCAACAACGGCCTCATAAAGGGTATGACCATTGTTGGAGACAGGTACGCAATTCACGAAATCTACCTTCCGCAGGTTCTGATGTCCGCTGACGCCATGTATGGAGCACTAGACATCCTCATTCCAGCAATCCCGGTTGAAGCTAGCGCCGCTCGAAAGGGCGTTGTCATCGGGGTCGTTGAGGGAGATGTACACGACATCGGCAAGAACATCGTGAAGGCGATGCTCACTGCTGGAGGTTACGACGTGAACGATCTGGGAAGAGACGTTCCCATAGAGAGTTTTGTGGATACCGCCGAGGGTCATAATGCAAAGATCGTTGCCATGAGTACTCTCATGACCCCAACGATGGATGGCATGAAGCAGGTGATAGACGGTCTCATCGAATCAGGCTACAGGTCGAAGGTCAAAACCATCATTGGAGGAGCGCCAACCTCTCCGGAATTTGCTGAGGATATCGGGGCTGACATGCACGCGATCAGTGCTCAGGAGGCAGTCACCAAGCTAAAGGAGGCGGTGAATTGAACCATATCGAGAGATGTGTAGCAGCACTCCAGGACCAGCCTGTCGACCGGTTGACCGCATATCCGATCGCTTGCGGTGTGAACAGGAAGCTGCTCAACGGCGGGAAAGTCACCTATAGAGAATGGTGCATGGATCCAAAGATGTTCGCAGCAGGTTTCATCGAGGGTCAGAAGTACTTCGACTTCGACTTCACCATCGGCCTCATGGACCTCTCGGTGATGGCCGGGGACCTGGGTGCTCATGTCAGGATGGACGAGCAGAACACTC
>DATKXF010000137.1:0-15410 GCA_035529155.1 Methanomassiliicoccales archaeon | reverse complement strand
CTGCGGCCTGGCATACTATGCTCATAAGGTCTGGTATCCTAATATTCTCAGATTCTGGTGATATGAACCCCATCATGATCCCTCTCTAACTCTAGTATGGTCACGCGTTGAATTGCGGGAAGTGTTACATTGATCACGGGCACCTTCTTCTGGATCTCGCCGAAATCCTCAAGGCTCCTTTGTGTTTCGAAGATCTCTGCTCCCTCCCTTCCCTTATGCACGTGCCCATGGATCACAATGTCTGGTTTTCTTTGTTTGATGACTCCCTCGAACATCTTTGATCCCATCTCCGGGAAGCGGTTTTCATTCTCACCTTCCATGGTGAGGTACGTTGGAGAGTAATGCATGAGAAGTATGAGTATATCTTCCCTCCCCTTCACCAATAGTTCTGAGGTCCTCTGCACCCGTTCCTTGTAGACCCGCCATATGTCTTGGAGATTGGTTCTCTGCCACCAAGTTGGTCGATCCAAGGAACCCTGGGTTCCGACGATCTTTAGGCTCAACCCGTCAATATCCAGGGTGATTGATTCATCATCCAGGAATTCTATGGGGAATCTGCTCCTATACTCGTCATGGTCCTGGGAGTATTCCTCGTTGCCGAACACTGATACTATGGGGGCGGAGGTGCTCTGCCGCAAGACCCCAATGGTCTTTGCAAAGGAATCTAGATCGTTCTTGTCTGCCAGGTCACCCGCCAGGAGCATAAGGTCTATCTTTGCGAGTTCCCCCAAAGAGGGCAGTAGGAACTCCATGTATCGGTCTCCGTGAAGATCTCCGAAGGCCGCGATCCTCATGAAACTCAATCTGTTTCAACCATAGAAATGGCTGTTGGTTGGATAGAAGATGTAGTAGGGGTTAGAAGTACCCCCATCAGGGCAATTCTCGTTGGATGCCCAAGATCATTTCCTCTTCCTGCTCTCTGGTGTATTTGCGATGAGTAGGGAACGGACCCGTATCTCCATCGCATTGCTCGTAGCGATACCAGTGATCCTATCAAGGTGGATCACAATTGTTATCGATTAGTATGCTGGCCGTCTTAACTCGGTCTATAGGCTAGCTTCAGATGCCGGTTTCTCCCTGACCAGCAGTACAATGGAAGCGCTGATGAGAAGCAATAATCCAGTGACCACAATCGACAATGTCCAGTCTCCCGTGATGTCCCGAAGTGTACCGGCTACGACGGGTGACAGTACCGCTCCTATCTCCGCCACGAGGTTCCACATACCAAAGGCCTGTCCCATCATCTCCCTTGGCGCGAGGTCCGATGTCAGGGTCATATGGATAGTCTGCATCGCGGCAAAGGGAACCCCGATAGCGAACATGGTTATCCCAAGGATGAACACATCTGTCCCTCCGGTGCCTATGTACGCGGCCAGGAAAAGGACTAACGCGCCAACAATGGTACTAAGTGCTATGTATGGCCATTTTCTTCCACCCCCACTTGAGACTGTGTAGTCACAGAACTTCCCTCCCAGAGGATAACCGATCGCGTTGGCCACGCCAAAAAGACCGGCATAGACGGCTGCTCCCGATAACCCGATATCGGAAGCCTCCGAGACCACCAGAAGACTCCAGAATCCGAAGAACCACAGGGTGTACAGAATGGGGACGGCAGAAATGTACATCATGATCAGATTGCCGTCCTTCAAGACCGCTGCGGACTTCTGGCCAAGTAGCCTGTAGATCACAGCCACCACCACCAAAGCCACGAGCACCACGGCCAGTGCCTGTTCTATTGGGCCCCAGCCCTGCCATAGGGTTAGAGTGAAGGTCGTCATTATGACAGCCAAGAATATTCCGGAGAATACGAGCAACCTGGCGAGCGCTGGGAGAAATTCCTGTTTTCTCTTTCCCGGTGGCCTAACGAATTTCATGACTCCCATGGCCACCAGAACGGTCGGCAATGAGAACAGGAGAAAGGGGACGAACCAGGCAGTCTCATTTCCCCAGATGCTTCCCGCAAGATCAAGGATGTAGGGAGTCGCAATGGTAGCGATAGTCAGCCCAGCCGACAAGCCCACGAAGACAACGCCCATGCCGAGTCCTTTTTTCTCTTTGGGGGTGACTTCGCTGACAAGAGCCCTGTCATTTGAGTAGTAAGCTCCCTCACCCAACCCGGTCAGAACACGGGCTGCAACGAATGCGTTCAGAGATCTAGTAAGGGCACTGACGAAGGTCGCTACACCTGCCCAGGCGGTGCTAATGACCACCATAGTCTTTCGACCGAATCTATCGCCAAGGTAGCCCGCAGGAAACTGAGTGAGCATGTAACCCGCAAAGAACATGCCTCCAATGATTCCTCCAAGGGCATGGGGCATGGGGGCATCCACCATGAAGGCCACATTGTTATTGATCATCCAGGCGACCACTGGTCCTGTGATGCTTCTATCGATGTACAAGAACATCCATGCAAGGAATAGCCAGACCCATGTCGTATGGTAGGGTTTCCAGCCATTCCGAGCCTTGGTTTTGACGATTTCCGGATCCCCTGTATTATCAAGGCTCTTAGACCTGCCCGCCATCCAATCATCTCCGTGCCATTTCCTGGATTGGCGGGCTGGAAACGGTCAAACAATGCCCAATTGGAAAATGCTGATTTTGATATAAACCGTTATCCTTGATATTTACTCTATATCAATCAAGGTTGACGGTAATCGCTCACGGGAACTGAACCTCGACCATCACGAGATCGCCGGAGCAACTATCGAAATAGTGTTCTTCGTTCTTGTTGAAGTACATGAGGTCCCCCTCATGGAACTCTCTGATCTCCTTCCCGTTATCGACCTTTCCGCTACCGGAAATGATGTACATCGCCTGCCTCATCGGATGCCGATGGATCTTCTTTGGCAAGCAGGTAGCTGGACCGGCTATCCTCAACCCGAATACGATTTGCTCATCATTCAAGAAATCGATGACCTACACCTTACCTCTTTCACCCTCTAGATCGATACTGCCCAGCTCAGATGAGTTGACGATCCTCATTGCTTATCTCCATACTCCTCCCAGTGGAACAGGTCATCCATTTCCTTCCTGTGTCTTGGTTCTGGCTCCTCCGCCGGGTATCCCAGGGTGAGGCAGGCGGTTACCACCTTTCCTTCAGGGACCTTCAGAAATCGAGCTACCGCCTCCCGGTCGAATGCTCCAATCCAGCAGGTTCCAAGTCCCTTTTCCACTGCGGCGAGGGTGATGTGATCGAACGCTATAGCAAGATCGACCCTCTGCCATTTCTGCTCCGGATTGTCCACTCCGACCAAGAGCACGGAGCAGTCTGCGATGAACTTCTGATCCTTGCACAGGGGCACCAGCGCCTTCTTCCTGGCCTCATCCCGGACCAGAATGATCTCCCAGGGCTGCCTGTTAGCTCCAGATGGCGCTAGTCTGGCAACCTCGAGCAATTCCATGAGTTCCTTCTCGGGTATGGGCTTCTTGTTGTACTTTCTAATGCTCCGCCTCTTCTTGATCGCGTTCAGGACATTCAAGGTACCAACTCCTGTCTCCTATTCCATCATAATATTGCATGCTTTTCTAGAAATCGTTTGTGGAAAGAATTAAGTCCAACCTTTGATGAATAGCTGATGATGATCGATCCGCTGGCAAGGTATTGGGACATTCTTGAAGGAAGATCCAGAGCTTCCTATCTGTCGCTCCGGTCTCACGGCGTGGAGTTCTCCAGCGACTGCACGACCGATGAACTCTGGAACATTCACGCCAAGGAGATGGATCGTTTCCGTCGAGAGGAGCACACGGGTGATCATACCACCAGTCTGCTGGATCTGAAGGAAGAGATCGCCCAACGTATCCTTATCTCTTGTCAGCTCTGTGAGAGAAGGTGCCAGGCGGATAGGACCGCGGGGAAGAGAGGGCACTGTGGGGTGCTGGAACCGCGAATATCAAGCGAGTTCATTCACCTGGGGGAGGAACCACCTCTCGTGCCTTCGTACACCATATTCTTCGCGGGCTGCACCTTCGATTGTGTATTCTGTCAGAATTACGACATCAGCACCGACCCTGCTTCGGGAATCTCCTTTGAACCGGAGGTTCTGGCCGATCTGATTGAGAGGCGGTTTGAAACGATTACTCTCGGAAGGTACTCGATGATGGAAAAGGCCAGGAATGTCAACTGGGTGGGAGGGGATCCCACCCCCAATCTCCCCTATATTCTGACGGTGCTCAAGCAATGCAATGCCAACATACCTCAGGTATGGAACTCCAACATGTACCTGACCCCAGAATCGATGGCCATTCTGGACGGGGTCATCGACCTCTACCTTACCGACTTCAAGTATGGAAATGATGAGTGTGCGGAGAGGCTTTCCAATGCGTCCCGCTACTGGGAGGTCGCCACAAGGAACCATCTAGAGGCTAGTCGACAGGCTGAGGTCATCGTCCGGCATCTGGTCCTCCCCAATCATGTGGAGTGCTGCTCTTTTCCCGTTCTTGAATGGCTTGCGGACAAGATTCCCGGCGTCATGGTGAATGTGATGGCTCAGTATCGCCCTGTCTACAGGGCAAAGGAGCACAGGGACATATCGCGCCACCTTGGAAACGAAGAGTATCAGGCGGCGTTGGGCAAGGCAAAGGATCTAGATCTCATACTGGTCATCTAGTTCTCGCCAGTTTCGTTGTGGAACCACACCGTTCTCTGGGGGAACGGGATGTTGACATCATGCTCCCTGAACTTGCGGTCTATGTTCTCCCTGACGTTCGAGGCGGCGAGCCACTGGTTGTTGAGGTCGTCGACCCACATGAACAGTTTAAATACCAGTGCCGAGTCCGCGAACTCGGTGAACCTGATCCAGGGATAATGTTCCGAGTCCTTAAGGACATGCGGTTCTTCCAGGGCCGATTCCATGATCAGCCTCTTGACCAGTTCGATATTGGAACCGTAAGCGACACCCACATCGATCTTGACCTTGTACCGGAGATCGGGCTTCACTATGTTGGTGATCTTCCGGCTCGCCATTTCGTTGTTAGGGATGATGAAGTACTCGGAAAGGAATGTGTTGTACAATGTCGTGGAGCGCATCCCTATGCGCTTTACTTCGCAGACATCATCCTCATAGAGTATAAGGTCACCCACCTTGAACGGCCTGTCCAGGAGTATCGACATTCCACTGAAGAAGTTGGAGAGGGTGTCCTGGGCGGCGAATCCGATTATGATTCCAAGTACGCCGAATCCAGCAATGAATACTGTAAGATCGTACCCGAAGTGATTGAATATGAGCATGACCCCTATGAATGGGATTATGATCATCCCCAGCTTCTCGAAGAGAGGCACCAAGGTATCATCCAGGTCCGTCTCGGTCTTGTTCGAGAAAGAATGTGCGTATGATATCAGCACGTTGTCATAAATCTTGTATGAAAGCCAGATGAGAAGAATGATCAGACCAATTGCGTAAACATCCTCTATGGCCAGGAGTATGTCTGATGGTAGGTTGAGGATCTTCAGGGACGATGTAAATCCATACAGTAGGATGATGAAGAAGACCGGGCCTCTCATCATCTTGAGGATCCGGTCGTCGAGATCGGTTTCTGTGTTTCGGGTAATGCGGTGGACGATGGGGTCCACAACTAGAATGATGAAGAATGCAATTGCGATCCAGCACAGTACCGTGATGAGGAAGGCACCGTAGGTGGTGTCAAGTGGCGGAGGAAATGGATTGTCCCAGATGCCGAATATCTTGTTGTTTCCAGCGGTAGTTCCGTAAAGTGCCTTGACCTTGAGGTCAAACTCTTTAGTGATAGTGATCTGGCTCTCTGGAGAATCCATGATGGTCGCGTTGAAGAATATCGTGAATTTGATCTCACTGTTCGGCATCTCTCTGTAGGCATCTATGGAGACAGTGAAAGTCGTGGAGTTCTGCGGCGTGATCGTTTGGTACGCTGGTGAAATGTTGATCTCCAAATAATCGACCGATGATGGTGACAATGAGGGTTGTATGATCATGACAGAGGTATCATTGTTAAATACCACCCAATCAAAAGAAGTCCCGTCACTGGCGGTTATCTCCTTATCATAGCTGTCCACCTCAAAGATGGTTATGTTCTGCGCTGAGGTCAAGGGCGTGGCTAGAGATAAAAATATCAAGGCCAGTGAGATTGCTATCAGGAGTGCCCGTGTCCTCATCTAGAAGCGGTCATCATTCCATGACAATAAATAAGTAACCCCCAGGGCCGGCTCAAGTTCATTTATTAATATTATCCATTTCGACTCTAATCAAAGGCTTTTTATTGCTGAATAGGATAGCTGCCATCACATGGACTGGATGCCAATCCTGAAGATCGCTGTTGCATTCACCGTGCTCCTGCTTGCATCTTGGTCTGACTGGCGAATCAGGATGGCTTCGGACGTTTTCTGGATAGTCCTCGGTACATTGGGTCTAATCTTCCTTGCCTTCCAGATCTACGAGGATGGCGTGTCACCATTATACTACCTTTTTCTGTTCCCACTGGCGGTCTTCTTCTACGACATCTTTTGGGACAGGCCAAGTCTCTTCGACAAGGAAGGCGACGAGATCGCTCTGGGGCTCTTTATCTCCGCATTCATAGTTCTCGGAACCCTACTGATGATCTTCCAGGCAGATGAATACCTCTGGAAAATGATGTCCATTCTCTTCGTCTTCCTGATCATTATCCTTCTTTATGTCTTCGACATACTGAAGGGCGGGGCTGATGCCAAGGCATTGATCTCCCTGGCGATACTGTTTCCCGTATACCCGGCATTCATGGACTTTCCTCTCATTCAGATACCATCTGAGCTGGTCCAACATTTCTTCCCCTTTGTGATACTGGTGCTCTTCAACGCAGCTCTTTTCCTGATGGTATTCCCCATATCCTTTGCGTTCTACAACGCGATCAAGGGGGACTCGAAGTTCCCGTTGATGTTCTTTGGTTATAAGATGAGCGTTGACGATGCCAAGAGTAAGTTCGTCTGGACCATGGAAAGGGTGGAAGAAGGTGAGCGGAAGACCTTCCTTTTCCCCAAGGGAGATTACGAGCACGAAGAAATCCTTGATGAGTTGGAAGCAGTGGGTGCAGATAGAATATGGGTAACACCCAAGATACCATTCCTGATTCCTCTGACGATTTCACTAATCTTCTCCGCCTTCGTTGGGAACATATTCTTCTATTTCTTCCCCTGAGCGAGACCGGTTTCACAATCACATTCCAGCGGACACTGTCCGCATCTTGGACTGGGGCGGCAATGGGTTTTTGCAAGCTGGACGAAAAGCGCATACAGCTTGCTGAGATCTTCAGGGTCATCGGAGAACCTGGATTCAATGTAATTCTGCACCTCGTCATAGTCGGTGGAGTCCAGGATACCAGTTCTTCTTAGGACCCTGGAGACATAAACGGCAGCGACGAATTTTGGTCTCTTCCCGGCGAAAAGCAGAATTGAATCCGCAGTCTCCTTTCCCACTCCATTCAGGGAAAGAAGTTCATCCCTTGCGCTCCCAATCTCCTTGTTCAAGAGGAGTTCTGGAACCCCTCCGTACTCCAGCTGGATGTAAAGGGCCATTCCCTTGATACTCCTCGCCTTCTGACGGTAGAACCCGCAGGACCTGATCGTCTCCTCCAACTCGCTGATGTTGGCATGGGCAAGTCTGCGTGGTTCCAGCAAGCCCTTCCCCCTAAGCTCGTTCAAGGACCTTTCTACGTTGTCCCAGTTGGTCTGCTGGGTGAGGATGGCTCCAACCATAATCTCGAAGGCTGACTCGGAAGGCCACCATTCTTCGACCTCGAATTGTTCCTGAAGCCTGATGTACAAGTGGTCAAGGTCCATCTGAATCGCAAATGATCATTCCACGATAAAACGCTTGCACATCCGCGCACTTTATAAGACCATATTGAGCGGCCGGCCGCATTTTCCACACTTTCCATCCTTGAAATCGATCATCTTCGTCCTGAAACCTGCCCTATGGATGACTAAAGTTCCGCAGTCCGGGCAATAGGTGTTCTCCCGATCGTCCGAAGAGACATTTCCAAGATAAACGAATGCCAAGCCCTCCTCCTTCGCGGTTCTGACGGCCATGTCCAGCGTGGAAATTGGAGTTGGTCCAATATCTGTCATCATGTAATCCGGATGGAACCGTGTGAAATGGACGGGCATCTCGACGGATATCGAGGACACCCATCTTGCGAAATCACGTATCTCCTCCTCCGAGTCGTTCTTTTCTGGAATGATGAGGTACGTCAATTCCACGTGGATACCGAGTGAGTGGGCGAGTTCCACAGTCCTGAGCACTGGGTCCAGGGATGCCTTGCAGATCTTGCGGTAGAAATCTTCTCTGAAGGCCTTGACATCGATGTTCATCGCGTCGAGGTAGGGTGCGATCTCTCTCAGAGGTTCCTCGTTGATGTAACCATTGGTGACATAGGTTGTAGCCAGACCTCTTCTCTTGGCGGCCACCGAGCTGTCGTAGGTGAACTCATGCCATATGGTGGGCTCGTTATAGGTCCAGGAGATAATTCTGCACTTATCTCGCTCGCAGATATCGCTCACCTGCTCCGGGGAGAGGTTGTTCATTTTGTACATATCCACCTTCGCCTGCGAAATGGAATAATTCTGGCAGTGAAGGCATCGGAAGTTGCAGCCGATGCTTCCCAATGACAGTGCAATCTCGCCTGGCATGAAATGGAATAGTGGCTTCTTCTCAATGGGGTCCACGTGAAGGGAGGATACCTTTCCATAGATCAGGGTCATTAGAGCCCCGTTCCTGTTTTCCCTTACACCGCATATGCCTTTCTTCTCCGGGGCGATAGCGCACGCGTGGGGGCAGAGGCCGCAGGAGACCTTTCCACCAGCCTTCCTCCAGAACTTGGCCATCCTAACATCATCAGCCAAAATGCTCCCAACCTCTGTTCTCAAGATTAACTATCTTCCCCTGCCTGGTTAATATATTTTCTCTACCCTCGACTGCCCTACCAATGACTCTGATGTCCGGAATCTCTCTTTTTAGATCCTCCAATCCATCAGGGGCGATGGTAAATAACAACTCATAGTCTCCACCGAAGAACAACACAAGCTCTTCGATATCTATTCCAGAGATCTCCGCCACCTGGGTAACATCCCATCGCACGGGGATCGACTCCCATTCTAGTTCGAAGGCAACTCCGCTGGCTGCCGAGAGCAGATGCACCGAATGAGCTAGTCCATCTGAGATGTCTATGCAGGCCGTGACATGACCTGATCTGGATAGAGTTCTTCCCTCCTTTGTTCTAGGCCATGGCTCCATAAGTGCCTTTCTGCCCTCAGGACAGTCGATTTCCTCCCTGATCGAAACGAATCCAGCTGCCGCCAGGCCGAGTTCTCCCGTAATTGCCAGGAGATCGCCGGGTGCCGCCCCTCCCCTGGTAAGGAGTCCTCCCTTCTCGACCTTACCCAAAGCGGTGCCAGTCAGGATGATCTCCGCCGCCTCTTTGGTATCTCCACCCAGAAGGCTCGCTCCCATCTTTCTGGAGCAATCGTCGGCACCTTGGACCATGGCCATTACCCTATTGTCTTCCAGGTCCCGGGGCAATCCCATTGCCAACAAAAGTCCTAGCGGTTCTGCTCCCATGGCGGCTATATCGCTGTAGTTGACCGCGGCCACCATCCAACCGATCTGCCAGTCGGTCATACCCAATGGCAAGTGCGAGGCCTTCGAGATCATGTCGGTACTGATCACCAGGTAGTAGGATCCCATATCGATGGCTGCCGCGTCGTCACCCGGTCCCACTGCTACCCCGCTTTCCAGACTCTCTAGTATTCTGGATACGATCGCCTTCTCCCCTAGGTCGTCCAGTCTCGCCATGGTGTATGGAGGGGACTATGTTCGAGAAATAATTTTCTGAGCTTCTCATTCTTTGCATCATCACTCATTTCATTCGATGAGTTACTAGGATATTCGTAAGAGAAATCTAGTGAGATAATAAAATTCGAAATTGTTTCTCGATTCCAATCACAATTCTTGGCCAAAGTTAATTGAAATTGATGTTCATTTTTTCCAAAGAATTAAAAAGCACCTTGGAATTAATCATAATTCCAATGAAGATCGAAGTCCCCTATGGCGTAAATGAAATCTTGGAGGCGGAGATTCCCGATATCAATCTGGTCGGAATCGTCCGGCCAAATGAGGTCGAGTCCAAAGATGGCTTGGCAGAGATACGGGAGTCACTCGACAACCCCATAGACTCTCCCAATCTCGTTGATTTCCTCAAGGGTTCCGAGAACCCAGTGTTCATACTCAATGATGGTACCAGACCAACGCCCTCCAGCAGGGTCCTTGAGGTACTTTCCCAGAGGATCAACATGTCATTCCCCAAGTACCTGATCGCCACCGGAGCTCACCGGGCTCCAACCGAAGATGAGTATCTATTCATCTTTGGCAGGTTCTACGACATGCTGAGGGGAAGGGTCCATGCACATGATTCGAGGAAGGACCGAACGGTCTATCTGGGAGATTCCAAGAATGGCACGGAGATGTGGATAAACGAGATCGCGGTGGACGCCGATAGGCTGGTCATCATAACCAGCGTCGAGCCCCATTACTTCGCTGGCTACACCGGTGGAAGGAAATCAATCCTTCCAGGTGTGGCGTCATTCGATACCATCGAGCAGAACCACAAGTTGGCCATGAGGAAGGAAGCCCAATCCCTGGCGTTGGACGGGAACCCGGTGAACGAGGATATGATTGATGCGCTGAAAGTACTGAAAGACAAGGATATCTTTGCCATCCAGATCGTGCTGGATCGTCATCACAACATCTACAAGGTGGCATCAGGGAACCTCACGAGCAGCTTCAAGAAAGCGGTCACCTGGGCGAAGGAGGTCTTCTCAGTGGATGTGGGAGAGAAGGTGGATTCGGTGATTTCCGTGGCCCCATATCCCATGGACGTCGACCTTTATCAGTCTCAGAAGGCCATGGACAATGCCAAGTGGGCGCTGAAGGAGGGCGGGAAGCTCATCCTCGTCTCCAAGTGCAGGGACGGGATAGGGCACGACACCTTCTACAAGCAGCTTTCCATGTCGGACGATCCTTCTGTAATTCTTGAGAATCTGAAGAACGAGTATCAACTTGGTTTTCACAAGACCGCAAAGCTAGCCGAGGTGGCCCTCTGGGCGGATCTCTGGGCGGTGACCGACCTTGATCCTGGTACTCTCAGTAAAGCTAATATACGGCCCTTTGATAGCTTACAGGCTGCGGTCGACGCTGTCCTCCAGTGGAAGGAGGATGCCAGTATACTTGTGTTAATGAACGGCAGCGTCACTGTACCCAGAGTTGATTGAAATGACCGATTCAGACTTCATCGACGCGAAGCACCTAGAGAAGATGCGCAAGGCCTTGATGACCTGCACCTACTGTGGATTCTGCAAAAGTGTTTGCCCGGTCTTCGATGAGGTGAGGTGGGATCCAAGCGTTGCCCGCGGGCGGATCATCCTAGCCTACGGTCTGCTTAATAAGGATATACCTGCCGACGAGTCGGTGATCGAGTACATTTATCAATGCACCACCTGCAAGGACTGCGAGAGGCGCTGTCCTTCCAACATCGAAGTGGTGGATATCGTGGAGAGTTGCAGAAGAGACCTGGTGGACAACGACAAGATGCTCTCCAAGCACCGCAGGATCATTGACAACATAATCAAGTTCGGCAACCCCTACGCTGAGGAAGAGAGCGTGGCCAAGACGTTTGGCAAGGAGCCGAAGCAGGCCAAGGTGGGATATTTCATAGGCTGCACTGGCGCCTACCGCAATCGGAGCACAGTCGATGCTACCATCTCCATCTTGGAGAAGGCGGGGGTGGACTACACCCTTCTGGATGAGGTGTGCTGTGGCAGCGTGATGCAGCGTGTGGGATGGAACGATGAGGATATGGTGAATCTCATGGAACGCAACGTGAAGGCCATAGCTGAAGTGGGCGTTGCTGAGGTCATTTTCTCCTGCGCGGGGTGTTACCGCATGTTCAAGGAGGAATATCCCAAGTTCGTTGAAGTTCCTTTCAAGGTCCTCCATGTCTCTGAGTTCCTGGGAGACAAGGATCTCAAGCTCAAACCTTTGGCCAAGAGGGTGACCTATCATGACCCCTGCCACCTGGGTAGGCATTGCGAGGTGTACGAGGCACCACGCGAACTGCTGGCCAAAGTGCCAGAAATAGATTTCAAGGAGATGCCCAGGAACAGGGACACCTCCAGGTGCTGCGGTGGCGGAGGTGGGGTAAGATCCGCCTACCCCGAACTATCCGGTGACATAGCAGGGGGAAGAGTAAAGGAGGCGGAGATCGCCGACATACTGGTGACCTCGTGTCCTTTCTGTGTGAACAACCTCAAGCTTGGATGTGAGAAGGTGGGCTCAGACATCGAGGTCATGGACCTCGTAGAGCTGATAGAATCGCTCTTAATAGAATGAGATGATAGCCAGGTTCAGATTCTACGGCAGCCTGAGAGAGGCAGAGTCGGAATGGGTCCGGCTCAATCTCCCAGCGATATTACAGGATGAGAGACAGCTCTTTACCAAGGCCTTCGCTTTCATCGAGGACGCAGATCCAACCGAATTGGAGAGCCTGAAGGGCGATGTCGAAGACCTGGGGGGAAAGACCTTCCGCTGTGACACCTCCATTTCGAGAATGCTGATAGTAGGTTCCAGAGACATGTTCCTCGAATTGGTAGAGATCACTTCCCCCGCTACTATTGCCATGGAGGATGCGCTTTCCAATCTATTGTCCCGTAAGAATAGGACGATCAGGATGGGCGAGCACTCCATCGTTCTCGATCGGACTCAAGTGATGGGAATCGTGAACGTCACCCCCGACTCATTCTCCAATGATGGTCTTTATTATTACATGGATAAGGCTGTGGAAAGGGCATTTCAGATGGTGGAATGCGGGGCGGACATCATTGATGTGGGGGGAGAGTCCACCCGTCCCTTCTCCGAGCCAGTATCGGAATCGGAAGAGCTCAAGCGGGTGATCCCGGTCATTGAGCGGCTTTCCACCGATTTGAGGGTTCCCATATCCGTGGACACCAGAAGGCCCAATGTAGCCTTGAGGGCACTGGAATCAGGGGCGGTCATGGTCAATGATGTATCAGGCCTTAGGGATCCAGTCATGATATCCACGGTCGCCAATGCCGAAGTGCCGGTAGTCTTGATGCATATGAGGGGAGAGCCCAAGACCATGCAGGAGAACATTCACTACGATGATGTGTTGGGCGACATAATGATCACCCTCCAGCGGAATATTTCCTTGGCGATTGAGGCTGGGATAGATCCTGCCAACATCATAATCGACCCGGGAATAGGTTTCGGAAAGACCGTCGGGAACAACCTGGAGATCATCCGTCGCCTGGACGAGTTCAGATGTATGGGTCATCCTATCATGGTAGGGCCTTCCAGAAAGAATTTCATCGGAAAGATACTAGACCTTCCTGTCGAAGAGAGGGTGGAAGGCACCCTATCGGCCTCGGTTACATCCATAATCAAGGGGGCTGACATTATCCGCGTTCATGATGTCAAGGAAGCGGTGAGAGCTGCGAGGATGACCGACGCCATAGCAAGGTCATGAAAGGGTCACATCGTAGCGACGAAACTAATGATTACGAATGCCACGGCCGCACCCATGTAGAAAATCAGCATCTTTCTGGAATCTTTCTTCCGCTTGTCCATTAAGGCTTTCTTGCACTCTGCGGAGCAGAAAGTCTCACCCTCGGATATGGGGTCATCGCAGTAGAAGCAATGGGCATGTGGTGGAAGACTCGCCGCCATCGTTCACACGAACTCCTTGAACATACTTAATTCTTTTCAAGGGCCAGGCGAGGAAATGAATTCCAGGGCCGTCTGCTTTATTATCCTGGAGCAGGCGAGCACGCTCTCGATGCTCACGAATTCCACCGCCTCGTGGCCCTTGCAGCCGCTTGGACCGAAGACCACAGACGGTATCCCGGATTGGTTGAGTATACCGGCCTCCGGCCAACCCTGCATCCCACCTAACTGAATCTCTATACCGTTCGAATGGGCGGCGGAAATGAGGGAACGGACCACTTCCTCATCGGGAGATATCTCCGTACCACTCCTGAAGAAGATAATCTTTCCATCGATATCGATGCCCTCCTTCCTGAGGGACGATATCATCTCGTCGAGTTCTTCCTGGATATCGGGCTCGGTCTCGTGCGGTAACGTTCTTCTTTCAACCCTTAGCCTGCAGGATGCGGGATATGTCGACCACCCCTCCCCTCCAAAGATCTGGGAGGCGTGGAGTGACGCGGGTCCCAGGAGATCGTGAATTCTTGGTGAGATCTTACCTTGCAGCTCCCTCAATCTTGCCAGGAGTATACCACATCCAATGATGGCGTCTATCCCGAACTTGACATCGCTGCCGTGCGCCGCTCTCCCCCTGACATCGAATTCGATCCAGGCGAATCCCTTGTGAGCCACCACCGCTTTCATGTCGACAGGTTCGATGACTATTGCGGCATCGGCGGTGACCTCTTCCACGAGCCTATCGACCCCCACGGCTTCGAATTCCTCATCCATGGTGGCTGCGAAAATGATTTCGCCCGGTAATTCTCGATCGAGAAGTTCCTCCAGTGCCAAAAGGGTGGCGGCCATTCCCCCCTTTGTGTCAGCAGATCCCCTTCCATAGAGGAGGTCTCCGTCGATCCTTGGATCGAAGGGAGGTATGGTCATGGTGTCGATGCCCACCGTGTCCATGTGACTTACTATCAGCAGCTTTCTCTCTCCGCTTCCAAGTCTTGCTATCAGGTTGTTCCGGCCATCGGTCACCTTCTGCTCCTTGTATGGAAATCCCCTCTCCCCAAACCATC
The DNA here is from genome assembly GCA_035529155.1 of Methanomassiliicoccales archaeon. Classification (GTDB taxonomy): domain Archaea; phylum Thermoplasmatota; class Thermoplasmata; order Methanomassiliicoccales; family JAAEEP01; genus JAAEEP01. The sequence goes on along the minus strand of DATKXF010000137.1, from coordinate 613 downwards.
CCTTGAGATAATTGGCAAGCTCCAACTCCCCGGGGTGGGAGGATGACAACGACGGATTGACGCTATCTATGGAAACCAGATCGCTGAGCAATCCGATAACAGACTCTCGATCCATAATCTCATTCCTTTTCGAAGAGGTCTGTCGAGAAATACCTCATCCCAGTGTCTGGGGCCAATGTGACCACTTTGTCCCCTGGTCCCAATTTCTCAGCCACCCTGAGTGCGGCGATCACATTGGCACCAGAAGAGATGCCGCCCATGATGCCCTCTTCCCTTGCGAGCCTCCGGGCCATTAGGATGGCTTCCTCGTCCGAGACGACTTCCACACTGGAGATTATGTCTGTATCGAGCACTTGCGGGATGAACCCGTCCCCGATCCCCTCTATCCTGTGATCCCCGTTCTCGCCGTAAAGGATGGCAGAGCAACCCTCTGGCTCGACGGCGACGATCCGAGCATCGATCCCCTGCACCTTGAAGTGTTTTCCCACTCCGGTCAGCGTTCCTCCTGAGCCCACGCCAGCGATGAATGCCTTCACATCATTTCCGGCCTGCTCGACAATCTCTGGTCCCGTTGTCAGCTGATGGGCTTTGACGTTGTCTGTGTTCTCGAACT
>DATKXF010000136.1:0-16203 GCA_035529155.1 Methanomassiliicoccales archaeon | reverse complement strand
CTGAGCGGAACTGAGGTGAAGATCTCACCCAAGAATCTTGATGTCAAGGGCAGGAATGTGCTGATCGTGGATGATATCATCTCCACCGGCGGAACCATAATCGCCGCTACCCGGGAGCTCAGAAAGATGGGCGCATCCAGCGTTACTGCCACATGCACCCATGGCCTCTTTGCCAAAGGTGCGCTTCCCAAACTCCATGAGGAATGCGATAAAGTGGTATCTGCGAACACTCTTGAAGGAGAGGTTTCCGAGATCTCGGTTGCGCCCCAGATAGCCAAGGTCATCTGAGCCAAACGGTCCGGAAAGATTTATACTGAAGTGGCGCATTGGTGCAACACCTCGCCCAAAGGTGTGGTCAATGAAGAAGGAAGAAGACTTCAGCGAGTGGTATAACGAAATCGTCGAGCGAGCAAACCTGACGGACAAGCGCTACCCTATCAAAGGAATGAACGTCTGGACGCCATACGGATGGAAGATCATGAGGCTCGTCGACTCCTTCATAAGAGAGGAGCTCGACGATACGAGCCATGACGAGGTGTGCTTCCCGCTCCTAATCCCTGAAACGGAGTTCGAGAAGGAGAAGGAACATATCAAGGGCTTCGATGAGGAGGTCTACTGGGTTACCCACGCGGGCCTCAACGAACTTGACGTTAGATTGGTTATGAGACCAACTAGCGAGACCGCCATGTATCCGATCTTTGCCCTCTGGGTTCGTTCTCACACCGATCTACCCCTCAAAACATACCAGATCGTGAACACCTTCAGGTACGAGACCAAACAAACCCGCGCCTTCATAAGGGTCAGGGAGATACATTTCTTTGAGAGCCATACCTGTCACATTGACGAAGAAGACGCCCAAAGGCAGGTAGAGGAGAATTTCGAGATACTCGAGAACATCATGAAGAAGCTCTGCCTCTCATACTTGCTCCTCAAGAGGACGGAATGGGACAAATTCCCAGGCGCTTATTATACCGTGGGTATAGACACGATCATGCCGGGGGGAAGGACCCTACAGCTAGGGAGCATTCACCACTACAGGGACAACTTCTCCGTGCCGTTCGACATCAAGTACGAGGATATCGATGGTAGCTTGAAGCATGTCCATCAGACCACATATGGGATGAGCGAGAGATTGGTTGGCGCCATAGTCGGCGTTCACGGTGACGACCAGGGCCTGGTGCTGCCCCCTGACGTGGCGCCCATCCAGGTGGTGATCGTCCCCATCCTTGCCAAGGGGAAGTCCGAAGAGGTCATGAAACAATGCTATGCGCTCAGGGACAAGCTCAGGGACGAGGGTTTCAGGATCCATCTCGACGAGAGGGATGACCGACCGGGTAGCAAGTTCTACGATTGGGAGATCAGGGGAGTACCGCTAAGGCTTGAACTGGGATCCAGGGATATCAAGGAAGGCGTGGTGACATTCTCGAGACGGGACCAAGGAATTAGGGGCACATTCAGGAGAGAGGAGCTAAGCGATCGGGTAAGATCGCTCCTCGGCGAAGTTTCCGATGAGTTGCGGAAGAAAGCCGAGGCGCAATTGGAAACAGCTGTGGAGACTATCGAATCGCTGGATGATTTTCCTAAGAAAATACTCAGGATGGGTTGGTGTGGATCAGAGGAATGCGGCAGGGAGATCGAGGTGACCACGGACCTCAACCTCCTGGGGACCCCATACGACTCAGAGAATTACACGGGAAGATGCATCGTCTGCGGTAAGGAAACGTCCCAGGTGGTTTACGTCGCGTGGGCTATGTGAGAACTTAGGAGAATTTGGCAGATTGGTATTCAGGCTGCCGATTCCTTGACGATTAGAAGCAGGCCCACTATGCCTGAGATGATGAGAACGATCACGATGGAATACACTCCGATGTACTCCTTTGCGAAAATGTTCCAACTTCCGTATACCATACCCCAGACATAGAACATCGCTATTCCTAGAAAGATCAGGGCTATGGAGATGAACATCTTCAGGTTCTTGATGAAATCCGAACGCTCCATCGGGGGCGCTCAACGCCATCAGCATATAAAAACCCTTTTCCCTCATGATTTCTTGAAGGCTCTGAGAAAATTAATGATGCCATGACAGCGGCAGGAAGTGGCGACCCCCAGAAGCTCGCCCTCATTGACCTCTCGCAGTAGATCCAAGGCGTTTGCGAATGTATCTCCCTTCAACACACCATAGGGACCGAACCAGGATGTCACGGCCACCAGTTCTCCATCTGTGTACCCCCTGATCGCATCCCGGATGATTTCATCCATTGGAGGGATCAGCACCGTCCGGGTTACGGGGCACTTGATCGGTTGCTGACAACCGTCCAGGCACACCCCTTCCGAGGGCATGCGGCTCACCACGATCAGGCCGTTCTTCGGATCGTTGGCTAGAACGATTTCATCTGGAAGCCGGCGGGCGACTTCCGCAGAGGCTTGGCCATCCGGCATCAGAATTAATCCGCTCCGCCTCAAGAATGATACCGAGAACTTAGCGAGTAGATGCCCGCTTGCCCCTGGAACGACATAATCTGGAATCCTTTTCTCAATAATATCCAGTAGAACTTCGGTAGCTTCTCCCACCACAAGCGTGATCCGCCTCTTTTTCCAGATCTCATCCTCAACGGGCCAATGACGGATCTCATCCGCCATACCTTTCGCCTGACAGTTCTGATCCCTGTCAATGACCACCACCGACCAGTTCCTGTCCTTTCCTAGTCTGGCGGCATCGCTGCCTATACTTCCTCCACCTACGCAAACCAGTAATGCTGAATCCATTGAGGGAGAGTTATTCATTCTAGAGATAGAATGAGACCACAAGTGATAAATGAGTCCCTTGGTGGGTTCAGAAAGGACCGCTTCATTCATAGCTTATGAAACTAATCTATGGGTTTGAGGGGGAAACTTGAGGATCAGCACCGTCGCCCAGATGAGGGAACTGGACAGGGGAGCAGGAGAGAAATACGGAATCGTTCCTTTGATGCTCATGGAAAACGCAGGCCTGGCTATCTACAATGTCATAATGGAAGAATTTGGTGTAGAGGGTCTTAAATTCGCGATATTCTGCGGCCCTGGCAACAACGGAGGCGACGGACTGGTGGTGGCGAGGAAGATACTCTCCAGCGGTGGTGTGCCCCAAGTGTACCTTATGAACCCCCCCGAGAATTATCGGGGGATCGCCAAGCAGAACTACGAGATATTGGCCCGTCTTCCTGTGGAGATGGCTGTAGTGGAATCAGTTGACGCGATCAGAAACAAGATCCTCCACTCCGATGCCATTGTAGACGGAATAATGGGAACTGGGATAAAAGGAGAAATCGAGGGGATCTACAAGGAAACTATCGATATGATCAACGATCTGGACCTGCCGGTATTCAGCATTGATATTGCCTCTGGTGTCAGAGGGGACACTGGTGAAGTTCTTGGAACCGCTGTGAGAGCGGATATGACGACCACCTTTGGGCTACCAAAAATCGGGAATATGTTCTACCCTGGCTTCGATCTGTGTGGGAAGCTGTATGTCTCTCACATCTCCTTTCCGCCCGAGCACTACGATTCAAGGGACATACTTCTGGAGATTAGCAAGCCCAGTCAGCTCCCAGAAAGAGCCAGAGACGGTCACAAGGGTTCCTTTGGTCAGGCACTATTCGTTGCCGGAGCATCTGGTTATATGGGGGCTCCATACTTCGCTGCAATGTCTTTCTTGAAAGCGGGTGGGGGATACGCCAGGCTCGCAACTCCCAGATCGATCTCGCCCTTCCTTGCCTCAAAGGGAAGCGAGATAGTGCTCCACCCCATGAAGGAGACGGATTCTGGTAGCATTTCTCCAGGGAGCGAGGAGAGCATCATCGAGATCGCTGACAACATGGACTTCACCGTTCTCGGACCGGGCCTATCCCTTGATCAGAAGACTGGAGAGCTGGTCGCCAAACTCACCAGTAGGATCAGGGGGCCTCTGCTCATCGATGGCGACGGAATCACTGCGGTTTGCAAAGACCTGGATTGCATTCGAAACAGGGATGGTCAAACGGTCCTTACACCTCATCCTGGTGAAATGGCAAAGATTGCTGGAATGAGTACCAGGGAAGTGCTTTCTGACCGCGTGGAGGTATTGAGTAACGCCAGTGCGGATCTGAATGCGGTGATCGTTCTCAAGACCGCTCATTCTCTTATTGGCACTCCCGATGGACATTGCTTCATGAATCTGAGCGGAAACCCGGGTATGGGTTCAGCGGGCAGTGGGGACGTTCTCACCGGAACGGTCGCGGCGATGTACGGACTTGGACTTGACCTGGAACATGCGGTGAGGACCGGCGTGTTCATTCATGGATTCTCGGGAGATCTCGCGGCCAACGAGAAAGGGGAGGACGGCATCACGGCACAGGACATCCTGGATCATCTCCCGTTAGCTATGAGATTGTACAGAGAGGAGTACGGGGAGGTAGTGAAGGATAATTATGGAAAGGTCTTTGTCATTTGATCCCAAGATGGTATCAAACAATTGTTAATAAGGAACATCTATATACTCAAAGCGATAGATTGTGGGTGCCGTGCAAGAAAAGGGTTACTTCTCAAAGCGATTGGACATGTGCAAAGATCTCCCTGATATTTTCGAGCTTGTCAAGGATGCTGTTAGGCAATGCACTGGTTGGCAGCGCGCAGGCCTAATGCTGGGACTCGCTGATCTGGGTGGAGGACCACAGGGATTCATCGGAGCGTACTATCCCGTTGCTTCCAACATCATTGTTATGAACAGACTGCCCCTGAGGAGAATCGAGCAGACTGAGCACAGCTTGTACAAGCCTTATGCCTTCCACATTCTGATGCATGAATATCTACATGCTCTTGGCGTTTTAGATGAGAACACTACACGAGCAAAGGTGCATGAAATAAGCTCGGAGCTCTTTGGGGAAGATCATGTTGTGACCAAGATCGCATCTGACCTATCCAGCTTCGTCCCGAAGCTGATCTATCCTGACCAGGATTGGGCCCCGCCCGAAGATACAGGACTGCATCTCATAAAGGGATTCGATAGGTCCAGCACTGATCCGTATATATACTGAACCAAATAGGATATGTTCCGCCTCGCCTTCTATTCGCTTCTCCTTATTCGAAAGGAGCTAGCTCTCGATTTCATTTTTTCATTGAACCGAACCAGCCATTTGATGGATTGGGTATTTCGGAAAGTGCAATTATATCATGTTCTCGTCTCAAAATAGAGCTGTGAGTAGAGAAAATAAAATAAAAAGGGTAAAAGATTAGGCGGAAAAGGATTCACTCCTTCATGAATACCTGGGTTACCCCAGTCTTACCCATTGAACCGCCAAGAATGGAGCCGAGGGTTATCAGGGCTGCTGCTATGACACCCCAATTGGGATCCAAGCTCTCGCTGAAGACCACATCGGCCGCAACGTTTACCACGAATAGCAAGATCATGAACCATATGATGCTCAAGACAATGAGCACAACGGCTGCAATGATCATCATGCCAATCGCTTTAATTGCCTCGTTCATGTTCAAACCTCCTCCGGGAAGCTGCAAAACATAACATTCCAAGGGATATCATTTAAATCTTCTTACTCTTGAACTCAGCGAAATTCATCATATATTTTATCATATGTAAGAAAATCTCGATGAATAATCCTCATTGACCGGTAATACTCGATTAAAGGAATTCGACCATTATGAATGGGACCATCCGAGAAATATTGTGATCAATGCTCACCAATTGAGAGATTCTTGGAGACCCTCAGCTCACTAGCGAGTCATATACGCCGTCCAAATTCCAGCCTTCTGTTGCAGACATCTCGATTATAGTCTTATCAAATCCAGATTCCCTCACTTGAGATTTGATGTTCTCCACAATGCTTGGTTCCACCTCATCGATCTTGTTGATGAAAATGGCCTCAGCGGAGCCGATCTGGTTTTGGAGAGGGATGGCTAGAACCTTCCTGTATATGTCAAATCGGGATGCATCCAGGATGACGATGGTTCGAATCCTATCAAAGGGAGGACCTGTGTATTTATCAAGAGTTTTAAGGATCATTTTTGGATCTGCGATCCCACTAGGTTCAATGATTACATAGTCCGGCTCAATCTCTTCCACGACTTTCTCGATGGTGCCTGTCAGGAGGGACCCTAGGGTGCAGCAAATGCATCCTCCCCAAAACTCCTTGACCTTCAGGCCGTTTCTCTCCATCAATTTGCCGTCCACGCCGATCTTTCCAAAATCGTTGACGATGATGGCAACCCTCCTACCATCGTTCTCATGTATCTTCTGAACAACTGATAGTATGGTTGAGGTTTTTCCGGAGCCCAGGAACCCCGCTACTATGAGCATCTCCATGATAGCACCTCGATTGTCCGCCTAGAAGTAGAACTAACTATATTTATTCTTAGGCTTCATAGGTCACCTTATTGTCTTCCTGTGGCTTCAGTAAGAAGGGTGACATTGTTCTTGGTGAAGAAGCCGTCGAAATCTCCATACCGATGGATGTACTCATTGACCAATAGCGTGCTAGGAAATGGTTCTGTGAAGGTCTGTCTCAGTCCCTCATCCGGGGACCCAACGAGATCTATCAGAAATTTCTGCCCGTCATTCCTGAGGGCTTGAAACGTTTCCTCAATATCTTCCGTTTGGAAGGCCAAATGATGAACCCTGGGTCCGTAATTGTGCACGAAGGTCTCCGTTGGTCCCGAACTCTCTCCAGAATAGTTAGATATGCCAGATGTGAAGACCATTGCGAAGTCCTCTTGTGAAAGTCTGGCAACACTCGTAATCGAGTTGAAAACCTTGACATAGATAGCGAAGTCGAAGTGGTAGTTGGTGAGGGAAATGAGCTCGAGTATCGCGAGGTCCCTATGCTCCGCGCGGATCCTGGTCGCTGCGTGATCCAATTTCCCAATCTTCTTAAGAAATTCCTTCTTAGGTTCGACATCCCAATCCAACGGATCGCTCGACAACTGCCGGTAATCCTTCCTGCTTCCGAGCCACTGGATGAAACCCAGCGAATTACCAGTGAATCTCGATGGGGTTGTCTGTACGAATGAATATCCCTCCCCGTGAACCACGTCTTCAGTCATGAAACTCACCCCTCGTGACCTCTGGATGTCCAGGTACTTATTGACATCCGATGTCTCGAAAACCAAGGTCTCGAGCCTTGTGTTGGGAAGATGGGACGTTCTGGGATGTTCGTTCATTTCCTGGAACGGATTTTCATCATCGCGGATGGTGATGAGAAGATCGGCTCCACCGGTTCCCCCTAGCACGTAGGTCCTCTTGGAACCCTTTCCAAAGGCATCAGTGATTCGCAGTCCCGTACTGTTAAGGATCTCTCTCACAGCCTTCATCTGCATCTCAGCCTCGACGTTGATGAGGACAGAATCAAGACCTCCTACCAATCCTTCCAGACCAGCCTCCTTCCTCTCCTCAAGGATCAAAGGTACTTGCTGATCAAGGTATTCCTCGGAGTTCTCGAAGTCGTAGACATGGGGAGCAGTGGAACCGCATTTGGGGCACCTTGCCTTTTCCGCCTGCTTGAACACCTGCTTGCATTTAGAACATATCAACTTGGCCATGGGCTATCCTCCCAAGATTCTCCTCTTTGAAAAATGCGTTCTAATGGTACTTAATAGAGGTGAATATGAACCTGCGACCTTGGCAGAATCGATTAAAGGTAGGAGAGACAAGGACATTCGATGGTTGAAATAGAAGTGATATTTTTATATAGCCAGAAATGGTTGAAATGATGGAGATGGGATGGACATCTGGTTGGTCATAGTCGCGATTGCCTGGTTCGGTTTGGGTGCAATAATCGCGGCTTTTATCTACCTGGACATGAAGGGTAGGAAATCTATTAAGAATATTTGGATAGTGGTCGGTTTCCTGCTCAATGTGATCGGCCTTCTTCTATACTATCTCTCAGTCAGGGTCTCAAGGAGGCACCCGTACCAGTACCCACCCTCCCCCCGATATGGGAACCCAGATTACGATTTTGATTTGAAGAGAGGGATGGAGGAGGCCCCGGTGGAAAAGAAGTCTGAAGAGACGCCTAAAAAAGAGTTCACCGAGGGTATACCGAGGTGTCCACATTGCGGAGCGGCCATATCCGCTCATGAATGGGAATGTCCCCGATGCAACGCAAATCTACGCTCCTGATCAGCGCAATCCTTTTCTCGGATAGAGAAGATAAGACGATCGATGCTGACAGAGGGCGATCTGGTATATCTTCTGGATGAACAGGGGAAACGTCATTGGCTTACCCTTAGAGATGAAATGCTCAAGATACAGGGACTGGGGGTCATTGATGGGTCCCGCATCCTCGAGCTCGATTGTGGAGATGCTATAGATATTGCACGAAAGAAGTTCGTCATCCTCAAACCGGGCATCCCGGAGCTCATGGACTCCTTGGAGAGAGGGGCACAGATCATAACTCCGAAGGACGCGGAGACAATCGTCTTCCGTCTATCTTTGGGATGTGGAGACACCGTGCTGGAGGGAGGAGTAGGATCGGGCGCCATGACTATGGCCCTGCTCCATTCGGTGGGGAAGGGCGGTAAGGTCATCTCGATCGAGATGCGCGAGGATTTTGCGAAGAGGGCCACCAGGAACGTCGAGAGGGCTGGTCTTTCAGAAAGATGGGAGCTCAGACTTGGGGACGTGAGAGAAATGTCCTCTGACATCAAAGTGGATGCGGTGATCCTCGATATCCCTGATCCTTGGATAAGCTTAGACTCGGTTACTCGATGCTTGCGGCCTGGAGGAAGGTTCTGCGCCTACGTACCCAACACCAACCAAGTAGAGATCACTGTAAGGGCTCTGAGGGATAGGGAATTTGTAGAGGTATATGCCTTGGAGAACCTGCAGAGGGGTATCGAGGTTCACGAGGGTGGAGTCAGACCGTCCTTCGAGATGCTAGGGCACACTGGCTATCTAATCTTCGCTAGAATGTCAGGGGTGGGAAAGAGTAAATAAGTGTTAAGTAGAGAGGAGGTTGGTGACTTCCCTGGATGGATCCGGCATTTATCGCCACCGTCTTCGGCACCCTGTTCGCCATCATCAACCCCATTGGTAATGTTCCAATATTCGAGGCGGTGACCGACGGCTTCGACGAGAAGACCAAACGCATGATTGCCAAGAAAGCGATGGTCTACACCGCAGCGGTCCTGATCGGCTTCGGCCTCTTTGGAAACTACATATTCGACCTATTTGGGATAACCATACCAGCTTTCAAGGTAATGGGGGGACTCCTGATATTCTATCTAGGATTCAACATGGTAGAGGGGCAGGGGACCACTCATAAGGTCACGGAGGACCACACGGAAGATGCTGTGTCTCTCGCGATCGTCCCACTAACGATACCCCTGTATGGGGGTCCGGGCTCCATCGCCACCACGATGGTTCTCGTCTCACAGGCTGACGGAGCCATGGACCTGACAATGGTGTTCGTGGCCATACTGTGCATTCTGATCATATCCTATGTCCTCATTATGAAATCGGAGGTGATCTTCAGGCGCCTGGGTAAGAGCGGATCTATCGCCTTCACCCGCATAATGGGCGTCCTTCTAGCTGGAATGGGAATCAGCTTCATCATCTCTGGCGCCATCGAGGCGGTCCAGCAATCTGGACTCGTTTGAGGAAATGACCTCAGAAATCAATCATCAAGCAAATGTTTTAATACCACCTTCAATTTCGCACCGCCGTGGTACTCGAGTTTGCCATTGGTGCCTTTGCGACCATATTCGCCATAGTCAATCCCGTGGCGAATGTGCCCATTTTCGAAGCGATCACCGAGGGTTATGCCCTTGAGCTTAGACGAAGGGTGATCTACAAAATCTGCCTGGTCACACTGGCGACCCTTTTCGTATTCGGAATCTTTGGACAATGGATCTTCAGTATCTATGGTATCACCATTCCAGCATTCAAGGTGGCCGGCGGCCTCCTTTTATTCTCAGTGGCATACGACATGCTGCATGGTAAGACCTCCCAGACCAAGCTTAGCAAGATAGACGAGGAGCAAGCCTCTACCGCCGAGGTAGTGGGCATAGTGCCCCTGGGCATTCCCCTGTTCGCCGGTCCCGGATCCATCACCATCGTCATGATACTGGTATCTGAGTCAATGGGTGATGGGAACATAGCGAATCTCACCTCAGTATTCCTGGCCATCACCTTGACGGTCATCATCAGCTACCTGCTTCTAATCAACTCGCACAGGGTGTTCGCCTTCATGGGCAGGAGCGGGGCCATGGCATTCACTAGGATCATGGGCATCCTTCTTTCAGCAGTTGCTATCAACTTCATCTTCTCTGGAACACTTCAGTTCCTTCAAGAAGCCGGCCTGGTCTAAGAGAAACAGAATTAAGTAGTCAACATAGATTATCGAGCGGTGCTTTGATGGTCATCGCAGAGATTAGGATCGAGCTCAAACCGGGCGTAGCCGACCCGGAGGGCCAGAACACCAGGAAAGCATTGGAACTCTTGGGTTTTGAAGGGATCAAGAACGTGAGATCGATTAAGCTCTTCGAGGTTGACCTGGATTTGGAAGAGGAAGCGGCGATGCATTCCTGCGAGGAAATGTGCAAGAAGCTGCTAGCCAACCCCGTGATCCAGAGCTACCGCATTGATCTAAGGTGAGGTCAGATGGCCACCACCAAACTCATGACGAGACTTCAAGTCCCCTTCGAGCTCTTCGAGATTGATCTATTTTCTGCCAGCGATGAGGATCTCAGGAAGCTCAGTGACATAATGGGACTGAGCCTCGGCCTAGAGGAGATGATCACTATCAGAGATCACTTCTCTGAGAAAGGTCGACTTCCCACTGATGTGGAACTCCAGTCGATAGCCCAAGCATGGAGCGAGCACTGCTGCTACAAATCATCAAAGGTGATCTTAAAGGAGCATGTGTTCAACATCACCCACCCCGATGTCCTTTCCAAAGGCGACGCGGGTGTGATGGTTTTCGATGATGAACACGGATACGCTCTTAGGATAGAGAGTCACAATCATCCCTCCGCCATAGAGCCATACGGCGGTGCTGCAACGGGAATAGGTGGAATCATCAGGGACGTCGTTTGCATGGGTGCGCAGCCAGTCGCCTTGGTGGACCCCCTGTTCTTCGGCCCACCCGATTTCGAGGGAGAGCTGCCCCCTGGAGTGAAGCACCCCAAATATCTGGTTGGCGGAGTCGTTGCGGGAATCAGAGACTATGGCAATCGTTTAGGGATCCCTACCGTCTGCGGGGGGGTGTTCTTTGATCAGGCTTACACAGGCAACTGCCTGGTGAATGTTGGATGCGTTGGAATAGTCAAGAAGAAGGATCTCGTCCGGAACGCTGTGGGGGGAGCGCATGATCTCCTCATATTGGCCGGAGGAAGAACTGGAAGGGACGGCATCCACGGGGTCACCTTTGCCTCGGCGGAGCTTGACGAGACCTCTGAAGAAGAATCAAGAGGTGCGGTGCAGCTTGGGGACCCAATCATGAAGGAGCCGCTCATACACGCCTGCCTTGAAGTGAATTCCCGCGGGCTCATCAGCGGAATGAAGGACCTGGGTGGTGGAGGGCTCTCCTGCGTGGTGGGCGAAATGGCCCTCGATGCCGGCTTCGGTGCGGAGGTCAACCTAAGCGATGTCCCCCTTAAGGAGAAGGGATTGGCACCTTGGGAGATCTGGGTTTCCGAGTCGCAAGAAAGAATGATGCTGGCTGCCCCTGAGGAGAACATCAAGGACATTATGGGGGTCTTTGAGCTCTGGGACGTCGAAGCAACGATCATCGGGAGGGTCATTGAGGGGAAGGTCGTGAAGCTCTCCTTCCAAGGCGAGAGGGTTTTCGAGATGGATCTCGATTTCCTGACGGCGGGACCAGAGTATTGCAGGCCATGCCTGAGCAGAAGTCCCACCACAGAATTGGAGGAGGTCTTCCCACAGCTGCCTGAGGACATGAGCGAGATCTTGTTGACGCTGCTATCCGATCCCAACATAGCTTCAAAGGAGTGGATCATCCGTCAGTATGACCACGAGGTCAGAGCCGGTACGGTCATCAAGCCCCTACAGGGAAAGATCGGTCACCGCGGTCATGGGGACGCGGCGGTTATCAAGCCTTTGGACCACTCGGTCAGAGGCCTGGCAATCGCACTGGGTGTAAATCCCTGGTTCGTTGCGGAGGATCCATACAGAGGAGGGAAAGGATGCATCGATGAGGTCTGCCGGAATATCGTGGCGGTCGGGGCGAGACCACATGCACTTACCGATTGCCTGAACTTCGGAAACCCTGAGAAACCTGATAGGCTCGGGGAGTTCAGGGATGCGGTTCGAGGGATCGGCGAAGTATGTCAGGCGCTATCACTTCCCATTCCTTCGGGAAACGTCAGCTTCTATAACGAAACTCCGAAGGGCTCGGTGCTTCCCACCCCAACCGTGATGGGTGTTGGGATCGTCGAGGACATCACTAAGTGCGTTACGGCCGACCTGAAGGAAGCTGGCAATCCATTGTACGTAGTCGGAGAGACCAAAGGAGAGATGGGAGGATCCGCCCTCTATCGTATCTATGATGGAAGGGGAGGAGAAGTTCCCGATGTGGACATTACAGAGCTTGAATCAAGCATCGATCGTCTGCTCGAATGCATGAGCAAGGGGATCGTGAAAGCCTGCCATGACTGTTCTGATGGAGGCATGGCCGTGGCATTGGCCGAGATGTGCATCTCGGGGAACATTGGGGCAATCATCAACATCACTTCAATGGGAACTTCGCCTACGGAGAGAAAGCTCTTCTGCGAGACCAACACCCGCTGGCTGGTCGAGATCGATAGGGAAAGGGAGAACGAATGGAAGGAGTCAATGCAGAAGAAGATCTTCAGGCTGGGAGAGGTCGGGAATGACTTCCTCGAGATCGGGGACGGCGATTCTATCATGAACATCGGTATCGATGAGCTGAGAGAAGCGTGGTACTCTCCCCTCTGGAGGATATTGGGGTGATATGGTGAACCGAGAAGATGTTCGGGTTTGCGTTCTCAGGATTGAGGGCACTAACTGCGAGGATGAAACGTTCTCAGCCTTTGCTAATCTGGGAGCAGCTCCGGAAAAGGTGCATCTCAAACAGTTGTCCGGAGATTCGTCTGGTTCCCTTAGGAGATCGCTGGAAGAATACCACATCCTAGCCCTTCCAGGAGGATTCTCGTCGGGCGATTATGTCAGAGCGGGAGCCATATTCGCGGCCAGGATGAAGAGTTCGATAGAAAATGATCTGATCGAATTTGTCGAGGCGGGTAAGCCGGTCATTGGAATCTGCAACGGATTCCAGATACTGGTCGAGCTTGGACTCCTTCCTGCAATGGACGAAGTGATGAGTAAAGAACCTCAGGTGGCCCTCTCGACCAACGAATCTGGAAGATACGAATGTATTCCAACCTTTCTGAAACACGAGAACAATGGAAACTGCATCTTCACAAAGGGCTTGGAGAGAAGGCAGGTCGTGATGTTCCCAAGCGCCCATGCGGAGGGCAACCTCAAATTCCCACAAGGCCGGGAGAGAGAATTTATTGAGAGGTTGGAGGAGAACGATCAGATCGTCTTCAAGTACGTTGACGATCACGGCAAATACGCGGGGTACCCCTGGAATCCCAACGGCTCGCTTGACAACATTGCCGGGATATGCAACCCTCAGGGAAACGTGTTGGGTTTGATGCCACATCCAGAGAGAGTGTTCAATAGGTTCACGCATCCTGACTGGACACTTGATAAGAGGGATCCACTTGGACCGGGTGACGGCAGGACGATCTTCGAATCAGCTCTCACGCATATAAACGATAGACAATGATCCGGTCCAGGATCAATCCACTTCGATGATTACCTCGACCGAATCGCCATCCCCTATACCAAGGGTACGTCTGAGGTGATACTGACACAATATCTCAATGATATCATCGTAATGAGACCTGGCGGGCATGATTACCGCACAATGGATATTATGTATCCTGGCTGAGAATGCCTTGACATCGCCAAATGTCCTTCCGTTCCTCTCGAAGCCGTCGACAATTATCCCATCACTGTTCCTAAGGATTTCGAGCTTTTCAACATCAGCCGGGTTGATCTTGACATTGAGCGTCCCCTCGTAGGGCATGAATTCCAGCTTGTCCGAGAACTGCTGCTTGTAGGATGGCTGATGGACATAATACTGTCCCTCGCCCATTCCTCTGGTTATCACCCCATGCACGACCACGTGTCCCTTCAACTCGAATATTTTCTGGTACTCAAGATACTCCTGTCGGAGTAGTTCGATTCCCTTTTCGGTCAGCTTGATGCGCTGTCTTCGAGCCCCGAGATCCCTCTGAATTAGACCGGCCTCGAGTAGCTCGAGAATGCGCTTAGAAGCTGATTGCTGGCTCATTTCCAACTTATCGCCCAATTCCCGGGATGAGATGGCTATGTAGTCGTGCATCCCACCCATTAGGGCGACCCTGCGTAATGCGGTGACGAACTTCTCATTCATTTCCTCACCTGAGAGAGGGGTAATCAACATTCCTCCCAGAATATTGGTAGATAAATGCCTTTCCTACCATAATAAGTGTTGCTGTTATTTCGTATAAGAATGAACTGGCTGATCCAAGTGTTTGATAAGTTATTTTTATAGGTATGTAATCCCACTAAATACAGATTGGGGGATGAGGCTAAATGGGAACTAAGGACAGGCACGTCATGGAAGCCATGGGATTAACAAGAGTGGTCATCGAGGACGGCAAAGTGGTTGAGGTGGGTGAGCCGATGCTCAGCTACTGTCCCCTTTTCTTCAAGTACAGAGGGATTGAAGAGATCACCCCTGAGACTGTAAGGAATAATATCCAATTCAGAATTGATGACTTCGGAATGTGCACATCTAAGAGGAAGCTCAGGATGAGGGATTTCCTGAGCTTTGGTATATCCGAGGTGTTAGCCCAATGCGTGGAGGAGGGTTCTCTTGACTGCGGGGTCATCGTCAGCGATGGGGCAGGGACGGTTGTCATCTCAGATCCAGAGATCATCCAGGGCATCGGAGGGAGAATTTCGGGACTGGTGGAGACCTCGCCCATATCAGAGGTGATCGATGCCATAGGAAGCGAGAGAGTCCTGGATCCGTCTTCGGCAAGGATCGATCAAATCGATGGAGTGAAGCTGGCCAAGAAGCTAGGTAACAAACGAATAGGGGTCACTGTGGCCAAGGCGGATGATGCCAGGAAGATAAGAGAGATGTGTGGTGGCGATGCGGTTATCTTCGGAGTCCACATCACGGGCCTGTCCCACGACGAAGCAATGGATCTCTTCGAGACCTGCGACGTCATAACCGCATGCGCTTCCAAATCGATAAGGGAAATCGGAGAGAGCAGATCGCTGTACACGGTCGGAAAAAAGATCCCGATCTACGCCCCCACCGAGGTCGGTGCGAGCATCATGAAAAGAAGACTGGAGAAGATCGGCAAATCCCGGAATAAGGAGAATGTTGAAACGCCTGATCCTCCTCGACCCCTGCTCTAGATTCCGTCGGCCTGGAGATATTTTCCTGAGCGCAGGTAAATCGTAGGAATGCCCATCTTCCTCAAACGAGAACGAAGTTCCCTGTCATTGGTGAGGACATATGCACCCAGTTCCTTGGCGACCTGGATTATGCCTTCGTCGCCCTGCTGACCGATCTCGGCTATCTTGTACTTCCGGGCAAGGGTCAGCGCGGCTTTGGCATGCTTGCTCTTGATCCTTTTCAGTTCCCCAATCACGGGTCCCGGTACAAAGACCTCACAGCTTCCGAGCAAACGCGCGAGCTCATGGTCAAGATTGATCGATGTTTCAAAAGGCATCAGAAGGGCGTTTGTGTCAAGGACCACTCTCTGCATTTCAGTCGATGATGCCGTAGCCTATCAGGCGCCACTTGCCCAGTATCTTTCGAGAGATCGCGACCCTTTGACCTTTATCGGCGCACACTGGTATCTTCAGAACGACCTCGGATACATCTAATCTGGCGCTGGTAACCACGCCAACAGTGGTCGCGGTGCCAATGCTCAACATCAGGGGCTCGTTGGTCTTGATGTTATCTACGGCAATGTCATGGGTGGTTCCAACGACCCTTTCCAGCAGATTGGTATTCATTGTGAACTTGTGTAGAACCTCAGGCAGCGTACCTGGCTTGCCTATCACCCTTCCAGTAAGCCCATCGGATTTCGTCAGGAATGGGTCCAGCTTGGTACCTATCGCGA
>DATKXF010000135.1:0-2631 GCA_035529155.1 Methanomassiliicoccales archaeon | reverse complement strand
CTAATGCACGTGCCTTCCAAGAAAGCTGGGTGGAAAGACGTGGTGAAGGTGGAGGACAGAGAGCTCGACCCCAGAGAAGTCGATAAGATCTCTTTGATCTCGCCAAAGGCCACCATAAACATCATCAGGGATTTCAATGTGGCAGAGAAGTACAAGCTTAACCTTCCTGATGTAATAAGGGGCATTGTCCGCTGCGGCAATCCGAGCTGCATAACCAACCTAAAGGAACCGGTCGAGCCTGAGTTCATCATAGACAATGATGACCCACCGGTACTGAGGTGCATCTACTGCGATAGAATCCTTGATGAGATAGCTGAACACCTGATCTGATTCACTTTAGCCAGGTGAGTTCAGCCTTGGAGCGGTCCACAATAGAATCCAAATGCTCCATTAGTTTGTCCTCGTCTATTTCCCTTGAAGCCACGGCCACGACGAGGAGGTTCGCGCTCAATTCTGAGATGATGACCACAGAATTGCTGAAGACGACCATTACTTTCTCCATGTCCTCTTTGATGATGTCCTTTCGCGTGGTCTCCGCAGCTGAGAACATGATCGCTGACATCGCCGAAAAGGTCTCAGCCCTGACATCAGACGCCGATCTTCCAGCGATCATCAAGCCTGTCTTGGATACGATAGATATGCTCTTTATGCTCTGTTCTGAGCCGAATTCATCGGAGATTATCTCCTCCAGTATCCCTTCGACGGATTTGGAAGACTGCAATTCGTTTTCCTCCTCGGGTTAGGGGCTTTAGTTGCCCTAAGGCCAGGCCAGCAAATGTATTCGGCTGACTTAACCCTTTCTCTGATGCTATAAAAACCATCCCAGTAATATTAATGGCGGTCAAATCCTCATTTATTGAAAGAGTGGAGAAGGCTGCCGTCGAAAACATATAAATAATCATTTCTTGATAAACAGGATGGAGACTGGATGACCGGTGAAGAGGAGAATCCAGAGAGTTCATCCCCTGGATATATGGGGTATTGTTCTCCAATTGATTTGACTGCCGATCACGAGAGTTACTTGAATGGTCGGCACCCAAAGGTATTTGATGGATTTTCCGATTTCATCGAAGTAGAAGTAACCAAATTCAAATCATCCAGGGGAAATTCTATTCACGCGGTGATCTGAAGTGAGAGTGTGCATACTAACTGGGATGCCAGGAGCAGGCAAAGAAGAGTTCGTGAAAGTGGCTATGGAGGAGGGATTCGAGGTCATTCGAATGGGGGACATAGTGCGGAAGGAAGCTTCTAGCCGGGGGATAGACAACCACGATCAAGGCATAGGTGGCTTTGCCCACTCAGAGAGACAGATCCACGGGAATGACATATGGGCCCGGAGGGCTATTGCCCTCGTTAAGAGCGACCCCACAATAATCGATGGATGCAGAGGATTCTCCGAGCTAGAGGTATTTGAGAGGGAGTTCGGTGACCAGGTGATGGTGATCGCTATTCACGCCTCTCGAAGAACCAGGTACAATCGATTGAAAGCAAGGGACAGAAATGACGCCCCATCCAACTGGGAAGAGTTCGTGGAACGGGATCACAGGGAACTAGGCTGGGGCCTGGGAAAGGTGATCGCATTGGCCGACCACATGCTGGTCAACGAGGGTCCGCTCGAGCGTTTCCGGGAGAATGCCAGGATGATCCTGGCCAAGATTTGATCACATGAAGTTCAAGATCGTTGGAATCTGCAGCGTGGAAGCCCTTTCGGCGATTCCCAAGGAACCGGTACGCTTCGATCTTGACCGCGCCTCGGAGATACTTGAGGCTGTTGGTCACGATCTCGAGAACTTGAGCGTCATGGTCACCATCAAGTATGATGGGAGAGAGGTGACGATATACCGGAATGGAAGAATAACGATTTATCCTGCTGAGAGCAAGGAGATTGCCGCAGATATCGCAGAGAGATTCTACGGATTGATAGAAAATGCCAGGGAGATCAGGTAGTACCCTTCATGCGAAAACGGCGGCTGGTTCAGCGTTGTAGGAATAACTCCTGACTCCCCCATCCTGGAACTCTACCATCAGATTGAGACTCTCGTTCTCAAAGGTGATGTAGAATGACTTGAGGTTGGATCGGTATAGAGACGCCCTATTCTCATCTATGTTCTCGATTCTCAGCATCCCCTTTTCGACCATGTCATGCACCCTTCTATAGCATCTGGACATGGGAATGTTGAGCAGATCAGATATTTCCTTGATACTGACCTCTCTGTGACAGGCTAATGAAAGAATCCTGTTGGCGTCCTCGTCACAGGCGAGATGAGTGAAGTCGAAGTCCATTCGTTTCCTACTCATGTTGTATCTTACTGCTGGGGGCATATATATCCCTTGTTTCATAATTCTCTTTGCTGATTACATCCTTAGAGAATACTGATTGATCTGGCACATCCAGCATTTCTAGGTTCTTTCGATATTAGGGTTATCAAAATAGACATGAAATGCCGAACGATTAAATATCCCTAGGATTCTGTATCGCTGGCCAGTAGGGGATCCCTATGAGACGATCAGTAGGGACGGCTTTGATAGCTGTCGCGCTCGCCTTAACCACCTTGGTCAGCGTAGCCTGTCCCTGCATAGGTTCCTCCACTCCAGTTCCCTATTCTGAAACTGTAAACCTATCCGCCTTCA
>DATKXF010000134.1:0-5721 GCA_035529155.1 Methanomassiliicoccales archaeon | reverse complement strand
CGATTTCATCGTCAGGGGAGAGGGTGAAGCCACACTAGTGGAACTGATCAAGTGCTTGGCGGATGGCTCCGATCCGGGCAGGATTCGTGGACTATCCTTCAGGCACGACGGCGCGGTCGTCCACAATCCTCCCAGAGAGCTCATTGAAAACCTCGACTCGCTCCCATATCCTGCGTACCATCTGATCGAGGACAACCTTCACAGATATCACTTCTCCATGATGGCCGGCAAGAACACGACATACTTGATCCTGGAGGGATCGCGTGGCTGCAGTCATCGATGCAGGTTCTGCACCCAGTGGAAGCATTGGAACGGAACCTGGAGGACCAAAACCCCCCGCCGCATAGCGGATGAGATGGAGCATTTGCACCAGCGGTTCGGAGGTGAGTTCCTGTGGCTCACCGATGACAACTTCGGATACAGGAAACGGGGGGAAGGGCTGTGGGAGGAGCTTAGGAATAGGGGGTACACCGAAGATGTGTCATGGTTCTTCCAGGCTCGAACCGACGACATTGTGAACAATCCCGAGCTGGTAGCGAAACTCAGGTCCGTAGGGAACAACTGGATCCTCATGGGAGTGGAGAATAACGCCCCAGAGGTGCTGAAGGATTTGAACAAGGACATAAGGACCAGCGATTCCCAACAGGCGATGAGGATACTGCGAGAGAACGACGTGTTCTCCCAGGCCATGATCGTCACCGGATCCAGAAAGGAGACCGCGGAGTCCATCGAGAGGACCAGGCAGTTCGGGCTCGAGCTGGAGAGCGACCTGTTAATTTACACCGTCCTGACCCCCTACCCAGGTACCTCGATCTACGATGAGGCAGCCACCAACGGATGGATAGAGGACTTTAACTACGCCCACTATGACATGGTCCACGCCATAATGCCCACCGAGACGCTGACCAGGAGTGAGGTCCAGGAGGAGGTGTTCAAGTGCTACCGCTCCTTCTACGGTTCCATTCCCAAGAACATAAGCGGTTTCTTCTCCAAGAACGAGATCAAACGGAGATGCTATAGACATATGGCCGGCAAGCGGGTCCTGAGCAATCTGAGGCGACTGATTTGAATCGCAATGTGGGGTACTTCGCGCTCCTCTCGCTCATCGGGGGGACATGCGTCATTATCACCGGAATACTGGGTTCGTTCCAGGCGGAAGCGGTGGATTCATGGGGGAAGCTTCTGGTTGGAGCGCCTTTCATCCTGAGCTGCCTTGTTGGTATTTCCCTAGCATTCCGTCCCAGCTGGATCAGTAGAAGGCTCAAGGGAAGGGAGAAATCACCCGTGGAAGGGGAAAAGGCTTCAAGAAGTATCAGAGGACATCATCCAGATTGTGACATGTTCGAAGGTCATGTGGTAACCATTGATGAGAAGACCGTTTGCACAGGATGTCTGGGATTGGCCGTGGGGGCAACGATTTCGATCTTCCTGATGCTCTCGTACATGATCTTCCCTTCGGATTTCTCCTCTTTTTCACTTTATCTGCTCTTGATAACTGGGCTTGCTCTGGTCGCCTTTAGCCTGATCGAGGCCGCGTATGCAAGGAGCCGTTTCATCCACGTTCTAATGAACGTTATACTGGTACTGGGTTTCTTCCTGACCGTGATGAGCGTGTTCCAGCTGTCCGGTAAGCCGATCTACGGCTGGGTGGTGATCATCATATCCTTCCTGTGGTTAGAAACGAGGATACAGATCGCGAACTGGAGACATGACCGCATATGCTCCAGTTGCTCGGAGGAATGCAAAATCTTCGAGATGACTAGCGCTTGACCAGGATGCTTACTCCCCAGATTATTACGGCCAGTCCCACAACCACAGGGATTATCCACCAGAAGCTGAAATCGTACACCCAATCGGGAAGACCCTGGATGTTCTTGAGGCCGAACTCGAAGACCAACCAGAAACCAATTAGAATGATTATTATTGCCCAAAGGATCTTGCCAGCCGGTCCTCGTCCAGAGCACGTCTCCTCGCATTTCTTGTCGATCTCCTTGTCCTTGTCCCATCTCCCCCCCATAAGGGGAGCTCCGCAATTGGAACAAAAACTCGACCCATCAGGATTCTGAGTACCGCACTTGGGGCAGTAAACCATTGGAACAAAATTGTCTACGAATATATTTAATCATCTGCTCGATTTGGTCGAATATCGGATAGCATCTACATCATCTCCATGCTTCGAGACCTGATCTTTTCTTCATGCTAAATGGACACAACAAGTCACTTATATCGGATTAACAGAACACACCCTCATGGAGGAGAGAGTGAAGGTGGCGGCCGTGCAGGTCCCACCTGTCTTCATGGACAGGGAGGCTACGGTGGACAGGGCGTGCAAGAGCATCGAGGAAGCGGGGAGGAACGGCGCCCGCGTGGCGGTATTCTCGGAGACATTCATCCCTGGCTTTCCGTACTGGCGAGGACTTCAACCCATCTCGCGCTGGTCGGAGATCATGGTCGATTATCAGAAGAACTCGCTGCGAATTCCCAGTACCGATACCGAGGTAATGTGCGACGCCGCGCGGGACGCGGGTACGATAGTGGCAATGGGATGCACCGAGATGAGCGACCGGAAGGGCTCCTGCACCCTTTACAACACGATACTCTTCATCGATGGTCAAGGGCAGATCATGGGACGACACAGGAAGCTCATGCCCACCCACGGCGAGAGAATGGTCTGGGGAATGGGGGACGCATCCGATGTGGTCACCTTCGACACCGACATCGGAACCATCGGTGGATTGGTGTGTTACGAACATCATATGACATTGCTCAAGTCGGCCATGGCCTTGATGGGGGAGGAGATCCACTGCGCTGTATGGCCGGGATACTGGGTGATGGACCGTCACCCGGGAAAGAAGAAGAGGTGGGAAGACGGAGATCCTATCCACATGTGCGACATCGAGCATGCTGCGAGAGAATATGCATTTGAGAACCAGTGCTTTGTGATTAGCGTCGGTCAATACATCCCAGATGATCAGATGCCAGAATGGTGCCAGGACTTCAATGTGGCGGCGGGGGGAAGCATGATCGTGAATCCGGCGGGAGTGGTGCTGGAAGGCCCGCTTCTGAACAAGGAAGGAATATTGTACGCTGAGCTGAACCCTGACGATCGGGCCATGACCAAAGCCTACTTCGATTGCATGGGTCACTACAGCCGCTGGGACGTGATGAGGTTGGACCTGAGAATGGAGCCCGCGGTTCCCTCATCAGAACATGTGCCAATAACCAGAAAGAGGATCGCAGAGGTGGCCGACCGTCACGGCGTGGACCCGGAAGAGCTAGCGGACATGATATTCGAGCTAGGAGAAATGGACTGAATCAATCCATATTCACTATCGCCACGGGTGTTTGAGGTTCCACCCAAATATCCACAAGGTAGCGCTGGAAATCCCTAACCACTGGAGGTTTCTTGCCAGCGCTTGGGATTATCTCATGGCCCTCATTTTCAAGCTTGGCTGACTGTGACTCGATCCCTCCCGGGAACTTGGGTTTCAATGAGCCATCCTTGGATATCACCCTCCAGTAGGGGGTGATATTCTCTTTATCATCAGCCCGGTCCTCCTCAGCCGCCTCCCCGCATATCCGCAGGAAAATGCCGGTCACCTTGCTGCATGCGATGTCCGCCCCACTCCTCCTCGCCAGCTCGGTCCTCAGCTGCTCGTCAGTCACCAAACTGCCTTCGGGTACAGAACGAATAAGAGAATCCAGATCCGTGGGTCTGGGTATCAGTATACCCACCACCTTTCCGTGGCTTGGATGTTCTCTTTCAAGCTTGTCGCGCCACTTTCCTCCCATACGAGACCACATCCGATTTCTTGATCATTGGGATATAGATTTTTCCGGAATAATAGGGCTTAGGTGAGCGAAGCCGCTGACAGGGACATCGATAGTGGGTGCCACTGGAAGAATCACATGCGTTCCAGGGCCCAGCTGGCACTCTTCCGTACCAGCTGGGAGCTGTCATCTAGAAGAACGGTTACGGCCTCCTTGGTACCAGGAGGGTTGATTCCCGCTCTTCCGGCCAATCTCCCCAAGGTCCAGGCGCTCATTGACCTGACCTGAATATTCTCATCCCCCAGGAGAGCGATCAACAGAGGAATGGAATCAGAACTGCCCTTTCCCATGCCCGCGAGCTCCCCGAGCGCCCAGGTCGCATTCTCCCTGATCTCCTCGTCCTCGTCGTCGAGAAGGGCGGAAAGCGGTTCTATGGAGGACTCGCTTCCCACCTTTATCTGGGCGGTCTTCCCAAGAGCCCAAGATGCCTTCCTCCGTATATCCAGATCGCTCTCAAGAAGTCCATTGAGGGCTTCGATGACCGTGGGATCGCCGCCCTCCTTCCTCAGATGATCCTCAAGCCTATCCAGTGCTGACGCGATTCGCCCCTTGTCTCCCGAGAGGAGATCGGCATTGATGTTCTCGATCTCGATGTTCGTCAGAATCACCCATATTTAGCTGCCCGGTCTGGTCGGCTTCTGAAGGAAGAAATCGCAGCTTTCGTAATCCCTATCTGGAGTGCAGTAATCGTAGTCCTCTAGGCCAAGCACGTCGCACCTAATCCTGCGAGCCTTGCAGTTGGCGCACCTGCCGTCCTCCGCGTGCCAAAGGCACCTCTTGGAACCTCCATCCCCGGACATGTTAACCGAGCACCTTACATCATGTGCAAATAAAACAATTGTCAAGAAATTTCTCAAAGGGAACGATGAACGAAACGATCATGTCAGAATGGAGAAGCTTTTATTATTGCGGCCTACCTAAATGGCATGGGGATAAACCTGCCAATGCTGGAAAGGGAGATAGAGAAACTCTGCGATCTGGCCGCCCAGCATGGGGCCGTTGCCAAACCCATATGCGCGGACATGATTGTTGTCTCGGAATGGGTAAGGTTCAAGTGTCGCTACGGATGCAAGGGATACGCCAAGCATTTCTCCTGTCCCCCTTACGCTCCCACGCCCAAAGAAACCCAGAAGATGCTGTGCGATTACGAGACCGCCCTGCTTCTTCGCTTCGACGGCATTCCGGGCATGGAGAAGTTCTCCATCGAGGAGATACCAGAAGACTTCCATCCCTGGTACAAGGACATGATCCTGTGGATCCATGATACCGTCCATATCCTGGAGAAGACCGCCTTCTACGACGGATTCTACAAGGCCTTCGGTTTTGCGGCATACCCATGCATTTACTGCGAGCACTGCGTGGCCGAGGAGAGCGACGGAATCGTTGACGAGAGTCTGAAAAGACTGTGCCCCAACATGGACAGGGTAAGGCCCAGCATGGAAGCGGTTGGCATGGACGTTTTCGCCACGGCGAAGAACGCTGGATGGGACCTCTCCACGATTCCATGCAAGGATCTGGAGTACGGGAAGATCGTTCATGGGAACATCATCTCCATAGGCATGGTCCTGCTGGAATGATACCTTGGTCTCTGGATACTAGACAATGATCTTGGAAATGGAGATCTAGTCCGAGGGATTAGTGGCGATTTGATCAGACTACCTTGGGTTCAGGCGTATTTCCGTACCTCAATAATTCTTCAAGATCACATACGGGATATTCAGGCCGTGGTTCTCCTCAATACAGGAGATCCTATGCCTGAAATCATCAACCATCGATTGCTCCAGGAATAGGATCGCGTCCCTACCATCGATGACCTCCTTTAGGCAGCTCTCCATGCCCCTGTGAAGGAAGTCGACCTTGATCCCGAATTGCATGGCCAGTCTCTTGGTC
>DATKXF010000133.1:0-7752 GCA_035529155.1 Methanomassiliicoccales archaeon | reverse complement strand
GATCAGATGGTGGATGTCTCCACCATTCGGCTAGTAGGTGAGGTGGAGGTACAGATCGAGGGCACCGATAAGGAGAATCTTCTGTTCGACCTGCTTTCCGAGTTGCTGTACATCCATGATGTGGACCACGTGGTGCTCTCTTCCTTCGACATCTCCTTCTTGGAAGGAGGCCTTAGATGCCTGGCCAAGGGAGAGGAGCTTGACCTGAAGAAGCACAGACCAAAGACCGAGGTCAAGGCGGTGACATACCACATGCTGGAAGTGGACGAGGACACGCCTTCGGTCACTGTGCTATTCGACATATGAGGTGAATCATGAAGTCCAGTGCCACCGCTCACCCCATACAGGGGCTGATAAAGTATCATGGCCTGAAAGACGATATCCTCAGGCTTCCCTATCACGATTCCATATCCGTCTGCACCGCCCCCCTCTGCACCCGAACCACAGTGGAATTCGGGAGATGGCCCGATCGCGCGGAAATAGATGGAAAACCGGCAGGCGAGAGGGAACTGGAGAGGATATTGGCAGTTGTGGAGCCCATCAGGGAGATGGCTGGCATCGATGAAGGGATGAGGATGGCATCCATCAACGATTTCCCTTCGAACATTGGACTGGGTGCAAGCTCCTCTGGTTTCGCTGCCCTCGCCCTTGCATGCTCGAACGCGTTGGGCCTTGATCTCTCCCTGGAGGAGATCTCAAGATTCGCCAGGAGGGGGGCTGGATCCGCCTCCCGGGCTGTGACCGGGGGATTCTCCAGATGGTACGCCGGCCATGACGATATGAGTTCCTTCTCACGGAGGATACCTTCCTCGGCCGATTCGGACATGGCTATGCTGGTGGCGGTGGTCCCTGCGATGAAGTTCACGGACACCGCCCACCGCGAGGTCACCAGTTCGCCTTTCTTCCAAGCACGCTTGGAATATGTGCCCTCCGTGCTGGACGATATGGAACAAGCCATCGGCAAGGGAGATGTAGATAGCATTGGAGAACTTGCTGAAAGGGACACGCTGCTCCTCCACGGGATCACCATGACTGGGGAGGAGAGGCTGATACTCTGGAGACCCGACACTTTGAGGGTGATATTGGAGGTCAAGATGATGTTCGAAGAAGGGGTAAAGTGCTACTTCTCCATTGATACCGGAGCCACGGTTTACATCAACATGCGAACTCGTGATCTCAAGGAGGTCAGGTCCAGGATCGAAACGCTTGGAATAAAGACACTGGCCTGCATGGTCGGTGGAGAGGCTGCACTGACCAATGATCATCTGTTCTGAGGGTCAAGATCACAGAATGGTGCAACGGTCCCTCGATCAAGCCCCGCCACCCACTTCTCCAGTTCTTTCCGCTGACTTGGCCTGAAGCTAGCAGCTTCCTCCAAGGCCACCACCACCCATTTCGTTATTCCTGATAGAGTATTTCCGGCCTTCTCGCTGTAGCGTCGAAGGAGATGTTCGCACAATTCGAATTTCCTGTGAGTGAACATTGGATCCGTGTCCAAGATGTGCGCGCACATCTCTCCGATATCCTCCAACGGATCGCCTTCGTGGGCTAGCTCGAAATCGAGCCCTGCCAAGCCCTTCCTTGTAAGGAGGAAGTTATGCAACTTCGCATCTGATTTAACCATGGTCAGTTTCCCGTTCCTAAACGCATGGTGGAATGCCTGGAACCAATCGGCCATCATTTCGGCATATTCAAAGTCCGGGCTCTCGTTCAGTAGGTCGCAGAGATTGGGACCGTCCAGGAATTCCATCAAAATGAAGTCGTCACCCAGCAGATAAGGCTCAGGGACTTTGATTCCCCTTGACCTGCAGGAAAGCAATATTGAATGTTCCTTCTCGGCCAGGTCGCTTTGAAATATCTTCAGTACCAGATGCTCGTTCTGGGTACTCAACTTGTAAACGACATTCTTCTTGCTTGGGAGTCTTGATTCCTTTAGAAAAACCGCAGTGGCGGTCAAACCTGAGCAAGCGGTGAGCTCGATCTCCCGCCCCAGGAGTTCCGAGAGTAGGGTTTCAAGCGATCTGAACATGAAGTACCCCCAATTCACTATCGGAGAGAAGCTCAACCTATCAATATCTTGGAGACCGAGCAACTTCGCGGCAACCTTGTAGGCTATGTGAATCCTCTCGAATAATGGCTTCTCTGAATTCATAAGATGGGGTAAATCGCAACCGCGCCATTCACGATCTCCATGAACTCCGGTAATAGTTCCTTGATGCCGTTGATGATGAACTGGATGGAAATCGCCATGACCAGCAGACCCATTAACCGGGTCACAACATTGCGTCCACCCTCCTTGAGGACGGCATCTATCCTGTCAGAATGGGCCATCATGAAGTAGGATACGATGATGGTCACCATGATGCCTAAGATCACCCCTATCATGGCAAGAAGCCCGGTGATGGTGTCGATCGTGTTGACGAGGTTACGGGCTTCTGACATCAATACCACCACAGTGACGATTGTACCTGGACCGGCTGTGAATGGGATGGCAAGCGGTATCAACGCGATATCGCGAGAGGTCTCATCAGCGGCCACGCTACTCGGTTTGGGATTTAGCATGTAGATGGCGGTGCTGAACAATAGGACTCCGCCCGCGATCCTGAAGGCACCTATACTGAACCCAAATATCGTGAAGATCAGGAAACCGGTCAGAGCGAAGAAAAGTAGGATGCCCGAGGAGTATATGATTGACTTCCTCACGATGCGGATCTTTTCATCCTGGGTCATGCCTTGTGTCAGAGCGATGAACACCGCCGAGGTGGAGATGGGATTGGAGATTACTATTATAGAAATGATCGCTCCCCCAATGAACTCCAGAACATAGGTCAGATCCGCCATGGGCAATAAATATAATTGAGGCGTCTGTATAAATGATTTTCATTGGCTGCCTTGGATATCGATGGGGGCCAACTTATTTTTGGACAGAAGTAATTGCTAGGGTTGATGGATGCCGCGGGAATAGGATCGCTCAATGTCGACCTGATCTTCGAGGTGGATGGGTCTGAACTTCTGGATTTAAGATTGCGACCCGGGAGGGAGACCTTTGGCACCCCTGAGGACTTCTCGAATTTGCTGGATATCATAAGAACGAAGGGAAAAATGGTAAGTCAGAGCGGTGGGGGCTCGGCGGCGAACACCATGTGCGCCCTTGGCAAGATGGGTTTTCGAACAGGATTGCTGGGAATGGTGGGGAACGACGTATACGGTGACTTCATCATCAACGGTCTCGAATACATCGATACCACCAAGATTAGAAGGGCGAACCGTACAGGTTTGTGCATATCGATCATCAGTGATGGTGAAAGGAGTCTTTTGGTCCTTCCAAACGCGAATGACATGTACATCACTGCCCCCTGTGATCTAGAATATTTGAGGAAATTCAAGCTTGTCCACCTGACCTCCTTCGTGGGTCAAAGGTCGATGAGGGCTCAGATGAGAATCGCCAAGGACCTTGAGCCTAGGATACTGGTCTCTTTGGATCCGGGCGAGATCTACGCCGGGAAGGGTTTGAAAGTGATCAAGCCGCTCATAGGAAGGGCGAACATCATCTTCCCAAGTGACCATGAGGTTAAGATGCTGACTGGGACCGATCCCATTAAAGGGGCCAAAAAGCTACTGAGGATGGGCCCCGATATCGTGGTCTGCACCATGGGAGCACAAGGTGCCATCATCGTTACCAAAGATATGACTATCGAGATCCCAGTGGTAAAGACCGAGGTCGTGGACAAGACAGGAGCGGGTGATGTTTTTGCAGCGGCTATGCTGGCGGGCATACTCAAGGGCTGGGAACTTGAGTTGTGCGGCAACTTCGCGGCTCTCGCTTCCGCCAGGAGCATTGCAGATTATGGAAGGGATGGTTACCCCGATCAGCAACTCCTGGAGTCATTTGAAATGGAGAAGGGGAAATGCTGAGAATTGGATGGTTTTCCACTGGAAGGGATGAGGCTGCCAGAGAGCTTCTGAAAACCGTCATTAGGCGAAAAGAGAAGGGGTTCTTCGACGTCACCTTAGAATTCGTCTTCAACAACTGGGAAGAAGGCGAAGAACCAGGGCAGAAGGACTTCAGGGAAAGGGAGGAATTCTTCGAGCTAGTCCACTCGTACGGGATACCTCTCATCACCCTTTCCTGGAAGAAGTTCAAACCTGACCTGAAGAAGAAGGACAAGGAGGGGTGGAGAATCGAATACGGCAGGGAGATGAGGAGGCTACTCTCCAATTTTCCATTCGACCTCGGGGTTCTGGCAGGATACATGCTCTGGGTAGATGATGAGACCTGTCGGGAGTTTGACCTCATCAACCTGCACCCAGCGCTGCCTGGGGGGCCAAAGGGCACCTGGCAGGAAGTCATTTGGCAGCTAATAGAGCAGAAGGCTGAGAAACAGGGGGCAATGATCCACCTCACGACGCCGGAATGGGACGAGGGGCCCGCCCTGACCTACTGTTCGTTCTCATTAAGGGCCAGTGGATATCCACCTCTGTGGGAACAGATGGAGAACAAACTCAAAACGAGGTCCCTGGAGGAGATCATCAGAGATGAGGGGGAAACAGAACCCCTATTCAAGCGGATCAGGGCCGATGGGGAGCTGAGGGAGCTTCCCCTGATCGCTCAATCGATCAAGCTCTTCGCTGATGGCAAGGTATTCATAAGGGACCAGAGACTTTACGTGGAAGGCGTTTCGTTGGATGAGGCGTACAACCTCACCAAAGAGGTTGACGAGGAAATATCGGGTTAGCATGGTGGGATAAATGGACTACGACGAAATCGGGGAGATCATAGGATACGAAGGCAGGCAGTTCATCACCGATGGGGAGGGACCCGTCACCAAGAACGACAACGCTTTCGAGATATCCTGCCAGTTTATAGAGAACGGGGATCGTCTATTCAGTCTGGTCAGCAAATACGACGACGTTCTCGCGGACATCGTCCGAAAGCCAAGGTACAAGGCCGGAGGCACACTCAAACTGATCCTTCCGTTCCTGAAAGCATACGGAGCTACTGATCGTAATATGATCGAGTTCTCACGCAAGAATATCCTCCTGGTGCCAGGGGCGGAGAAGACCATGCGCTTTGTGAACGAACTCATGCCCGCGTTCATTGTCTCCACGAGCTACGAGCACTATGTCAACGCCGTGTGCGAGACCATCGGATTCCCGTTCGAAAATGCTTACTGCACCACATTGAGGATAGATTCGGCAAGGATATCTGACTGGGAGCGTGATATCCTTCGCAACTATACTAGAGAGATATCCCGGCTTCCGATGATCGAGATACCTGATAGAGCCATTTCCTTGGATGACTTCGACGATCAGAGTATGCAGACCATCGAAAGGTTGGACCAGATATTCTGGGAGGAGATGACAGATCTCTCGACATACCAGCTCATTCTGGAGGTGAATCCGGTGGGCGGGGAGGAGAAGGCCAACTCCATTCTTGAGATCCAGCGTTCTACCGGAATTGGACTGGAGAGTACCATGTACCTAGGGGACAGCATCACTGACGTTCAGGCACTTCAGCTCGTGAGAGATGGTGGAGGTGTCGCTGTCTCATTCAACGGGAACGCATATGCGATCAGGGAAGCGGAGGTCTGTATGATATCCCCGAACACAGTGGTCACCTCAGTGTTGGCGGAGACCTTCAGCACAGCTGGAAGGGAGGGGATCATGAATCTCGTGGAGAACTGGGAGGTGGAGTTCCTGAGGCGGTCAGGGTACGTCCACGACTACCTGATAAAGGAGCTTGAGAGGGTCTTTCCAGATAAGCTTCCCACACTTGAGAGGATCAGCTTCAACAACATCGACCGACTCACGAAGGAGAGTTCCGCTTTCAGGAAGACGGTGAGAGGGTCAGAGATAGGAAGTCTTGGTTAGATCCTTTCCTATAAGCCATATTCTCGAGCCGCCAGGATGATGTCAGCTCAGGTTGACCCATTCCCTCTTCAGGATCTCACCTGTCCTGCTGATAACGACGACCTCGACCGGCACCTTCCTCTTTGTCCTGGTCATTGCCTCCTGCACCAACCTTGTCAAGCCCTGGCAGCACGGTACCTCCATTGTCACCACCGTGATTGTTCTCACTCGGGCTTCGTCGATGAGCGCCACCAGCTTCTCCAGGTATCGATCAAGACCGGAATCAAGTTTTGGACAGGCAATGGCTAGACTTTTCCCCTTCAGAAAATCTTGATGGAATTCCCCGCTGGCGAACGCCACACAGTCTGCTGCCAGGACAAGATCGGCATCCCTGTACTGTGGGGCGGTCGGGGAGATCAGGTGCATCTGGATCGGCCAATGACTCAGCTCCGAGCCCTCTGAAGCTATCAACGAGCTTGCCTTTCCCCTACCCTGAAATTCTGATGAAGCCATGGGTATTGCCGCTCGGGTTTTTGTAGAGCCTTCAAAATCTACATCAATTCCTTTTTCTTCCAGGAATTCAAGCGCTTCCTTCAGGTAACCAGTCTCTCCATGATCCTTCAGATGCTGGAGATGCGCCCTGATGGTGCCCTCTCCCTTCTTGTTGATATTCTCCATCACCCTGCGCTCGTCATACACCTCGGCCTCCCTTTCCTCTATGGATATTGCCCCGGTCGGACAGTCACCGATGCATGCTCCAAGGCCATCGCAGAATATCTCACTCACCAGACGGGCCTTACCGTCGATTATCTGAATGGCGCCCTCGGGACAGGCATCTGCGCATTGGCCGCAGCCATCGCAGAGGTCCTCGTCGATCCTGATTATGTTCCTCTTCATCTCTATCCCTTTACCTCAGGGACCAGCAAGGGCAGATCCTCATCCACTGAGGTGTTCTTTCGGATATTGAACTTATCGATAAGGACATCAAGAACATTTGGGGAGACAAACGCCGGGAGGTTGGGTCCCAGGGTTATGTTCTTAACGCCCAGACTCAGCAGGGCGAGGAGAACCAGGACAGCCTTCTGTTCGTACCAGGCGATGTTGTATGATATTGGAAGGTCATTTATCCCTACGCCCAATGCCTCGGCCAGCGCCTGTGCAATGGCCACGAGGGAATAAGAATCATTGCACTGTCCAGCGTCCAGCACTCTGGGAACACCCTCGATATCTCCCAGTGTAAGCTTGTTATAACGGTACTTGGCACATCCCGCGGTGCATATGATTGTGTCCGATGGTAAAGCCTTCGCAAACTCGGTGTAGTAATCCCGGTCCTTGTGCCTGCCGTCGCAGCCGGCCATCACGACAAACCTCTTGATCTTGCCAACCTTCACAAGCTCCAGAACATCCCCGGCCATGTCGATCACCGTCTTGTGGGCGAGGCCTATCGTCAAGTTCCCAGACTCGATCTGCTGGGGTGGGGCACATGACTTGGCGTGCGCGATGATTGTTGAGAAGTCCTTTTCCTTCCCAGTCTTCCCAGTGATGTGTTTAAGTCCCGGGTAGCCGACGATGCTGGTAGTGTACACTCGGTCCATGTATGAATCCTTAGGCGGCACCAGGCAGTTGGTTGTCATTAGTATTGGACCATTGAAGCTCTCGAACTCCTCCTTCTGGCGCCACCATGAACCTCCGTAGTTGCCAACCAAATGGTCATAACTCTTCAGCCTGGGGTAGGCGTTTGCCGGGAGCATTTCACCATGGGTGTAGACATCGATACCCTTACCCTCGGTCTGCCTCAACAACTGCTCCAAATCCAGAAGATCGTGACCGCTGATCAATATTCCTGGTCGGTCTTTGGTACCGATGTCGACGCTGGTGATCTCTGGATTTCCATAGGTAGAG
>DATKXF010000132.1:0-12666 GCA_035529155.1 Methanomassiliicoccales archaeon | reverse complement strand
CTTCCCCCCGACCGCGAAGGAGAACTTGACAGGATCCTTCCATGACGGCTCCTTTCCATAAACGAGTTCTCCGATTAGCGCAAGCGCTCTCACCGTGGAGGGGCCGATCCCCGGAATCTCCAACAGCTCCTCGTAATTGGTGGGCGAGAACTCGTACGCCTTTCTCATGGCGTTCCAATTGATGCCCCTGGGCATATTCAACCTGATCTCCTTCTGACCACTCCACTGATACAGCGTGGTCTGCCCTTTTTCGATTGAGACCACGTCCCGCCTCAGATGCTCTGGACCATCATTGATCAGGTCAACGGAGATCTTCCTGGATTCACGGCTGATTCTTGAGGTCATGTCCAGGACATCTTGCTCCTTCGACCCCAATATTGCGGAATGAGGCTCTTCCACGAACTCCTTCAGATCGCCGGAGAACCAGTGATACCTCCTTGCGTATCCCGTGAGATCGGACATTCCCTGCTGGATCGTCGCCCAGTTACCCTTCTCATCGAAAAGGAAGCTGTGGTGATAGAGCTGGTGACCGTCCTGCACGGCGGCGTTATCGACCTTCGCGCTCATCTTCGATGACCGGATCATCCTCTTCTCGATGTCCACAGAGATCCCCTTGGAATCCGACCAGTTCTCAATGCCCTGGATGGCGGTCTTCGAGGCTTTGCCCTTACCCCCAACGACCGCCATGTCCTCGCATCCCCTGAGCGCTTCCTTGAGTGCACCGCAGGTGACGGTTGTCGTACCGGATGAGTGCCAGTCAAACCCGAGCACGCAGGAGAACGCCTGGAACCAGAATGGATCCGAAAGGCGGCGTAGGTACTCCTTGGTACCATACTCCAGGATCATCACCTCGGAGATGGCGGAAGCCAGATCCACCATCCTCGTGAAAAGCCATCGTGGCGCATTCCCTCCGTGCAGTGGAAGATCAGCGGCACCAACCCTGGGCATGTGATATCCTAGGTTGAAGATCGAATAAGTCTTTGCGGGGGGTGGTGCGAAACTGCCTATGGCATGTATAGCACCGTGGTGGCTGTGGGAAGGACCTTCCTGAGATCGTTGACATGAGGGAAGAACAAACGCATCTCATCGTCCTTCTCGGGCTCCCTCTGAAGAAGTTTGGACACCACCTTGACCTCTATCTTACCTCGTATCTTCCATGCACCTCCAGGGTATGTGGTGTCAGTCGATATGTAGATCGGAAGCCTGAGCCTCCGCTTCTCCCTCTCTTCAAGCAGTGAGGATATTCTCTCCAGCTCTTCCCTTTTCAAGCGGTACTCAGTGCCATCCTTCCCCCGATAGCTTGGTTCCTCCTGTTCCAGCAGCTGCTCGAGGGATGTTCTCTGGGAGGGAACATGCCTATTCATGGACTGGATTAGCTTCTCGATGGACAGCTGGTCTACCATCCTCTCACCTCAATGTATGGTATATTCTACTTCCATCTTCGGATATAAGTTTTGGTTAGAAATGTTGCTATCTCGGTCAACATCCTCCGCCATATTATATAGCGCCTAAACGAGGTATGAAGCATGAAGGCAAGAACCGCTATGACACTCGTTCTCGCAACGGTACTCATGGCCATTGCTTTCGGCGGTTGCGTTTCCAGCTCGGAGATCATCCTGCAGGACGGCTTCGAGCAGGGAATGGACGATAGGGAGGTGGGTATGGACCTGCCCATCGATCCAGAAACCGATATGCCCGTGCAAGCGAGCGTGGCGATTTCCAGCGAGCGTGCCAGGAACGGTGACGCTTCGATGAACCTCACCATCGATGGAAGGCAGGATGATGGAACCATCTGGATAATGAGATCGATCGCAGTTTCGTCCAATGGTGCGATCAATTTGAAGATAAGTCTCTTCGTGTACAGCGAGTCGGAATCGTTCAACACTATCGCGCAGGTTGTCGCATACATCGGTGATGATCAGCCGGTGAACGAGAGTTCGTTTGAAAGGCTGGGCCCAGCGAACCCGGCTGAAGGATGGAACGAATTTGTTCTCGAGAAGAAGCTTGATTCCGACGGCGAAATATGGATCGCGGTGGGCATCTCTGTTGCATGGGAGACTTGGATGACATACTTCATCGATGATCTCAAGGTCGCTTCGAAATGAAAGATAGTCCAGGTTGTCAGAAACCAAAATTTAAGTGGATACCCTTCAATAACCATTCATCCCCATAACTAGGAGATCTTATCTTAACGATCAACGAGGAAGGGCGATGAGTAGCGAAGGGAAATCAGATCTCAAGAACAAGGTGGAGACGCATCCATGCTATTGCGAAGAGGCTCACAAGAAGTTCGCCAGGATGCATATACCCATCGCGCCGAGATGCAACATCCAGTGCAACTACTGTGATCGGAAATACGACTGCATGAACGAGTCAAGGCCTGGTGTCACCAGCGAAGTCCTCTCGCCTGATGAGGCGGTCGCCAAGATAAGGTACGTGAAGGAGAAGATTCCTAACCTGAGCGTTATTGGCATAGCCGGTCCCGGTGATCCACTGGCAAATGAGGAGACATTCAGGGCGTTGGAGATGGTTCATCAGGAGTTTCCCGACCTTACTCTCTGCCTCAGCACCAATGGGCTGAATCTTCCAAAGTACGTGGACAGATTGTGGAAGCTCAACGTCCGATTCCTGACAGTCACAATGAACGCCATCGATCCTGAGATCGGGAAGGATATCTACGATTTCGTGATCTGGGATGGTGAGACACTAAAAGGAAGAGAGGCGGCCGAACGCCTGATCAAGAACCAGCTTGAGGGCATCGAGAGGGCGGTGGACCTGGGCATGTGTGTCAAAGTGAACACGGTCTTCATCCCCGAGATCAACGGGAAGCACATCCCAGAGCTGGCGAAGAAGGTCAAGGAGCTGGGAGCATACATCTCCAACATCATACCCCTGATCCCTGTTCCGGGCACCAGGTTCGAGAACATGAGACCTCCTACGCCCAAAGAGCGAAGGGAGCTCCAGGCGCTCTGCGAGGTGGACATCAGGCAGATGAGGCACTGCAAGATGTGCCGCTCCGATGCCATAGGCCTCCTGGGCCAGGACAGATCAAGGGAGTTCGCGGTCATTCCCTGCGGACAGTGTGAGCCCGAACCTGCGACGGAGGTGAGGAGATTGGAGAAAAAGGAGTCCTACAAGGTAGCCGTGGCCTCTTCCGAGGGAGAAATGGTCGACTTGCACTTCGGTCATGCGAGGACCTTCTACACTTTCGATGTCGAGAGCGGAGCGATTCTTCCCCGGGACACTGTGAATGTGGAGACCTACGATGAGATTCCAATGTTCGGCGAGGCTCACGCCACCAAGCTGGAGAAGGCCGCTGACGCCCTTACCGTATTCGATATAGTCATCGCTGTAAAGATCGGTCCACGAGCCGTGGAAGAGTTGAGGAAACATGGAATTCTGGCCTACGCCACCAAGGGGAACATCAACGAGGCGGTGAAGAAAGCGACCGACCTTCTACACGAGGGGAAGATAGAAGAGTTCGAGTGATGAGCATGAGGGGCGCAGATCTGTTGGTGAGATGCCTGGAAGCCGAAGGCGTTGATCGCATCTTCGGCATACCTGGGGAGGAGAACCTGGATCTTGTAGACGCCCTGATCGATTCCAGCATCGAATTCGTAGTCACCAAGCACGAGGAGGGAGCGTCCCTGATGGCTGATATCTCGGGAAGGCTTACCCAGAGGCCGGGAGTCTGCCTTTCCACCCTTGGACCTGGAGCGACGAACCTGGTGACAGGCGTCGCAGATGCCTTTCTCTCCCACG
Organism: Methanomassiliicoccales archaeon; assembly: GCA_035529155.1. Lineage (GTDB taxonomy): Archaea > Thermoplasmatota > Thermoplasmata > Methanomassiliicoccales > JAAEEP01 > JAAEEP01. The sequence goes on along the minus strand of DATKXF010000132.1, from coordinate 8,904 downwards.
TGCCCATGATCGCCCTCACCGGTCAGGTGAGGCGGGAGAGATGCGCTCCACCTCAGAAGCAGTACCTGGATCTAGTCAGGCTGTTCGAACCGGTGAGCAAGCACAGCATGAGCCTAAGGGACCCTGTCAGAATCGCGGAGGAGATGAGGAGGGCTTTCGACATCGCCGTATCGGAGAAACCTGGTCCGGTCCACATCGAACTACCTGAGGATGTGATGAAGGAGAATGTTACCGGGGAGCCAATCCCATCGATCGAGAGGATGAGCCTTTCGGCAGACGGGGCGGAACTGGATGCTCTCTGCGATCTCATCATGAACTGCAAGCAGCCCTTGATCATGGCGGGGCATGGAGTGGTGCGGAAGAACGCGGAAAGGGAGCTCAGAATGTTCGCAGAGGAGTGGAACATCCCGGTGGCCATGACCTGGATGGGAACGGGTGCGGTACCCTTTGACAATCCACTTTCACTGCACACGGTAGGTCTGAGAAAGCACGACTTCATGAGAAGGGCGTTCCAGCACGCTGATCTCGTCATTCTTGTAGGTTACGACATACACGAGTTCCTGCCGGTGTTCTGGAATACCGGGACGGAGAAGAGGATCGCCCATGTTGGACCTCTGCCCGCCGAGCTGGTCCATGGGCTTTGTCCAGATGTCCAGGTGGTAGGAGACCTCAAGCTTACCCTTTCCTCGCTTTCGAGCCCAGCGACCAGACGAAAGAACTGGACTATTGATCTGCGAAAGGAGCTGCACTCCAGAATGGACGATCTGCCCCCGGACGAGGGTCTCGTCAAACCGCAGCTGGCCGTACGGAAGGTGCGGGACTCCCTAGACAGGGAGGACATCGCCATCTGCGATGTGGGGGCCCATCTCCTCTGGATGATGAAGCTCTATCCCGTATACAAGGAGAACACCCTGATAGCCTCAAATGGCCTGATACCCATGGGACTGGCGGTACCTGGAGCCATAGCGGCCAAGCTCGTCCATCCCGAGAGAAAGGTGGTGGCGGTCTGCGGAGACGGCGGATTCATGATGACCTCCTGCGAGCTGGAGACCGCGATGCGGTTGCGCACTCCCTTCATTGCTGTCGTCTTCAACGACTCTGGATTTGGTCTAATAGCCGCCAGGCAGAGGAACACCTATGGCAGGGAGTACGGGGTCAAGTTCGGCAATCCGGACCTGGTGAAATACGCGGAATCCTTCGGGGCGATCGGGTACAGGGCTTCATCGGCCCAGGAGCTTGGAGAGCTTCTCGCCAACTGTCTGGATGAGGACGTTCCATGCGTGATCGATGTGCCTGTAGACTACGCCGAGAACGCCAAGCTCACACAATGACCGGGATGGCGTTTCAAGGGAACCAGCCAGCCTGAAAAGATTGATATAATAACCCCCTAATACTGCGGTGATGAACCCATCCGAGTTCGACCTCACCTTCTTCAAGGACGGAAGCTTCATGAGGAAGCAGTGTCCCAAGTGCGGCAGGTTCTTCTGGACTTTGGGAGAATGGGAGTCCTGCGGGGAGCCGCCCTGCGAGGAGTACACCTTCATCGGGAACTCGCCCATGCGCGCGAGCATGGACCTCCACCAGACCAGGGAAACATACCTGAGCTTCTTCGAGGAGCACGGTCACGGCAGGGTGGCGAGGTACCCCATTGTGGCTCGATGGAGAGACGATGTCTTCTTCACTCAGGCCTCCATATACGACTTCCAGCCATGGGTCATCAACGGTGTGGTCGATCCACCAGCGAATCCGCTTGTCATATCCCAGACCTGCGTGAGGTTCAATGACATAGACAACGTGGGCAAGACCGGAAGGCACTTGACATTCTTCGAGATGCTGGCTCACCACGCTTTCAACAAGGAAGGACATGAGGTGTACTTCAAGGATCGGACAGTAGAGCTGTGTCACGAGCTCTTCACCGATCGGATGGGCGCGGACCCAAAGCGGATGCGCTACATCGAGGCCTGGTGGGAAGGTGGGGGCAACTCCGGCCCATGCTTGGAGGTAATACTTGACGGAGTCGAGCTGGCAACCCTCGTATTCATGCAGTACAGGGACACCCCGGAGGGAAGGGTTCCGTTGAGCATGAAGGTGGTTGACACCGGCTACGGCCTCGAGCGAATATCATGGGTATCACAGGGTTCCTCCTCCGCGTACGAGGCGGTCTTCGGGGATGTGCTCGACTTCCTGAAGAAACAGGTAGATGTCGATCAGGACGACAGGGTCCTGAGGGAGTACAGCAAGGTCGCGGGCATGACCAACGCCAGAACCGCGTCCGACGTCAGGATGATAAGGGAGGAGACGGCCAAGCGCATTAGCATCTCGTACGATGATCTGATGACTATTGTCCGGCCGCTGGAGGAGATGTATGTGATATGCGATCATACCAGGGCACTGACATTCCTCCTGAACGATGGTGTAGTACCCTCCAATGTGCGGGAGGGTTACTTCGCCAGATTGCTTGTGCGAAGGGCGTTGAGGTCGATGCGTACCCTGGAGCTCAAGAGACCGCTCTCCGAGATAGTTGACAGGCAGGTAGACTTCTTCATCCACCACTTCCCCGAGCTGGGTGAGAATCGTGAGGACATCCTCAGATTGGTGGACGTGGAGGAGGATCGCTACCGGGAGACCCTATCTCGCGGTAAGCAGCTGGTCTCAAAAATCACCAGTGGCATGAAGAAAGGCGAGAAGATCAAGGGAGACAAGCTGATCGAGCTCTACGACTCCCACGGCCTCAACCCAGAAATCGTGCAGGAATTCACTTCGGTCGAGGTAGAGATTCCCGATGATTTCTACATCCAGGTGGCGGAAAGGCATGAGACACCGGAGGAACAGGTCAACGGGTCTATGGAGCTGCTCGAGGATCTGCCCGATACTGAACAGATCTACTATTCAGACCCGACCCTTCACGAGTTCGAGGCGGAGGTTATCTCCATCGCAGAAGAGGGCGTCATCCTGGACCGCACGAGCTTCTACCCAGAAGGCGGTGGGCAGGAGTGGGATCTCGGCACCCTGGCCGGTATGAGGGTCACCAAGGTGATCAAGGTCGGCAACATCATCCTACACTATCTCGATGGCGATCTCCCCCAGATCGGCGAGAGGGTACTGGGAGTAATTGATACGGATAGGAGAAGACAGCTGATGAGGCACCACACCGCCGCCCACATCATAAACGGCGTGGCCAGGAGAATGCTGGGCAATCATGTCTGGCAGGCTGGTGCCCACAAGTCGGTCGAGGAGGCAAGACTGGACATCACCCATTACGAGAACCTCGACAAGGAGCAGAGGGAAGCCCTAGAGCTGGAGGTAAACCGCATCGTGCTGGAGGATCATCCCATCATGGTGGAGTTCATGCCCCGTGACGCTGCAGAGCGCAGGTACGGGCACAGATTGTACCAGGGTGGGGCTGTCCCAGGAAAGGTCATCAGGGTCGTCGATATCCCGGGAATAGACGCTGAGGCCTGCGGCGGTATCCACTGCAAGCGCACCAGCCTGGTGGGTCCTATCAGGATAAGGAGGACCAGACGCATCCAGGACGGCGTGGTAAGGATCGAGTACTCGGCGGGTTTCGCGGCCATCGATGACATGAGGATCGATAGGGAAGTGGTGGAGGGCATCTCAGACCTGATGAATTCCCCCCGGGAGAAGCTGGTCAAGGGTACCAAGACCCTATTGGAGGAGAACAAGGATCTTAGGAAGACCGTGGAGAAGATGCTCTCCGAGAGGACCGATATCACTGCGGAAATGCTCCTTGAGAACTCGGTGCCCATTGGAGAGGCGAGGCTTGTGACGTATCTCGACGAAGAGGGAGCGGACATCGCCGCCATCTCCAAGAGGCTGTCCTCGGAGAAAGGCTTGATCATGGTGACCATGCAGAAGAGCACTGGTAAGGTCTTGGTATCAAGAAGTCAGGATCTCGACCTGGATTCCAGAAAGCTGCTCAGGGAGATATGCAAGCTGGTGGGGGGAGGCGGTGGTGGCAAGTCAGACTTCGCCCAGGGGGGCGGCGCGGACCCCGAGAGAATGCAGGAGACAATGGCAAAGATACGGGGGATCGTCGGGGACATACTGAAGAGCTAGTCTGGGAAGTATCTCTGGGTCACAGAAACCCTTATATATACTTTTGAATGTAGGGGTCGATGCTCCCAGAGGAGCATGACATTTGATATTCATCTCATCTGATCATCGGAGGTAGAAGGTTGACTGATGAAAACGCATCCGAAATGGAAGACTTCAAGTACATAGTCCGTCTGGCAAACACAGACGTCGATGGTGGGAAGGGCGTTGAGATCGCCCTACAGGGAGTCAAAGGAGTAGGTAGGAGGGTGGCCGAGATCATCGTCAAGAAGGCCGGCGTACCCAGACTGAAAAAGATTGGTTCCCTGGATGATTCCGACATCGATAAGCTAGAGCAGCTCATGCTGGACTACGGGGAGATCGCTCCCATATGGGCCCTCAACCGCCAGAACGACTACGATACTGGAGAGGACCTGCACATTATTGGTGTTGATCTCGATATGATCCGAAAGGATGATGTCAACAGGCTCAAGATGATCAGGAGTTACCGTGGCATCAGACACGAGAATGGCCACAAGGTTCGCGGACAGCGCACCAGGTCCAACGGCAGGAGCGGACTCACACTTGGTGTGAGCAGGAGAAGAGGTTAGGCGGTGTGTAAATGGGAGACCCCAAATTTCCCCGGAGGACCTACGACACTCCCTCCCATCCCTGGGAGGGTGAGCGTATTAAAAAGGAGCATGAGCTCGTCCGCAAGTATGGTCTAAAGAACAAGAAGGAACTGTGGAAGGCTCAGTCCATTCTGAGGAACTTCCGCCAGCAGTCCCGTGAACTCCAGGCACGCCTCAGGTATGAGGAGGCACAGGCGGATATCGAAAAGGAAAAGCTGCTCAAACGGTGCGGCAGCATGGGCATCCTCCCCATGGATGGAACCACGCTCGACGATGTGCTGGGGCTTAACCCCGAGTCGATACTCAACAGAAGGCTGCAAACCCTAGTTACCATCAAAGGCCTGGCCAGCACCAACAGTCAGGCTAGACAGCTCATCGTTCATGGACACATCATCATTGATGAGAGAAGAGTGACCATTCCAGGTTACCTAGTCAAGAGAGGGGAAGAGACCAAGATAGAGTACAGCGCCCGTTCCCCATACGCCAATGATCTTCACCCCATCAGAGTTCAGCAGGCCGAGGCAGAGTCCAAGCGTGTAGCTGTCAGTGTAGAGCGCGAGGATGGGGGCAGGAAGAGGGGTCCGAGGGACAGAGACAGCAGAGGCGCGGGCAGGGGAAGGGGACCCCCCAGAACCCGAACCCAAAGAGGGGGTAATCTATGACTAAGTGGGGAATCGCACACTTGTACGCGAGCTACAACAACATCATCATCACGCTTACAGACATCACCGGGGCCGAGACCATAACCAAGTGCTCTGGTGGAATGGTTGTCAAGGCAGCCAAGGATGAATCTTCACCCTACGCCGCTATGAGGGCTGCAGAGAGGGTAGCCGAGATAGCAAAGGAGAAGGGAATCAACAGCATCCACGTCAGGGTACGTGCCCCGGGCGGCAACAAGTCTTCTTCCCCTGGCCCTGGAGCTCAAGCAGCGATCCGTGCCCTGGCCCGTGCCGGCCTGAGGATAGGCAGGATCGAGGATGTCACTCCCATACCACATGACGGAACCAAAAAGAAGGGCGGTCGAAGGGGAAGGAGAGTATAGAGGTTCCTGTACATGGACATCAAGGTTCTTGAACTCATGGAGAACAGGATCAAGTTCCTGCTCTCGGACGCCACGCCTGACACCGCGAATGCGCTGAGGCGAGTTCTTATTTCTGACGTTCCCAAGATGGCGATCGAAACGGTGGAATTCCATTTGGGCCCAATTAGCGATGAGGAAGGCCACGAATACGAGAGCGTGACTCCCCTTTTCGACGAGATGATCGCTCACCGCCTGGGCCTCATTCCGATACCCACCGACCTCAGCTTATACAGCTTGAAGGAAGAGTGCGTTTGCGGGGGAGAGGGTTGCCCCAGCTGCTCCATTATGTACTCCCTGAACAAGAAGGGACCGTGTGATGTGTACTCTGGAGACCTTGAACCACTCGGAAATCAAGAGTTCAAGGTGAAGGATGAGCTCATCCCCATCGTGAAGCTTGGCAAGGGGCAGGCGATCCTGATCTACGCATCGACAGAGTTGGGCACCGCGAAGAAGCATGCCAAATGGCAGGTGACAAATGGTGTTGGCTACAAGTACTACCCCACCGTGGTCATCGAAGAGTCCAAGTGTGATAAGGGAGGGTCCTGCGTGCGGGCTTGCCCCCACGACGTCTTCGAGAAGTCGGAAGATGGGGTCAAGGTAGTGGATCCCGAGGCATGCGACCTTTGCAAGGCTTGCATCGAGGTTTGCGAGAGCTCGGCCGTTTCCCTTTCTTGGGATGATACCCGGTTCATCTTCGAATTCGAGACAGACTCTTCCTTGAGCGCGGCTGACGTTCTGGTCAAGGCTCTTGAGATACTTGAGTCGAGCTGCGAGTCATTCAGAGAGAAGGTCTCTGACCTCTAGGCTCGATCACATAAAATCCGTCAACCGGGACTTTTTCACTTTCTCATTCTCGAAGAGAGACTTGATACTCTCCTCCACAAGCGCTATTCTCTGCTGAGTGTAGGCAGGAATCCCGAACTTATCGCCGATCTCCTTGGTTATCTCCAGGTATTTCTTCACGCTCTTCTCGTGAACGGTCAGCGTCAGGTTGTTGCCGCAATAGCATCTCCCTCTTAGAGGTATGCGCCTGTACTTGGCGTTGCATTTGGTGCATCTCAGCTTCTGTCCTGAGAAGCTCTTCAGGTTGCCGATAATGTCGGGCAGGAAGTGCCTTGTAATAACGCGATGCACAACATCGGATTCGTCCACCGCCCTGATCTTCCTTGCCAGCTCCAGCTGGGCGTTCATCTTGTCCATCATCGTCTCCAGGGTCTTGTAGGCGGAGTTCTTCGGCCCCTCGGATATATCCCTGGTGTCGTGGGTGAAACCGAACTGCTCGTACTGCAGGATGGAACCTATCCTTCCTCCCACCAGGTCCATGATCCCCTCCAGCTCCCTGGGGTGCCTGTACTCGGTGCAGGCTTGATAGAACTCGATGGGGTAGTGAGCACTGACGTCCAGGTTGTGTGCCTCCTTGTCGATCTCATTGGGATCGAGCCTCGTGGTGAGCACTAGCGGTGCATCCATGAGCCCGCCCCTCCTGTCCGGGAGGAATGCTCTGGAGAAATTGATGAGGGCATCCAGGAGGAGAAGACAGCTGTCCTCGTCACCGTCTGCGTTCCTCCTTTTGGCGGCGTGGAAGAACGGGTGCCCGTACCCCACATTCGCTTCTGTGAAACCTATGAATCGGCAGAGAACTCCTCCTGATGTGTGGGGTGCCAGACCGACGCCCATATGGCCGATGACATCCTCTCTCGTTTCGATGTTGTAGAATGGCTCCAGCCCGTACTGCTTGACCAATAGCTCATCGATGAACCTTGCCACCTTGACCATGTAGTCGCCGCATGTTCGCGAGGGTACGAAGTCCTGCACCCTCAGCTCGCAAAGCTGATTCCTGTCCACCAGTTCCTTGCTGTCCATATCGGTCAGGTATCCAAGCTCTCTGGCCTTCTCCACAGTCAGACCGATCTCTGCGGGTCTGAAGTGGGTCAGAGGCAAGTCGGTCATATCGTACCTGATGGTTCCATCCTTGAATACATAGACTCCATTCTTGGCCCGTAGGATGCCCTTCTCCATCGGTTCGGGAGTCTTGGTCTTGGAGATCATGCCCTGGACACCCTTGATGTCCGGGACGGTGGTCTCATTCAATCTGGCCATCGCATTCTTGAGAACCTCGTCCATGGGTAAGGTCTGCGCCGAGGGCAGATCCACTGGAATGGTGTGGGAACCGCACTCGCAGCTAATGGTGAAGGTGTTCTTGCCGCAGACCGGACATCTTCTGACGCCAACGTCTACCTCGATCCTGCCCTTCAGAGCGGCCTCCTTTACCAGTCGCTGGGCTCCCCCGTTGATACCAAGAGGGAACAGCACGTGCGGGGGCGGCTTCATCTTCCTCTCCTTGGCTTTCTCCGGTCTGGCCATCCTGGCACCTATGCGGGTTACGGCCCTCGGCATGACCTTTATGCCCATGGCGTTCGAGACCGCATCCAAGGAATCCTTCCCGGCGAAGGGCGAGATCTCCACTATCATGCTTCCTTCAACCGAAAGCCCCAAACCGTTCAGTAGGGGGAACGCGAAGAAGTCGATCAAAATCCTCTCATCCCGCACCATGTGGAGTGCACCCAGGTCCTCCAGGATGCGCTTCACATCTCCTGCTTCAAACCTGAGCGCGCCCTCTTCATAGCTGGCCTTGGTGAGGAGATGGTCTCTGAGCTTCTCCAGCTTATCGAGTGTGAGGTCTGACCAGAAGAGGTTGTATCTTGGATGCAGTGCTACCCTATGGTCCCTGGCAAGTTGAATGGCTTCCTCATAACTGGGGTTCCTCCAGTTTTCGGGAAGAGAGCCCGCCTTCTGCATCATATCTGCCCGGTACCATTCAAGGGTGTAACCGCTGGGTACCAACAGGTGGTTGTTCTCAACGAACTCGCCGAAGGGAATGAGCACCTCTCCCAGGTCGATGATCTCGGTTACCCGGTGCCTGATGGGCATGAACTCCCCGACGGTATCGGTCTGGACCAAATCACCGTTGTCCAGCAGCAGAATCGGACCTTCGATCTCGTCGCAGGGAGTGACCGCTCCTGCCTTTCCTGGCCTTTCTATCTTTATCTGGGTACCAATGGCGATAAAGTCGTCGAGTGCATGCATCGAGGCGGGATTGGCCGCAATGGCGGCCAGTCCTGTGGTTCTACCCCTCCC
>DATKXF010000131.1:0-7745 GCA_035529155.1 Methanomassiliicoccales archaeon | reverse complement strand
TCTTGGGTTCGGTACCGGAGAGCCTGATCAGGAACCAACCTTCCCCGAAATCAGCCCTGTAACCATCCAGAGTAAGCAGGCGATCACACTCCACCGCTTCCATCTCCGAAGAGAGGTTGTCGACCACTTTATCCCTTGCATCCCGCTGGAACTCAAAAGATCTTCTTGAGATTGGATATGAGGGAAGATCGTCCACCATCTCCGACAGGGGCCGTTCTTCCACCATGCTTGCCAGAAGTGCTGCGGCGTACACACCATCGGGACAGTAGGTCTGATCTGAGAATATGTAGGTACCCGAAGGCTCTCCGCCGAAATCGAGTCCTTCTTGCTTAAGTGCTTGGGATACGAAGACATCCCCCACACGAGTTCTCACCACATCATTGCCCACTATCTCATCCAAAATCATGGATGCATTGATGGGTACCGCTATTCCTCCCTTGAACCGGGATGCGAAAAGAGCGAGGAGGCGGTCACCATCGACGAACCTGCCCTTCTCGTCCACAGCCACCATCCTGTCACCGTCGCCGTCATGAGCGATGCCAAGGTCCGCGCCCTTCGCTTTTACCATGTTCAGGAGGTCCGTGAGATGCTCTTCATTGGGTTCCGGAAGCCTGCCTGGAAAGTATCCATCGGGCTGGCAGTTAAGCGTTACCACCTGGCATCCAAGCCTCCTCATCAGTATAGGTGAGATGTTGCAGGTGGCGCCACATCCGCAGTCAAGAACGATTCTCAGATCAACTTGATCGATCGATTCCATTATGGACTTGATATGGTCGTTTACCGCGCCGACATGATTGTAGCATGTCCCCACTCTGTCCCAGCTCACGAAATGCTCCATTCCTGCTTCTATTCTGGCTTCCACCGACCTCATCTGCTCACTATCAAAGGCTGAACCATCTGGATTCCACATCTTCACTCCATTGTATTCGGGTGGATTGTGGGAAGCAGTGATCATGAGTCCACATTCGAAGTCCTTGGAAGCCCTTGCCAGCGTTGGAGTGGATACCATCCCCGTCAAAGATACATCTGCCCCCATTGAGGTGGCTCCAGATACCAGCGCTTCTCTCATCAGGTCCGTGGTGGTCCGCGTATCATTGCCAATAATAATGCTTCCGTACTCACTCCCTACTGCAGCTCCTATCCTAGTTACGAGATCGATGGTGATCTCACTTCCCACCTGGCCACGAATCCCCGATGATCCGAAAAGTGACATGATTATCGGCCCTGAGCAGTGTAGAAGGCTGTTTGCAGATAAACTTTGCTAACTCCAAATCTTTCAAAGAACTGGCTCCTTGATCATAAAAGTACTGGACAAAGGCCAGACATCTTGAAATCGACAGAATCTTATATAAATGAAAACGATACTGGATAGTTGTCATTATAAGAAAAATTTTATATATGAGTCATATCAATTACATTCTGGCCATACTAGCCAGTCATAGCCAGTATATTGGTCAACACCTAATGGGAGGAACTAAATTTGGTGATGGAGAAGATTACAACGGCGAAGGCTAAGGATATTGCAAAAAAGAAGGGTCTTAAGCCGGGTCGCGTGAAAGGGACGGAAGGCATCCAATTCACCAAGGGGGATAACGCTCGCCTGGAGATTATCTCATGGGACGAGTTCGAGAAGACCCTTAAGAATAGGAAGCTCGCAGTCTACGAGAGCGGCGGCTGGATGAAGATCATGAAGAAGTGAACTTGCTTCTTTCTGCTTGATTCGGATAGCCTATAAAAGGGGCTCCTCTTGGGGATGCCCCCATGCGACTTTTATGAGCGATACTGCACTTTTTCTTCGTTTTCTCAGTCTGAGATTGAATCTTCTTCGATTTCAAAATCATGAACGGTTCCCTGAAATTGTATCATCTGAATTGGTGCCACATCATGATAGTTTCATGATCAACCAGTTCTTCTTCTTATTCTCCTTCCCACCGAACCTTACAAGAGCATACTTGCCTTTCAATCGCTCCCCTTCCAGGGATACAACGATATTGTCCTCATCGTTCACCAGGAGACTGTATTTCCCCCTGTCCCATATTTCCACTCTTCCTGCGCCGTACTTTCCCTCGGGGATCTCACCTTCGAAATCTGCGTACTCTAGGGGGTGATCTTCGGTCTCGACCGCAAGGTGCTTGACCTTGTTCTCCTCAGGAATGCCCTTGGGCACAGCCCAGCTTCTGAGGACTCCGTTCATGGAGAGTCGGAAGTCCCAATGAAGATGAGAGGCGTGATGCTCCTGGACCACAAAAATACTAACATCATTGCTCTCCAACGCTCCCACCGGTTCGGGTGTTGATTTGAAGTTTCTCTTTCTATTATATTCGTCGAGAGGCATGTTTGCAGATATGTCTAATTGCCGGAGGTGGGGAAATAGCTTTCCCAGTATCCAGTGCCCTATAAATCCGCCAGGAACCCGGCATCGGCCTGGTTGGAACCGGATTCAGGCCATGCTCCAGTTCAATGACATGCTCCCTACCGGTTTCATCCATTTCCTGTGGCTGAACCACGTCATTTCACATCTTGCTCAGGGCAATCTTTTAGTACGTCCTTGTGATTGAACCTACTCTATATAGGCAGGGATAACCAAGCCTGGCCAACGGTGCTAGATTCAGGGTCTAGTCGCGAAGGCGTTCGGGGGTTCGAATCCTCCTCCCTGCACTTTTTAACGTTCTTCTTCAACCATCCTCCTTCATCCGAACTGCCCATCTTCATTCGTCCTTCAAATGCTATGACCCGGATTCCAAATCGTTAGTAAAGACTCGAAAATTAGATATCTCGGTTGTCAGATTGTCAGGATGGGGCGCACATGAAGGCAGTTATTATTTACGATACCAAGTTTGGCAACACAGAGGAGATCGCCAAGGCGATTTGCAGCGGAATGAAGGAAGTCGGTTTCAACGATGTCTCGGCCAAAAGTGGTGGTGCCACCACACCCAACGAATTGCGGGACGCAGAATTATGGATCTTTGGCTGTCCAACTCAGAAGGGCGGCACTAGTGGAAAGTACAAGAAGCTCTTCAAATGGATGAGGAAGAACATGGTACTGGATAGAATGGGTTTCGCCTTCGAGACAAGACTGGAAGGTTCCGAAGGAGGCGCTGCTGCAAAGATCGAAGCGGTGATGCAAGAGTGCGGTGTAGAGATCATTCACGAGCCTGAATCATTCGTGGTTGAGGAAAAGACTGGACCATTGGCCTACGGGGAGATCGATAGGGCCACCACTTTTGGAAGGAAGATCGCGGGAGAAATGCGTGATTGAGACCTAAACAGTCTTGGCTTTGGGACCCTCAATATCTGATATGGGAGTGTCCACGTCTATCTTTCTCAAAGTGAGTATGGCTATCAGCAGGAAACCGGAGGCCACGAGGAACGTCGGCAGAAATCCGAACAGCTGGGCTATGAAACCCCCAATGATCGAGCCTGCGATCGAAGCTAGACCCTGAGTGGCATTGTACATGCCCATCCCTTCGGCCCTGAAGTCCTTATAGGAAAGGTTGGAGACGACGGCGCTTCCCGCCACGGAAAGGCCGGCCCAGCAAAGTCCAACAAGGGCATGTAGAAGGACGAAGACCAATACAATGGTCCACTCAGCCATCGGTATAAGTGTGACCAAGAAGAAGCTTGGAAACAGTATTATCCTTCCACCGGCTGCCAGCGACTGCACCTTCTTACCACCGACTTCCGTCACCAGTCTTCCCACCATTCGGTATGTCAGGGCGGCCATCAAGGAGGAGCCGACGTAGATTACGAAGACCAGGGAGCTCGGAAGCCCGACATATGATCTGAGAAAAATGGGGAGCGCAATGTAGAAACACAATCCTCCAGAGAAAAGGAAGAAGACCACCATATAGTACCTCCTGAGTGATTTTGGGAAGTTGCTGTAGGTTAGGTTGCTGGCTCCCACGCTTACAACATGGACTACCCGGTTGGGGAGATAGCGGGCTTTCTCGAACATAAGGATTGGAAAATCATGGACCCTGAGGTCCAGAGAGCTCCTTTCAATCTTCTTATCAGGTTCCGGGATCCATTTCAAGGCAAGCAGTATGGATAGGGCAGAGATGCTTGCGGCAAGGATGAAAAGGGCTCTCATGGGCGTGACCTGATCGGGACCGGTCATCAACATCAACCATACTGAACCCACGACCAATCCTATCACCCATCCGATACCGCCGACCCGACTGAAGTCTCCCAGCCTCTTGGCCCACTCTTCCCTCTTGAAGACCTCCAGTATCAGTACGGTGCCAATGGGGGCCGCCGCCGTGGACAGAAGGCCCAACATAAAGTTCGCGAAGAAATAGCTGGCAATGCTTGTGGAAACCCCCATCATGAACAAGGCCAATGCGAGGCCGCCGAATCCCAGGAGTACGAATATCTTCCTCCGCTTCGTGGTGTCAGAGAGATTCCCCCATAGTATATTGGATGGTACCGATGCCGCGGAGGATATTGCGCTTGCCATGCCAACGTCCCCGACCGTGCCTCCGAGGGCTTCGGTGATGAATAGAGGAATAAGCGGCGAGGTGCTCCCGCCAGAAACGTTGAATGGAAGGAAAGAGTAGTACCATTTATCTTCGGTTTTTTCGGTCATCCCATCCCTCTGAGGCAATTAATCGGTACGACTCATGAATCTTTCGGGCCGTTTCGATTGGTCTGCATAGGTCAACCACCCACTATGATGGCTATTCCCACCACTACCAATACCAATATAGCTGCCAGAACGAATCTGGCCTCCTTGTTGATGGCGAAAATCACTAGTGCTGCAAGAACGCGTGTGAGGGGCGTTGCAATCAGAAGGAGGATCCCAAGGTCGATCACCGCGATGGGGTTTCCCCGGAGTATCCCCTCAAATATTTGGGTTAGTGAAAGGGGTACGACCTCCCATGTTCCATCTGAGAATGCGAACATGATCAATCCGACAATCATGACCGAAACGCTGAGGAACATGCCCACTAGGAGGACGATGCGGATGTACTTGTTGATGTTTGAACATTCCATGGCCATCACCTTATATTGCGGAGATGACTCCTGCCGCATTCAGGATCATGAGGACCGCGATGGCCAACATGACCAATGCGAATATTGCTCTGAGATATTCGGACCTTGCCAGGTGAGCGATCCTAGACCCCATTACGGCGCCGAAGAACACCCCGACCGCCACGTTCGCGCTCACCACCGGGGAAAGATATCCTGAGGCGTAATACACCAGCGCTCCAGCCAGAGCGGTGACGCCGATCATGAAGTTGCTGGTGGCTGCCGCCGCCTTGAGAGGGACTCCCATCCAGATGTTCATCACGGGGACCTTGATGGCGCCCCCGCCCACTCCAAGTAGACCTGACATGTTGCCTGCGAAGAAGCTGGCAACAAGTCCACGGGGAACCTTCCTGACGCAGTAGCTCACCTCCTCACCAGTATTCTTGTCGAGGTAGCTGGCAGAAAGCTCCGGGAAGCTCGGAGACTCCTCGTCAGGGGTAGCTAGTCTTTCCGGTCGCCGGATCATGTGAATAGCGCTGTAGATCAAGAGTGCAGCGAAAGCCACTGCCAGTAGCGATTGGTCCATGTAGATGGCAAGCATGGCCCCGATCGCAGAACCTAGGGTCGTGGCGGTCTCCAGGAACATTCCCAACCTGATGTTGCTCAGACCCTCCTGGACATAGTAGGATGCTGCACCAGTGGAAGTTGCGATGACTGCTACCAGTGATGCCCCTATGGCCTCCTGGATGGGAAGTCCGAAGATCAGTACCAGTCCTGGAACGATTATCACCCCCCCTCCTAAGCCAAGCAGGGAACCAAGGATGCCGGCTAGAAGTGCCATTATCAAAATGCCCGCGAATATTATGATGTCCATTGACCACCTACCAAACGAGGGCAACTCATGAGACTAGCGGTAGATATGGTTTCCGACACGGCAAAAATGTATTATTGTTAGGGGCAATCATACCCCGTGGACCTTATCATCGTTCGCTACGCCGAAATGGGCCTTAAGAGCCGTCCCGTCCGGCAAAGGTTCGAGAGAATACTGATTGACAACATGATGGGCGCCCTTGCATCGGTGGGGGTGGAGGGGCTCATCTCCACCGAGTCCGGAAGGGTATACGTTAGATCGGACAACGAGGAGAGTGCCATGAAGGCGATCTCCATGGTGTTTGGAGTGGCCTCGCTCAGCCCTGTCCTACAATGCAAGGCGACTATGGATGACATCAAGAGTAAGACTGCTGAGTTCTCCACTACCCTGATAGGTGAAGGACAGAGCTTCGCAGTGAGGGCTAGACGGGAAGGGGTTCATGATTTCTCTTCCATGGACATCAACCGCGAGGTCGGTTCGGCGATATGGACTGCGAACCAGGATAAGGGCGTCAGTGTCAATCTTCAAAAACCCGACGTCGAGGTATTCGTGGAGGTAAGGGGTGCAAGAGCCTTCATCTTCCACAGGTTCATTCCAGGACCAGGGGGGCTACCTATGGGAAGCCAAGGCAAGGTAGTGGCCTTGGCTAGCCAAGAGAGGGACCTGCTGGCCGCATGGCTGATGATGAAGCGTGGTTGCAAGGTGTCAGTTGTCACCGAGGACGAGTCTTTGGTGCTCACCCTCAGGAGATGGGATCCCAACCTTAGGGTGGAACCTCTATCAAATCAGGAGTACTTGGTACACAGATGGGGAGCCCTGGCCACGGTGTACGGATACACGTTCCGTGAGGTGGAGAGGATCACAGCAATTCATTCTCCATTACCATCATTCTTCCCACTGGTGGGTATGGATGATCGGGAGATCGATGAAAGGCTGAAGGCCATCCAGGCCTGATCACTTGCCCTTTCTGTCATGTGCCCCGATCGAGGGTCGTATCTTTTCGGCTCCCTTGCCTTTGTTGCGAAGGCCTCGACCCTTCTTTCCAGCGGAGGTAAGGCCGCGATATGCCCTTCCCTTGTGTTTTCCAGTGCAGATCCAATTGATCTTTGGATCGCTCTTGATCACTGGATGATGAGGATCGATCATTATGATCTCGAACCACTCGTACTTACCATCCTTATCGACCCAGTATGAGTTAAGCACCTCGAGGTTTGGATACCTCTTGCAGGCTCTCTCCTCCGCGATCCTCTGGAGGTTCTTGCCCGCAGTGATCTTGTTGATGCCCTTCCTCTTGGGTTTTCTACCACCCTTTATCTGCCTCTTCCTCAACGACCCCTTTCGAACCCTACCTCTTACCAGCACATATCCCTGCTTGGCTTTGTAGCCGAGTCGCCTTGCCCGGTCTAATCTGGTAGGTCGCTCTATCCGCAGGAAGTTCTCTTCCTTCCTCCACTCGATACGCCTCTCCCATTGCAGATTCTTAACATAGGAGTTCTTGGGATCGTTCCAGGCGTCCGTAATGTAACTGTAAAAACTCTTCCCGGAGGGAGCTGACTGGCCCTCCGTCTCTTCGTTGGTCTGGTCAACCATCTCTTTGGCCATAGTATCACCTGCCGCCTGTGCGGCGTTTATGGATTCACCCTTTCGGGCACATCTCCAACGGGATTTCTCCCGTCACTTGGAACCCGCAGTCTCATAAGCACTACTTAAACGTTGCGTATCAGCTCGGTATCTCATAGCCATTTATCGCTTTGGAATAGACTCTATTCAACCTTCTCACCATGACCTCATCGTCAGGGGAAATCTCCTCGCCCATGACCAGTAATATGAATTCTCCCATGTCCATTACCTTTACATCGCTGTTCACGCTGGCCTCGATAAGGTTCTGTTCGCATCCCGCATAGTT
>DATKXF010000130.1:0-4706 GCA_035529155.1 Methanomassiliicoccales archaeon | reverse complement strand
TCCCCACCAGTGATGGTCACATTGTCCCCAATTGAAGTATAGGGGCCCACATAGGTGTCTGGACCTATCACGCATCCACCACCGATGATCACGGGCCCCCTGATGACTGTCCCCTTCTTGATCACTGTATCCTCGCCTATGGAGACACGTCCACGGATCGTTACCTCTTCCTCAATTGTGCCCAGAATCTTTCTCTCAAGATCCTCAAGGACCAGGTGATTGGCGACAATTATATCCTCTGGCTTTCCGGTGTCCTTCCACCATCCCTTGACCAGCATCGCCTCCGCACGGCCGTATTTCTTTCTGACACCATCTATGGCCTCAGTGATTTCCAGCTCATTCCTCCAAGAAGGTTTGAGGTCGGCGATGATGGGAAAGATGCTCTTTCTTAGGAAGTATATGCCGATCATGGCGAGATTACTCTTGGGCTCCTTGGGCTTCTCCACGATGGATTTGATCTCACCGTTCTCGTCCAGTTCTGCAATGCCGAACTTCTGAGGCTCGTCCACCTCACAAAGGGCGACCAGGGCCTCCAAGTCCGAGTTCTCGAACCTCTCCTTCATGTAATGAATGCCGCCCTTGAGTATGTTATCTCCGAGATAGACGCAGAAGGGCTCCTCGCCCATGAATTCCTTCGCACATCCCACGGCGTGGGCTATCCCCTTTGGCTCCCCCTGGACTATGTAAGTCAATTTCACCCCATATTTCGAACCATCGCCAAGGAGTGCCCTCACCTTGTCGGGCATGTTCTCACCCAAAATCACGCCGATATCGGTAATTCCACCATCCCTGAGGTCCTCCAAACAGTACAGGATGTTCGGCTTGTTGGCTATTGGAATAAGCTGCTTCGGCCCGGTGTGGGTGAGCGGCCTGAGCCTTGTTCCAGTTCCCCCGGCAAGTATGAGTCCCTTCAGCTCTCTCCCTCCTTAGAACGCATATCCTCAAGTGCTTCCCTCAACGAGGGTATACTCGTATTTAATTCTGCTTCCACCTTTGCCACTGAGAGACAGGACATCGTGGGCCTTGGCGCTGACATCCCAGCTTCCTTGATGCATATCGGTCGGATGAGGGTTTCATCAAGGCCGAAAACATCAGCTACCAGCCTACCCATCTCATAGCGGGAGACGCACTCCCCACCGGACAGGTGGAATATTCCCTTATCCTCGCTCTCAAACATCGAGATCGTCCCTCGGTCCTTGGCCAATAGATCAAGCATGAGGAAAGCGGCCCTGGGGGCATAGGTGGGAGTATTCCACTGATCATTGAAAAGCGATAATGCCTCTCCAGATCTCAGCTTGCGGAGGACCTTGAGGACGATGTTGTCGCGGAAATATATACCCGGCCATCCGAAGACCACTGAGACTCTGCAGACGATGTTCCGAGGTGATGCGTCTAGCACTAATCGTTCCCCTTCCAGTTTGGTTCGCCCATAGATGTTGATGGGATCAGGCACATCCCCTTCCCGGTATGGGGTATCCCTCAGCCCGTTAAAGACATAGTCGGAAGAGATGAAGAGTAGCGGGCATTCAAGTCTCTTGCATACCTCAGCCACATTCAGTGTTCCCTCAACGTTGACATTCCATGCCATCTCCGGATTCCGTTCGCACTGGTCCACGTCGCTTACCGAGGCGGTCAGGATGACGCCGTCCGGTCCGAAGTCCTTCAGAACTCCGAGGACCTGGTCCTCGTCCAAAATGTCAAGCCTGGTAAAGCGATCCTCATGGATTTCATTGACATGAAAGGTGCCCAGGACATCCATGCCCCTGCCGACCGCCTCGTCGACCAGGTGGCTTCCCACGAGGCCCGAACCCCCGACCACCGCCAGCCTTCTCATGATATTGGAATTCTGAACCCGACATATTAAACTGATGTGTTCCCTCGACTATCTTTAAAGAATGGGTAACCTCCTGGGAAGGGATATCTAGACGGGACATGATAAGAAAACATGCACCTGGTCGAGGATGACGACCTTCCCGCGAAAGGTGGGGGGTCCTTTCTGCAATGACTCAGGACCCTCTTGGGATGACAAGGAGGACGAGCTCTTAAACGAGATCTCCTCTTTCGATGCCCGAGAGCTTTCAGGCAAGAGCGCTACCCTCACGAGGACTAGGATTGTGGGCTCTTTACCGATTGATCCCTTCGAAAAGATTATGACCGGTGGCCTCCTTCGTTGCCCCGATGAGTCAGGAAGAAGGGAGGATAAGGGCCTGCCCCCACTGCGGCTCCAGGAATATCGAGCCCAAGATACTTTTCGGAGGACCTATGGCCCATCTTGACAATAAGGACGGCAGCTACAACTGTCTGGACTGCGGCAAGACCTCTGTCCCACTGGATTTCCACACGAGCTACGAAGTGGAGGACTTCAAAACCTCCAAGGACGAGTTGGATGAGCCCATCACCAAGGAGTTCCTCAGGGTCCCCATCGTGCCCCTCAACACCGCCCCTCTCTTCACCATGGGGCCCTTGGAACTGCCTATAGGCAAGGTGGCAAGGGTGGTCAACGTCCGGTGGAACGGTGGTTGTCTGGAACCCCTTGAATTCAGTGTTCCATTCTCTGACTACTGGAATGCGGTATCCGGGAAGAGGTACAACGCACAGGAGATGTTCCTGATGGACCTCTCCGGCATATGTGACGGGAGGCCGAACTTCAGCGCCCTCAAGAAGCTCATCAAGCATCGATACAAGATCTGGCTTGACCTGGGGATCGGGGACATCCAGGACCTGTTCGACAGCTTCGCCATGGACATCTCCTATGCTGTTGCCGGATCCCTCAGTTGTCCCTCGGTCCAGATATTCGAGGAGATTTACGACCTCTCGGACAGATGTGTTCCCTGCGCCTACATAGACAGGGATGTCAAGTGGAGCAGGGAGGGGGCCGGGCCCAAGGACCTCAGGAGGTTCCTAGGAGCCCTTGGCAGGATCGGGTATGACAGGGTGGCCTTGATCGACCTGACGCGCCTGGGGGTAAGGGAGGGATTCTCCTGGGACATGGGATCGGTGCTAGAGGGGTCGGATTGCGAGCTGGTGATCGGGGGAGGTGTGAGGGAATCGGATTTTGACTCCATGCGCGAAATGGGATTCGCGGGCGCGCTGGTCGATCCCTTCACTCCCGTCATTGAGAGCATCATCGAAAAGCCGGAGGATGCCGAGCCCACAAAGGATTCAATGCCCTCTTCGGATTCTGTAGAGCGGAGAATGCCAGGGGCTCTTCCCCATCACTAGATTCAGTCCGATGATAGTATCCTTATGAATATCGCGGTTATCAGGGACATCAGTACCCATCCCAGCATGGATTCGAAGATGGCTAACGCCTTCCCTACTCCTTCGGGTATATAGTCACCGTAACCCACCGTTGTCCATGTAACTCCGCTGAAGTAGAATACATCGTAGAATGAGACGAAATTGCCGGTATTGTCTACGACCAGATTGTTCATGTAGAGTATGGTGGCGAATGTGTACATCATGAGGAAGATGGAGATGAATGCAAACGCCATCAGGAGGAGTGGTTCCCTTGCTCTGTTATGATAATGGAGCACCCCCTCAAAGAGTATGGTTACCATGAAGATGAGCGGGATCAAGATCAGGGCAGATGACGCCGCCCTAAGAACGGGGACGCCGGAAACACCTGCCAGTGTGCTTATCAACATCGAGACGGCAAGTACGGTAAGTGGAGAGACCATGATAAGAAAGACCGCCATTCCGATCATTCTCTGCTTTCCGAAGAGCGAGCGGTTGAATATCAGAATGGCTAACGCGGCGAAAAGGAGAACTGTACTAAGTATTCCAAAACCAAGTCCAGAAATCAGTTCAGATGAGGACCCACCTGGATTGGCGAAGAGTGGCGTGAACAGATAGAGGGCGAAATAGAGAACAAGTATAGTCTTTGAAGGGAGTGGTGCGGAACTGAAGAAAGAAGTGAAGTAACCATATAGTGAAGAAGGTTCCCTTCCAAAGCTAGTGGTAGTCATATTCTCAACCTTAGCCCAGCGTTTCAATGAAATAATAGGTAAAATAAGTTCTGCAACTCATAGTATTTCAAAGAAATGATTGAAGAGAATTCCAGCGTTCATCTGATCGATTTCGTTCAAGAGAAATTCGATAAGTGTATCTTTTCGGTTTTTCCCGACCGATTCTATGAAATTATTAAGAACAATGTCGTCAATACGAGGAAGAATATTTGAAGAAAGATGATCGGCTCCAATATTGAGATTATTCCATTGATTTCTGGGCCTGAGACACTCTGGCCCATATCCAAATGGATATTTTACAAATGTAAAGCTATTTTATAGAACATGAAATAATTACCTTATATTGAACAGGGTTAAGATTTATTGTATTTTCTTGCATATTATGCTGAATTTCTCCACTTATGGAGGAATTAATTTCTACACTGGCTCACTGAAGATGCGTGATTATCGAAACTCGATAATATTAAACTGTGTCGGATAGCTTAAAAGGCCACTTATGGCTGTAAATTAGCTCAAATAAATAATACCCAGACATCTAAAAGTTTATAAATCTGTGAAATCCGAAAAGTACTACGAGAAAGGAGATAAAAATATAAATCTATAAATAAATTATATTATATCCATTATTGGATACTGGCTACTCATTCGAAGAACTCCTTCATCAATGTCCTAGGTGCAAGTATAAATATCGAAAAAGATAGTATATTAGTTGAAAAATTGGAGTGCTGGCCATTATTC